>JAKVOB010000001.1:0-325143 GCA_022483015.1 Atopobiaceae bacterium | reverse complement strand
CGACGGCAAGCTCGACCCGGTGATCGGTCGTGACGCCGAGATCGAGCGCATCATGCAGGTGCTCGCCCGCCGTCAGAAGAACAACCCGCTCATCCTGGGCGACCCTGGCGTGGGCAAGACCGCGCTGGCCGAGGGCCTGGCCCAGCTCATCGCCTCGGGCACCGTGCCCGACGTGCTGCGCGGCAAGCAGATCTGGACGCTTGACGTGGCGGCCCTCGTGGCCGGCTCCAAGTACCGCGGCGAGTTCGAGGACCGCCTGAAGCGCGTCATCAACGAGGTCGCCGAGTCCAAGGACGACATCCTGTTCATCGACGAGCTCCACACCATCATCGGCGCCGGCTCTGCCGAGGGCTCCATCGACGCGGCCTCGATCCTGAAGCCGCCCCTCTCGCGTGGTGAGATCCAGGTCATCGGTGCCACCACGGCCGAGGAGTACCGCAAGCACATCGAGAAGGACTCCGCGCTCGAGCGCCGCTTCCAGCCGGTGTTCGTGAACGAGCCCTCCGTGGACGACACCATCAAGATCCTGCAGGGCCTGCGTGGCCGCTACGAGGAGCACCACCACGTGCGCTACACCGACGAGGCCCTCGTGGCCGCGGCGACGCTCTCGAACCGCTACGTGCAGGACCGCTTCCTGCCCGACAAGGCCATCGACGTCATCGACGAGGCCGGCGCGCGCACGCGTGTGCACAAGATGGTGCTCCCGCCCGAGATAGCCCAGGTGGACGAGGAGCTCGTGAAGGTCCGCGACGAGAAGGCCCAGGCGGCCTCCGCCCAGGAGTTCGAGCGTGCCGCCTCCATGCGCGACCGCGAGAAGGAGCTCTCGGCCAAGCGCGACGAGCTCGAGGCGGCCTGGCGCGCCAAGCTCGACGCCAACGTGGTCACCGTGGACGAGCCCGAGATCGCGGACGTGGTCTCGTCCATCACGGGCGTGCCCGTCTCCAACCTCACCGAGGCCGAGGCCTCCAAGCTCCTGCGCTGCGAGGACGTGCTGCACGAGCGCGTCATCGGCCAGGACGAGGCCATCTCGGCCGTGGCGCGTGCCATCCGCCGCAGCCGCAGCCCCCTCAAGGATCCCGCGTCGTCCGGGCGGCTCGTTCGTCTTCCTGGGCCCCTCGGGCGTGGGCAAGACCGAGCTCGCCAAGTCGCTCGCCGAGTTCCTCTTCGGCAGCGAGGACGCCCTCATCACCTTCGACATGTCCGAGTTCATGGAGAAGTTCGCCGTCTCCAAGCTCGTGGGTGCGCCCCCGGGATACGTGGGCTATGACGAGGGCGGCGAGCTCACCAAGGCCGTCCGCCGCAAGCCCTACTCGGTCGTCCTCTTCGACGAGATCGAGAAGGCCCATCCTGACGTCTTCAACATCCTGCTCCAGATCCTGGACGAGGGACGCCTCACCGACGGCCAGGGCCGCAAGGTCGACTTCTCCAACACCGTCATCATCATGACGTCCAACGTGGGCGCGCGCGAGATCGCGCAGACCTCCACCGTGGGCTTCGGCGGCGAGGGCGGTCACGGCCTGTCCGACAAGGAGATCAAGCAGCGCGCGACGTCCGAGCTCAAGAAGCTCTTCCGTCCCGAGTTCCTCAACCGCGTGGACGAGGTGGTGGTCTTCAAGTCGCTCACGGACGAGCAGCTCAAGTCCATCGTCGACCTCATGGTCGCCGACCTGCGTGACCGCCTGGTCGAGCAGGGCATGTCCATCGAGCTCACCGATGCCGCCAAGGCCCTCGTGGCCAAGGAGGGCTCCGACCCGACCTACGGGGCGCGCCCCCTGCGCCGCGCCATCCAGACCCTCATCGAGGACCCGCTCTCGGAGGAGTTCCTCTCGGGCGAGTGGAAGCCGGGCGACATCGTGGAGGTGGACGTCTCCGACGGCAAGATCGTCTTCACCCATGGCACCGGGACCATCCCCGCGCCTCGCCATCGCCAGACGCTGGCGTCGGGCGGCGAAGGCCCGTCGACGGGTGCCGCAGGCCTCCCGGCCGCGTCGACATCCGACGGGGCGGCAGCCTCCGAGGCGTGACGCCTCCCCGCCGTGCAGGCGGTTCGGCACTTTATAGGTGCTGCTTGCGGACGCGACGGGGAACGTCCCGCTCGGCGGGCGTATGATGGCAGGAGACGACGACTCTGGCGGGGCGCATCCCCGCCTAAGGTGGAGGTGCGCGCATGGAGGCAACGCCCGTGGAGGACAGCGAGGCCGCGGAGCGGCTTGAGAAGGCCATCAGGCGCACGGCGCCAGGGAACCGCCCTCAGGCTTGCGCTCGACATGATCATCGCGGGTCACCTCGGGGCCCTCATCTGCGTGGGCGACGAGGAGGCCGTCCTCGCCGCGGGCAACGACGGCTTCCCGCTCAACATCTCCTTCACGGCCAACCGCCTCTTCGAGCTCTCCAAGATGGACGGCGCCATCGTCATCGACAAGGACCTCACGCAGATCCTCCGCGCCAACTTCCACCTCAACCCCGACCCGTCGCTCCCCACCAGCGAGACGGGCATGCGCCACCGCACGGCGGCGCGCATGAGCCTGCTCACCGACGCCACGGTGATCTCGGTGTCGGAGCGCCGTCAGGTGGTGAACGTGTACCTCGGCGGGCACTCGCACCAGCTCCGCACGGTGGCCGAGGTCATGACCAACGTCAACCAGCTGCTCGTGACCCTCCAGACCACGCGTCAGTCGCTTGACCGCAACCTGCTGCGCCTCACGTCCCTCGAGCTCGACAACTACGTCACCCTGGGCGACATCGCCACGATCTTCTCGTACTTCGAGGTGCTCATGACGGCTGCCGACGAGCTCGACTCGTGCATCTCCGAGCTGGGCACGTCGGGCCGCACGGTCGAGATGCAGCGCAGCCAGCTCGTGGGGGACATGGACGAGGAGTACACCCTCATGATCCGCGACTACGCCCATGACTCCTCCGAGGAGGCCGCGGCCTCCATCCGCAAGCAGTTCCACGACACCGAGGCGGACCAGCTCCGCTCGCCCAAGCGCGTGGCCCACCTGCTCGGCTTCGACGACCTCACCGAGGACTCCGTCATGGCGCCGCTGGGGCTGCGCACCCTGTCGCGCATCTCGGTGGTCCGCGAGGGCATGGCCGACAAGCTCGTCGACGAGTACGGCAGCCTGCAGGAGATCCTCGACGACGTCGAGCAGAACCCCAGCCGCCTCGACGAGCTGGGCGTCAAGAACCCCACGATCCTGGCCGACAGCCTGTACCGCATGTGGGGGAAGAAGGAATGATGCAGGTCTGCCCCTCACCAGCTCCCCAGCTCGTGGAGGACCTCGCCGTACCAGGTGACACCTGCGCCGTCATCGTGGCCGGTGGCTCCGGCGAGCGCTTCGGCGACCCGCGGGGCAAGCTGCTCGTCGACGTGGCTGGCCTTCCCGTGGCCTCGTGGTCGCTCATGGCCTTCGGGCGAGCCCCCTCGATAGGCGCCATCGTGCTCGTGTGCCCCGAGGACGCCATGGAGGCCTTCGCCGACGAGGTCGTGGCCCCCATCACGCTCTCGGTGCCGGTCATGCTCGTGGCTGCCGGCAAGGCACGGCAGGACTCCGCCCGCGCCGGCGTGCACGCGGTGCCGACGCGCTTCTCGTATGTGGCCATCCACGATGCCGCCCGCCCGCTCGTCACGGTCGAGACCATCGAGGCCTCGTGCGCCCGTGTGCGCGAGGACGTCACGCTGGCCGGTGCCGTGTGCGGCCAGCCCTCCATCGACACCCTGAAGCTCGTCGAGGACGGCGTGGTCGTGGCCACCCCCGACCGCTCCGTCTACTGGTGCGCCCAGACGCCGCAGGTGTTCAGGCGCGAGGTCGCCCGCGCCGCGCACGAGGCGGCGCGCAAGGAGGGCTACGTGGGCACGGACGACGCGAGCCTCGTGGAGCGCATGGGAGGGCGCGTGGCCATGGTGGCCGCCCAGCGCGACAACATCAAGCTCACGGTGCCCGAGGACCTCACGTTCGTCGAGGCGGTCCTGCACGCCCGCCTCTCGAGCGCCTTCGCGGACGAGGGGGGCCGCTAGATGCGCATCGGTCACGGCTTCGACGTCCACAGGCTGGTCGAGGGTCGCGAGCTCGTCCTCGGTGGCGTCCACGTCCCCTACGAGCGAGGGCTCCTCGGCCACTCCGATGCCGACGTCTGCGTGCATGCCATCGCCGATGCCATCCTGGGCGCCGCGCGCCTGGGCGACATAGGCCAGCTCTTCCCCGATACCGACCCCGCCTACGAGGGCGCCGACTCGCTCGTGCTCCTCTCGAAGGCGATGGAGATCGCCCGGACCCATGGCTTCGAGCTCGCCGACTGCGACTGTACGATCGCCGCCCAGGCGCCCAAGCTCGCCCCCTACCGGGACGAGATGCGCCACCGCGTCGCGCGTGCGCTCGGCGTCCCGCCTGATCATGTGGGCATCAAGGCGACGACCACCGAGGGCCTCGGTTACACGGGGCGCGGCGAGGGGATCGCGGCCTGGGCGGTCTGTCTGCTCGACGAGACGCGGGCGTGACGTCAGCCATGCCACCGTGGGCGCAGTCCCGCCCGGCGTGCCTGTTCTTGTCGGATGGCGTACCATCACCACCAGCAGCCCCATACGAAGGAAGCCATGTTTAAGAAGCATCGCGAGGACATCGAGGCCTTCCGGGCCCATGACCCGGCCGCCACGAGCGACCTCTCCATCTACCTCAACTCACCTGGCATGCGTGCCATCTGGGCATACCGTCGCCAGCACAGGCTCTGGGAGGCGGGGCACCACCTGCTCGCGCGCAGCCTCTCGACCCTGTCGCGCCATCGCTATGGCATCGAGATCCATCCTGGTGCCACCATCGGGCGCAGGTTCGTGATCGACCACGGCATGGGCATCGTCATCGGCGAGACCACCATCATCGGCGACGACTGCATGCTCTACCAGGGCGTCACCCTGGGCGGCACCGGCAAGCAGCACGGCAAGCGCCATCCCACCCTGGGCAACGGCGTCACGGTGGGGGTCGGCGCCAAGGTGCTGGGCGACATCTTCCTCGGCGACCGCTGCAAGGTGGGCGGGGGCGCCGTGGTGGTGCGGGACGTGCCGTCCGACTGCACCGTCGTGGGCGTGCCGGGCCACGTCACCACGGCGGGCGGCGTGCGTGTGCGCCGTGCGACGGAGGCCCTGCCCTGCCCTGACACCTCCGACGCCGCTACAATCGAGAAGGCCATCGAGCAGCGCGAGGACACCGAGCACCGCGAGTACCTCCCCGACCCGCTCGACCAGACCGTCGACGCCCTCTCGGCCCGCGTGAGCGAGCTCGAGGCCCTGGTGGCCCGCCTCACCGGCGAGCCTGTGGGCACGGATGCCCCGGCATCTGCGACGACGCAGGCAGACAACGAGACCGGGGCGCCCGGCCGAGGCAAGGAGTGAGCATGCTCGTCTACAACACCCAGATGCACAAGAAGCAGGAGCTCGAGCCCATCGAGCCCGGCAGGATCCGCATGTACGTCTGTGGCCCCACGGTCTACGACCAGATCCACATCGGCAACGGCCGCACGTTCCTCTCGTTCGACGTCATCCGCAGGTACCTCTCGTACAAGGGCTACGAGGTCACCTTCGCCCAGAACCTCACCGACGTCGACGACAAGATCATCAACCGTGCCAACGAGCAGGGCCGCACGGCAGAGGAGGTCGCCACCGAGTTCTCGGAGGCCTTCATCGCCCAGATGCGGCGCCTGAACGTCCTCGACCCCGACATCCGTCCGCGCGCCACGCACGAGATCGGCCCGATGATCGAGATGGTCTCGAGCCTCATCGAGCAGGGCAACGCCTATGCGGTGGCCTCGGGCGACGTGTACTTCTCGGTCCGCAGCTGCCCCACCTACGGCACCGTCTCGGGGCGCAACGTCGACGACCTCATGGTGGGCGCGCGCATCGAGGAGAACTCCGACAAGCACGACCCGCTCGACTTCGCCCTCTGGAAGGCGGCCAAGCCCGGCGAGCCCAGCTGGGACTCCCCATGGGGGGCGGGCCGTCCCGGGTGGCACACCGAGTGCTGCACGATGATCCATCGCTACCTGGGCACGCCCATCGACATCCACGGCGGCGGGTCCGACCTGGTCTTCCCGCACCACGAGAACGAGAGCGCCCAGGCCACGTGCTGCTGGCACGAGAAGCTCGCCAACGTGTGGATGCACACGGGGATGCTGCGCGTGGACGGCGAGAAGATGAGCAAGAGCCTGGGCAACTTCTACACCTTGAAGGAGGTGCTCGACAAGTACCCGGCCGATGCCGTGCGCCTGCTCATGCTGCAGACCCACTACCGCTCGCCGCTGGACTTCTCGTTCTCGAGGCTCGATGGCACCCTGGGCACGCTCGAGCGCATCCGCGGCACGGTCGCCAACCTCCGTTGGGCGGCCGAGTCGTCGAGCAGCGCCGACCACACGGTCTGTGACGCGGACCACGTGCTGGGCGACGCCGTGCGCGCCTGCCGCGAGGAGTTCGTGCGCCAGATGGACGACGACTTCAACACCGCCGGTGCGCTCGCGGCCGTGTTCGGGCTCGTGACCACGGCGAACACCTACCTGGACGAGTCGGGCGCCGACCTGTGCTGCTCGGCGGTGCTGCGCGCGTCCGACACGATCGCGGAGCTGCTCGGCGTCCTGGGCATCGACTCGGTGCGCGTGGCCGAGACGACCCTCCCGCACGAGCTCGTGGACCTGGCCTGCGCGCAGGCAGGCTTCACGGGGGACGACGCCGACGACGCCGCCACGGCCCTGCTCGCCGCACGTGCCCAGGCGCGTGCCGAGAAGGACTGGCCGCGCGCGGACGCCATCCGCGACGGCATCCAGGCGCTGGGCCTCGTCGTCGAGGACACGGCGGCCGGGGCACGGCTCAAGCCGGCGGCAGGGAAGTAGCCATATGGGAGCCAAGTCATCAGGCAAGGGCGGGTCGCGCCCACGCGGCGGGGCACGCAAGCCTGCCGGTTCCAAGCAGGGTGCGGGCAGCCGACAGGGCGCCGCTCCCAAGTCGCGTGGCCCGCGCCAGGGCGCAGGCCCGAGGCAGGGTGCGCGCCCGCAGGGCCATGGTGGCGGCACGAGCACGGGTCGCGGACCTCGCACGCAGGGTCGCGGCTCCGCAGGACATGCCCCCGCCCGCGACTACATCGAGGGCCGCAACGCCGTGGGCGAGGCGCTCACGGCAGGCCTCCCGCTCTCACGGCTCCTCGTGGCGGACTCCGAGGGCGACACGCGCCTGGCGAGGCTCGTCTCACGCGCGGAGGCCGCCGGTGTCGCGGTGGAGCGCGTGCCGCGCTCGCAGCTCGACGCGCTCTCGAGCCATGGGGCCCATCAGGGCGTGATGGCGAAGGCCGCGCCCTTCAGGTACACCGAGCTTGCCGACATCATCTCCGCGGCCGGGAACGGCCCTGCCCTGGTGGTCGTGCTCGACCACGTCACCGACGAGGGCAACTTCGGGGCCATCGTCCGCTCTGCCGAGGTCGTGGGCGCCGCGGGCGTGGTCATCCCCAAGGCGCGCTCGGTGAGCGTGGGGGCCGCCGCCTACAAGACGAGCGCCGGGGCCGTGCTGCACATGCCCGTGGCGCAGGTCCCCAACCTCGCGAACGCCCTGGACCAGCTCAAGGACGCCGGCTTCTGGGCGGGCGGCGCGACCGAGCATGCCGACCAGGTGGTCTGGGAGGCTCCGCTCGAGGGACGCGTGGCCCTCGTCATGGGCTCGGAGGGCGAGGGCATCTCTCGCCTGGTCCTCGAGCACTGCGACTTCACCTGCAGGCTCCCCCAGCGTGGCCGGGTCGAGTCGCTCAACGTGGCGCAGGCCGCCACGGTCCTCTCGTACGAGTGGATGAGAAGGACCTTCGCCGACGAGGGCGGTGCGCACCTCTGATGGCGCGGAGACGCCCGCGGGCCCCCAAGCTCGAGCTCCTGCTGGTGGATGGCTACAACGTCATCCACGGCACCAACCGCTACCTCGACCTCAAGGACGAGCGCGATGCCGACGACGACCTCCACCTGGACACGCGTGGCCGCACCAACGACCCGTTCTCACGGGCGCGCGAGGCGCTCGTGGCCGACGTCGCGGCCTTCGCGCAGGGACGCTACCAGGCCGTGATCGTCTATGACGGGGGCGGCAACCTCGACCCCGAGCGTCCCGAGATCCATGAGGCCGGCGTGCGCCTGGTCTTCTCGCGCCCCGGTGAGACCGCCGACGCCGTGATCGAGGCTGCGGCGACGCGCGAGCGCCGAGCCGGCCATCCCGTCACGGTGATCACGTCCGACCTGGCCGTGCAGGCCACGGTGCGCGGCGAGGGTGTGACGCGCCTCTCGAGCGCCGCGCTCATCTCGCAGGTCTCGGATGCCACCGACGACGCGGCCACCGAGCTGGCCGACCGCACCTTCTCGCGCATGACGCTGGGCGACCGGCTCGACCCGGCGACGCGCGCCAAGCTCGACGAGCTCCTGGGCCGATAGGGACGGGCACGGACCCCTGCCGCCTTGCACCGGCCTCGCCCATGGGGGCCTGGCCGTGCCCGTCTGTGTCGCGTAGGTGCTACTCCTTTGAGCTCGGCTCGGCATCGTCTACACTTGACCGGTTGGGGCGCACGTAGCCTAGGAGCCAAGTCGGAGGTCGCATGGACGTCATCAAGGTTGAGGGTGGGTACCCGCTCGGCGGCGAGGTCGTCGTCGAAGGGGCGAAGAACTCCGCCCTGAAGCTCATGGCGGCCACCATCATGGCCCCTGGCGTCACGACCTTGACCAACGTGCCCAACATCTCGGACGTCCACATCATGGGCAAGGTCCTGAAGCGCCTCGGCGCCACGGTCAAGGTGGACAACGAGCACACGCTCGAGATCGACACCTCGTCCGTCGACAAGTGGAAGACGCCCTACGAGCTCGTCGACAAGATGCGTGCGAGCACCGCCGTCCTGGGGCCGCTCATCGCGCGCTTCGGCCATGCCATCGTGGCCATGCCCGGCGGCTGCAACATCGGCGCCCGCAAGATCGACATGCACATCCTGGGCCTCGAGGCGCTCGGCGTGAAGTTCGAGATCGACCACGGCTACATCCATGCCACGGCACCCGAGGGCGTGATCGGTGCCGACGTGACCCTCGAGTTCGCGAGCGTGGGCGCCACCGAGAACCTCATGATGGCCTCCGTCCATGCCAAGGGGACCACCACCATCGAGAACGCCGCCCGCGAGCCCGAGATCGTGGACCTCGCGAACCTCCTCAACCAGATGGGCGCCGACGTACGTGGCGCCGGCAGCCCCATCATCGAGGTCGAGGGCGTGGGCGACCTCCACCCGGTGGAGCACCGCGTGGTGGGCGACCGCATCGAGGCTGGCACGTTCCTGGCCATGGGGGCCCTCTGCGGCCAGCCGATGCGCGTGTCGGGCTTCGACCCCGTGCACCTGGGGCTCGTGCTCAAGAAGTTCGAGCTCATGGGCATCGACGTCACGCGGGAGGACCACGGCTGCGTCGTGAGCCGCACGGGCGCGATCAAGCCCGTCGACATCCAGACCCTGCCCTTCCCGGGATTCCCCACCGACATGCAGGCCCAGGCCATGTGCCTGCTCTCCGTGGCCGACGGCGAGTGCATCGTCACCGAGAACGTCTTCGAGAACCGCTTCATGTTCGCCGGCGAGCTCATCCGCATGGGTGCCGACGTGCGCATCGAGGGTCACCATGCCATCGTCCGTGGCGTGCCGCACCTCTCGGGCGCCGAGGTCCGCTCGCCTGACCTGCGTGGCGGTGCCTCGCTCGTCATGGCCGGCCTCGTGGCCGACGGCATCACCACGGTGTCGGACGTCTATCACATCGACCGTGGCTATGAGCACTTCACCGAGAAGCTCCAGTCGCTGGGGGCCCACGTGGAGCGTTGCGACGTGGCATCCGCAGACGAGGACTAGAGGCTTCGCGAGGGAGGTGTCCCATGTCAAGGCACAGCAGGTCACATACGCGTTCGGGGTTCGACTCATATAGCCGCACGAACGCCTCGACCTACCATGAGCGCTCCGCGCGCAAGAGCCGTCACCGCGGCGTGTTCCATGGCGTCGTCGTGGCCGCGGTCTCCGTCCTCGTGGTCGGCGTCGTGGCGCTCGGTGCCTGGGGCGTCTCGGTCCAGATGCGCCTCTCGTCCGACACCATCACGGACGACCTGCGCTCCACGCTCGTCTCCACGACGCCGGGCCAGCCCTACTACGTGCTTCTCCTCGGCACTGACGGCCGTCCCGGCGAGACGGACTACCGGTCCGACACCATCATCCTCGCGCGCATCGACCCCGCCACCAAGAAGGTGGCGCTCGTGTCCATCCCGCGTGACACCAAGGTCACCTACAACGGCGAGACCTGCAAGATCAACGCCACCTATGCCTACGGCGGGGCCCAGGGCGTGGTCGAGGCCGTCGACGACCTGTGCGGCGTCAAGATCTCGCATTACGTCGAGGTCTCCTTCGACGGCTTCTCCAACGTGGTCGACGCGATGGGCGGCGTCACGCTCGACGTCCCCGACCGCATCGACGATGCGAAGGCCGGCGAGGACGTGATCGAGACGGGCACCCAGACCCTCAATGGCTCGCAGGCGCTCACGTTCTGCCGCTCGCGCGCCTACGCGGACGGCGACTACACCCGCATGCGCCACCAGCGGCTCTTCATGACCGCCATGCTCGGCCAGCTCGAGGCCGAGGCCAACCCCGTCACCCTCATCAGCGTGGTCAACGCCACGACCGACATGGTCTCGACCGACATGACGGTCGCCGACATAGCGGGGCTCGCCCTCTCGCTCAAGGGCATCGACACCTCGACTGACGTGAGCTCTGCCAACATACCCTCCACCACGAGCACCATCGACGGCGTCTCCTACGTCATCGCCGACCCCGACGAGCTGGCGCTGATGATGCAGCGGATCGATGCCGGTGAGGACCCGCAAGGGCCTGACACCATGGACGAGGGCCTCGACGGCACCACCCTCTGAGGGGGGCGAAGGAGCAGCATGAGAGAAGAGACCACAAGCCACGACCTCTCCAAGGCCAACGAGGACTACCTCGAGGCCATCCATCGCATCGCGCTCGACACGGGCTCGGCGGAGGTGCGCTCCGTCGACGTGGCCGAGAAGCTCGACGTGTCGAAGGCGAGCGTCACCAAGGCGCTCGGCGCCCTCAAGGAGCGGGGCCTCGTGGAGCAGGCACGCTACGGCCGTGTCACGCTCACGCCCGAGGGCGACGAGCTGGCGACCGACGTCTGGCGCTGCCACCGCATGCTGCGCGCCTTCCTCGTCTCGGACCTCGGCGTCGAGCCTGGGACGGCCGACGCGGAGGCCTGCCTCATGGAGCACGCCCTCTCGCACGACACGATGCTGCGCTGGATCGACTACCTCGAAGGGCAGGGACTCTCCGTTGACGCAGAGTGAGCGTGGCGAGGAGGCCTGGCGCGGCCGCGCCGCCTCCGTGGACGCCGATGACCAGGCGGCCTTCGAGCTGGGATGCATCCTCGCGGGAGACGATGACGCGCCGCTCGCGTTCGCCGGCACCATGGCCGAGCCGCTGTCGCGCCAGGCCGGGGCGGAGGACGTCGCGGCCGCGGCCTGGCTCGTCGACGAGCCCGAGACGGTCTCGCACATCCACGAGCTCTACCGCTACGCGGGGGCCGACGTGGCCCTCACGGCGACGGCCCAGGCCACGGCGCCTGCGCTCGGGCGTGCGGGGGTGCACGTGGACGTGGGCACGGTGGTGGCATCGGCCCTGCGCTGCGCACGCTCGGGCGGCCCGCGCTTCGTGATGGGCGAGGTGGGCCCCTGCGGCATCAGGGAGCGGGGTGCTGCCCGTGCGGCCTATGCGGAGCTGGTGGGCGCGCTGGCACCGGGCGTGCACGCGATCATGGTCTCGTCGATGGCATCGGCCCTGGACGCACGCACCGCGCTCGACGCCTGCCGCGAGGCGGCACCCGACCTGCCCGTGTGCGTGAGCCTCACCTGCGACGCCGAGGGATGCCTCGGCTACGGCGAGCCGCTCGCGCAGACCTTCTCGGCGCTCGCGAGCGCAGGCGCCGATGCCGTGGGCGTGGACGGCGTTCCTGCCGACGTGCTGGCGAGGCTGGCGCCTGCCGTGGTCGACGCCGCGCACGAGGCGCACGTGCGCGTGGTGTGCCGACCGTCTGCGGGAGCGGTGGAGGGCGTCGAGGACGGACACCCCTCCTGGCCCCTCGGCGACGCGGACGTCGAGGCCTGCCTGCGCGCGCTGTGGGATGCCGGCGTGCGGCTGTTGGGTACAGGCGACGGCGTCTCGTACGGCGCGACCTGTGCCGTGGCCGACGTGGTGGCCGGGCTGTAGGGTCCCTCTCGGCGGCACCTGCGGGGTGCGGGGGACCTGCCCTGCCGCCGCCTTGCGCTGCCGTTCGCGGGCCGTCTGCCGCCGCCAGCGGTCACCTCACGCCTTCCGCACCGTTCGCGAAATTGTCGGACCCGGGCCCCACGCAGCACCTTCTCGTCTCGTCCATATCACGGGCAAAAACACAAATTGTGGTATCTTGCAAAGCTGCCGCACACTAGGTAATGTGGTCACTACGCGCTTGACCCACGTCATCCGCACCCGATACGCATCACGCCGTGGGAGGTCACATGTCACCGGATCCAGCTACCTGGAAGATGCCTCAGTCCATCATCAAGCGCGACGGCGAGCTCGTCGACTTCGACCCAGACAAGATCTGCGCCGCCATCGAGAAGGCCGGCGAGGCCACGGACGAGTTCGAGGCCGGCGAGGCCATGGAGCTGGCCAACCAGGCCGTCAAGGTCATCGGCTACCGCTTCGAGGGCGCCACGCCCAAGATCGAGGAGGTCCAGGACATCGTCGAGCAGACGCTCGTCCAGGCCAACTACTTCGAGACGGCCCGTGCCTACATCGTCTACCGCGAGAAGCGCCGCCAGGCCCGACGCGACCGCGAGACCTACGTCGACGTCACCAGCTCCGTGAACGAGTACCTCTCGCGCGCGGACTGGCGCGTGAACGCCAACGCCAACCAGGGCTACTCGCTGGGCGGCCTCATCCTGAACGTCTCGGGCAAGGTCATCGCCAACTACTGGCTCTCCCACATCTACCCGCCCGAGGTGGGCGAGGCCCATCGCTCGGGCTCCATGCACATCCACGACCTCGACATGCTGTCGGGCTACTGCGCCGGCTGGAGCCTGCGCACGCTGCTGAACGAGGGCTTCAACGGCGTCCCCAACAAGGTCGAGTCCGCCCCGCCCAAGCACCTGGGCGCGGCCATGGGCCAGATGGTGAACTTCCTGGGCACGCTCCAGAACGAGTGGGCGGGCGCGCAGGCCTTCTCGTCCACCGACACCTACCTCGCACCGTTCGTCCGCGTCGACCACCTCGGCTACGAGGAGGTCAAGCAGGAGATGCAGGCCTTCGTCTACAACATGAACGTGCCCTCGCGCTGGGGCACCCAGACGCCGTTCTCCAACCTCACCTTCGACTGGACCTGCCCTGACGACATCGCGGGCGACGTGCCCCTGGTGGGCGGCGAGCCGGTGGACTTCACCTATGGCGACCTCCAGCCCGAGATGGACATGATCAACCGCGCCTTCATCGAGGTCATGACCGAGGGCGACGCCAAGGGCCGCGTCTTCACCTTCCCGATCCCCACCTACAACATCACCAAGGACTTCCCCTGGGAGTCCGAGAACTCCAAGCGCCTGTTCGAGATGACGGCCAAGTACGGCCTGCCCTACTTCCAGAACTTCGTGAACTCCGACCTCGAGCCCAACATGGTCCGCTCCATGTGCTGCCGGCTCCAGCTCGACCTGCGCGAGCTGCTCAAGCGCGGCAACGGCCTGTTCGGCTCGGCCGAGCAGACGGGATCCATCGGCGTGGTCACCATGAACATGGCGCGCCTGGGCTACAAGCACGCCGGCGACTGGGACGGCCTCACGGGCGAGCTCAACGACCTCCTGGTGCTGGCCAAGGTCTCGCTCGAGCTCAAGCGGAAGGAGGTCCAGCGCCTCATCGACACGGGCCTGTTCCCCTACACGCGCCGCTACCTGGGGACGCTCCGCAACCACTTCTCGACCATCGGCGTCAACGGCATCAACGAGATGGTCCGCAACTACACCCACGACGCCCATGACATCACCGACGCCGAGGGCCGCCAGCTCGCCATCGACATCCTCGACTACGTGCGCGCCCGCATGGTCGACTTCCAGGAGGAGACGGGCCACCTCTACAACCTCGAGGCCACGCCCGCCGAGGGCACCACGTACCGCTTCGCCCGCGAGGACAAGAAGCGCTACCCCGACATCCTCCAGGCAGGCACGCCCGCCGAGCCCTACTACACCAACTCGAGCCAGTTGCCCGTGGGCTACACCACCGACCCCTTCAAGGCCCTCTCCGAGCAGGAGGAGCTGCAGAAGAAGTACACCGGCGGCACGGTGCTCCACCTCTACATGGGCGAGCGCGTGAGCTCGGAGGAGGCTTGCGCCCAGCTGGTCAAGCGCTCGCTCGAGCAGTTCCGCCTGCCCTACATCACGATCACGCCCACGTTCTCCATCTGCCCCAAGCACGGCTACATCGCGGGCGAGCACAAGTACTGCCCGATCTGCGACGAGGAGCTCGCCCAGCAGAAGAAGCTCGAGCAGGCCGAGGAGGCCGAGAAGGGCACGGTCGTCGGGTCGTAGGGACAAGGCGCGCTGCGGTGGGGGACCTGGGCGACGCGCGGGCGTGGCATAAATGGGATATAATAGATAGCAGTTGAGAGGAGCCATCATGGTCAACAAGGAAGAGCTTCAGAGCACGGGCACGGTGGTGGACGGCGTCCGCATCGAGAACGACGAGCGCCAGCCCTGCGAGGTCTGGACGCGCGTGATGGGATACTACCGCCCGGTGTCGTTCTTCAACACCGGCAAGAAGGGCGAGTTCCACGAGCGCGTGGAGTTCGTCGAGCCGGGTTGCTGCTGCGGCAGGTAGGCATAGGGCATCATCGACGACGCGGCCGGCGGGGAGACCTGCCGGCCGCGTCGTCATAAGGGGAGTGGTCGAATGGATCAGACAGCTGAGGGGACCCCGGACGCGGCGGCGCTGCCACAGCTCCCGATCGCGGGGATCACGTCGTTCTCGACGGTGGACTGGCCGGGCAAGCTCGCCTGTGTCTGCTTCCTGGCAGGGTGCCCGTGGCGGTGCCCCTACTGCCAGAACCACGAGCTCTGGGACCTGTCGTCGGTGGCGTATTCCACGGCTGACCTGGTCGACCTGCTCGACCACAGGCAAGGGCTGCTCGACGGCGTGGTGTTCTCGGGCGGGGAGCCGCTCGCGGCGCCACGGCTCGCCGACGCGATGCGCCTCGCGCGCGACCGCGGGTTCCAGGTGGGGCTCCACACCGGAGGTGCCTGGCCGGAGAGGCTGGCGCAGGTGCTGCCGCTGGTGGACTGGGTCGGCTTCGACGTGAAGGCGCCATGGGACAAGTACCCGCAGGTCACGGGAAAGGCAGGGTCAGGCGAGGCAGCGCGCGAGTCGCTCGGGCTGGTCCTGGCGGCGCACGTGGACATGGAAGCGCGCACGACCTGGCACCCGGACGTGCTCGCGCCTGAGGACATCACCACCATCGCGCGGGAGCTGGCACGTCTGAAGGTACCGCACTGGGCCATCCAGGCGGCGAGGTCCACGGGCACACCGGGGACCCTCTCGGATGCGACGGCCTACCCGTCCGACGTACCGGCAGAGGCTCGCGAGGCGTACCCGGCGATGGAGTTCAGGCGGGCGTAGGGGAGGGGGCTGCTGTGCCTGCTCGTGGCCGTGGGCGCAGGCGACGCCCGCCTACCCAAGCTCGGGCACGCTGGTGACGCTCACGAGCACGCCCAGCGGCACCCCGCTCACCAACTACGGCACTCGCATCGAGGTCGCCGTGGAATCCATCGAGGGTACCATCACGCGCGCGGACTTTGCGGCGCTTCCCCAGGACCTCTCGCAGGCCGGCGTCATGGGCGGCACCGTCGAGGCCATCGAGGCCCACTATGCGGACGGCACGCATCAGGCGAGCGGCACCAACGCGCAGCTTGCGAGCGACCGCTTCCAGATAGTGGAGCAGGCGGTGGAGGCCGCCGTGCCAGCCAGCGTCACCACAGGCTTCGAGTCGCAGATGGACGCCTACTTCGAGGGCGCGCAGTGGTAGCGCGGCAGCTGCCGACCGTTACCAGCCAATGCATGTCCGTAGCAACGCACAAGATTTCGTTTCCGCACCCCCAAACAGTCTATACCGGCGCGGAAACGAAAAAGCGTGTTGCGAGGCTGCCAAGTGAGTGGTTTCTGTCACTCCCGCCGCCGGGAAGCGCCCATGTCCATACATTCGAGCGAGTTGTCATTCCTTCCAATTATGTGATGGCAGTCACACTAATCCATAGGGATAGTGTGAGGAGAATCACACTATTGGAAGAAACCGAAGACGGCTCGACCCGCAGTGTTAGCTGGCCCACTCTCAGGTGGTCGTTCCCTCGCTAACCTACTCGTGAGTAGGTTAGCCTGAGCCCACGCGTGAGGTCACATGGGCGACAGCTCACGCGCAACCATTGAGGAATCCTCAAAGGTTGCCGAGACAGGCCAACCCAGTTGTCAAGGAATCCTTGATACCTGACCGCGCGAGAGAGGAGCACCATGAACCTGGACAAGCTGAAGATCGACGGCATCCCCTCGATACTCTGGGGCGAGCCGGGCGGGCGCATGATCATCGCGGCGCACGGCAGCCACTCCTCCTAGATCGACGACTGCATCTCGGTGCTTGCGCAGGAGGCGACGATCAGGGGCTACCAGGTCCTGAGCTTCGACCTGCCGTGCCATGGCGAGCGCGTGTACGAGACGGACCCCCCTCATGCCTAACGAGTGCGTGCGCGAGCGAGGTCTCGCTGTTCGGCTGCAGCATGGGGGCGCACTTCGAGCTGCTCGCGTTTGCCAAGGCGGATATCGCCCGGGTGTGGTTCCTCTCGCCGGTCACCAACATGGAGCGCATCATCCACAACATCATGGGCTACTGCCACATCACCGAGAAGGACTTCAGGCAGCAGGTCTCGGTGGACAACGACATCGAGCCCCTGTACTGGCCGTACTACGAGTACGTGAGGGACCATCCCGTCACCGCGTGGGGGCACGAGACCCACATCCTGCGCGGCGAGGGTGACACGATGTGCGAGTACGACGTGGTGCATGCCTTCGCCGAGAGGTTCGGCTGCGAGCTCACCCAGCAGGCAGGCGGGGAGCACTGGTTCCACACGGAGGCTGAGCTGGAGTACTTCAGGTGGCGGCTCGGCGACAGGCTGTGAGGGGTAGTTGTTGAGGATTGCTCAATAGCTGAGAAGGGCAACTGTTAAGGATTGCTTAATGGTTGGTGCGACGGCAAGGACAGTGACCAAGCATGCGTTCTTGGCCTGCGAGGTAAGCGATCTCTGCGATAAGATGATGACGGGCAACGGGAAGCGTTCCTCTGAGAGCAGCAAGACAATTCGAGGAAGTGCGACGAGCTGTGATAACCATACCTACAAGCGAGACGGCCGAACGTCCCAAAGGCTCGCCGTTCCTTATTGATAGATGCCCGTTCCACTACGGTGAGCAGATTAGTTATGCAACCCTCGACCTGGCAGAGGACAAGGTCTTCAACTGGCCAATGGTCTATATCCTTGCCAATGAGGACACCGCATATGTTGGTCAGACCACGAGCGTGGTGACTAGAATGGGCCAACACGGTGCGAATGAGGAGAAGCGCGACTTCGAGACCGTGAACATCATCTACAACGATGAGTTCAATGCGTCTGTCATTACCGACTATGAGCATCGTCTCATCGGCTACATGCATGCGGATGGTAGGTACACGCTCACTAACAAAAATGATGGGATGACAGACACAAATTACTTCAGTAAGGCTGAGTACGAGGATATGTTCGGAGAGCTATGGGAGGACTTGCGCGGGCTGGATCTTGCTGAGCACAGCATCTCGGAGATTGAGGAGTCCGAGGTGTTCAAGTACTCTCCGTTCAAAGGTCTGACCATTGATCAGCGGTCAGCACTAGACAAGATACTTTGTGCCATAGACACCGGGCTTGAGAATGCGGAACCCATTGTGGTCGAGGGGATGCCGGGTACGGGCAAGACAGTACTGGCCACGTATCTCCTGAAGACGCTACGCGATAATCCTCGTTATGCGGGCATGAACGTCCGCGTCGTTGAACCAGTGACATCGCTTAAAAAGACGTTGCAGAAGTCTTTGGCTAACGTGAGTGGCCTTAACTCGTCAGATATTATCGGGCCGATGGATCTCGTGAAACCAAGTATGGGTTATAAGGCAGATGGTGAGAAGAGCTTCGATATTCTGCTGGTTGACGAAGCTCACAAGCTGAAACGTCGCACGAACCTGGGCACCCAGTTTGGAAACTATGATGATGTCAACAGGGAGCTTGGGCTACCCAAGCAGGCGACACAAATGGACTGGATCATTGATCAAGCGAAACTCCCGATTTTCTTCTACGATCCTCTGCAGAGCATTGGCCCCTCATGTCTCGGAAGCGATGCCGTGAAGAGCACGTTGGGCAAAGCCGTTGAGAGCCCAATTGAGCTCGAGAGCCAGATGCGCGTGAAGGGCGGGAAGGTCTATCTCGAGTACATCCAGGAGATACTCGATGGCGAGTGCTCTAGTCATCGACACTTCGAGGGATATGACCTTCTACTCCATGAAGACTTCGGTAGCTTTGTTGATAGCTTCGAGAAGGATTATGAGGTGCACGACCTCAGCAGGATGGTTGCTGGATATGCGTGGAAATGGGTCTCGAAGAAAGACCGAGATGCCCTTGATATCGTCATCGATGACATCGGGCTGCGATGGAACTGCACCTATGACAACTGGGTAGGTCGTGGTATCAATGATCCGCAGGTGGCGCATGAGGTCGGATGTATTCACTCCATTCAAGGATATGACCTTAGCTATGCGTACGTGATCATCGGGAACGACCTGATGATTGATGCAAAGAGCGGTATCCCGATATCCAACCGAGCTAGCTATTACGATCGGAATGGCTATGCCACGGCGTCGGATAAGGATCTCGACCGCTACATCAAGAACATCTATTACGTCTTGTTGACCCGAGGGATACTGGGGACTCACGTCTATGTTGAGGACCCAACATTGAGAGCTTACTTTGCTAAGTACTTTCCTACGGTTTGACTAGGGGAGGCACAAGCTTGTTCTCTGGCATGTGAAGCAATTCGCTCTCACATGGTGCACCAGCCCTGTGGGGGAATGTTTGGAGGCTACAAGACCATTGGAGGACGAGCATGCCAAACGGTTACATGTTCTTTGACGATGAGACAGCTAATTCGGGGCAGAGAATCTGCCAGCTTGCCTATGAAATAACGGACAATGACTTCAACAGAATTGCCAAGCCCGTTACACAGCTAATCGATCCAGAAAGTGCATTTGAACCGATGACCATTCGCTGTCATCGAGTAAGAAAAGCTGATGTCGTTGGTAAGCCTAACATGAAGACCTTCTGCGATACCTCTAGCTTTCTCATTAGTTTAGAGAGGTATACATTCGTTGCCCATAATGCTGCTGGGGCCGATTTGCATCACATTGAGAAGAGCCTTAGAGCATATGGCATTGCTATGCCCTCCGTTTCCTTTATTGACACGATGCCTATGGCTGTAGAGCACCTGCGTGTTGGGTCGCTTCGGGCTGCCTGTGACCATTACGGCATCAAAATCGATAATCATCATGATGCCATGTGCGATGCAACGGCCTGTAAGGAACTCTTCGAGAAGATGAGTTTTGAGTATGGAGTGCCAGCTGGATGTGAATGGGGGAGCGAGCAAACTCCGGCGACTTCGAAGAAGGGTTATGGCCATCAACCAGCTTGTCCAAGCGGGCTAGGTCATGTACATGGCACTGATGTCACCATTGAAGAAGTGCTAACCGAACTCGCCTCTATGGGCCTAAGAGGGAACCCGGCTGATATTGACAGTTTGATTGGCATGAAGTTGGTCGTTACAGGTGCCGTGCCTGGCTACGTTGGCAATTCCATCGAGGAGTATCTCAAGGCGAAAGGTGCCCATCCCCAGAATAACGTTGGGAAATTTACTGAATATCTTGCGATTGCCGATAATGCTGGACCCTCGAAATTAGAGCATGCGAAAGAGTATGGGACTAAGGTCATCACGGTCGGAGAGCTGCTCTCGGTCATTGACGAGAGGGCCCTATGAGCATTATGGCGTGATAGCTAGGCACGCCGCATCCAGCGCCCGCCTATGGGAGTAGAGTCAAACATACCATCCTGCTTAACATGCTGCGGGATTGGGACGTTTGATTCGTCAAATAAGACGGCTGCAGGAGAGTTCTCGAACATCGATGTCATACTTGTGACTTTTGCCAGACTCCACCCTATGCAGTTAATAACGCGAGCGCTAATACAACCAAAGAACATGCTACTCATATCCGTGACGTTGCTCGTCTTGAACCGATCAGTAGTCATGAAGTAGCCAATAGAAGCACATCCGCGGAACATGGCAACCATGCTCGTGGCATTGGATGTGTCCATGCCAGATAGGTCAATGCTTGAGCAGCGAGATAAGCCATCGAAAAGGAATGCGCACGATTTGGGCGCATAAGCATCTTTGACTATGACCGAACCAATGTCGTTACTCCACTTTGACCAAGGGACCATTCCTGTAATGTTCTCGTTGCTGATAACGCTCGGCGCAGAATACCCAATGGGGTCAATCAATCCACAGTCCACGATGTTCCAGCCGCCATCGTCGGTGGTTTTGACGCTTCCGTGCTGGATGAACAGCTTATAGGGGGCAACCGTGTTGTCCCACGCGGGGGCATTCGAAACGTCTGCCTTGCCGTCCTCCAGGTAGTCATCGATAACTATCCAGTGGTCTGCAGTTCCTGCTGGAGATTGATGGAAGTCCGCCATGTCTAAGAACTGTGACTCCGCAAGAATGGAAGCGCCCTTAGCCTTTGCCTCTTCGACATACTTCTTTGATATCGACCCTGTGACTATGTCATCGGAGACTACAAGGTAATCGGTGGAGCTTGTTACTGACTTGCAGGGAACTCCGTGATGGTTGACGACGAGTTGATAACCTTCGAATGGGTCAATCGAGAGGATGCTCTTTGAGAAGCAGAAGGACTTGCCTTCGATTTCGCTGATTGACATGTCAGATTCCAATCGTTGCGGCTATCAAGGAGCGAGGAGCTGAGATGTTGTTATTCTACGGCAGCTTGTTCTCGGTACCATTCTTCGTATTCTTCTTTGGTCAACGGGAGTGTCGAGCTGGGTCTTTTGATTTGTTTGCCTATGAGGAACAGCTCAAGGTTCTTGACCTTTGATAGGCCCATCCCCCTCATCGAGAGCAAATCACTCTCGTCTAGCCCAATAAGTTCGTGCAGAGAGCCAACCCCCTCCCTGCTCAGGATATTGAGGCCTGCATTAACAGGCATACCAAGAGACAACAGATTGTCCTGGTCCCTTTGCTCTGCTGGATTAGTCCGATCGATTGATGCTTTCCTGCCCGTTGCGCGAATCGATTCGGCGCGCTTCTTCTCAACGGTCTCAGCGGTTGGAACAGGAGCAGCGGTTACCGGTCTGCTGTAACAGTCGTTTAGAAAGGCCGAGCACATCTGGCGATGTCTTCAGGAATGAGTCGCTCATCTCATGAACTAAATACAATCCATCAACGCTCGATAGTCTCGAAAGCGCCGTGTAGAGCTGCCCATAATCCCAGCATTCCGGATAGATAATCGCATGATCGAACGTTTGTCCCTGCGACTTGTGGATTGTAATAGCCCAGGCAAGTTTTAGGGGGATTTGCTCGAAGGTTCCTATCGTCTTGGTGCGCGTTTTTCCATTGATGAGGTATGGTTCGGTAATCTCCCAGGTATGCATGCCGACGAACGTCTTGCCAGTACCGTCGAAATCCACGGTTGCTCCGCTCTTGGAACAATTGATGACAGTACCGAGTTCTCCGTTCATGTAGGTGTCATCAGAGTTGTTTACCAACGCCATTACTCTCGCGCCCGGTTTGAGAGAAACGGTCTGCGAGGTGGGCATGTCTTTTATTGTCACTTCACCAGTGATTCTTGACCCGTATTGGGTGGTCTCTTCAGGGAGCAACTCAAGTCGCTGCTCGTTCTCTCTGTTCGCCTGATCATTCCGCCCACAAAGGACAATCGAATCATCCTGTGGAGAGCTTGCAGAATGCTCGTCAATCCACCTTACCCCAGATAGGTCTCCCATACGGCAAGCATTTAGGGCGGCGACAAAACTCGCGTTGCGTTGTCTGATGGCTTCTTGCAGCTCAACTTTTTCAAAGTCCCAGCTGCTCCATTCGGTGCCCATAAAGGGATAGCCACCTCTGACGTGAAAGCCATATTTCTCATCGAGAATCTTCTGTTCTGGCTTCGGGATTACCGGTGGCAATTGGCAGAAGTCGCCGACTACGACAAGCTGGCAGCATTCCCTGCCGCTGGAGTGTCTCAAGGCTGCTGCTTTCTTCAATGCTAAAGACAGATAATCGAATAGGTCCATACGACACATCGAAATCTCATCGATAATCATAAGGTCGCATGCAATTAGGGGCGAGTTCTTTGGAATGTAGGGATTTGGATTGATTCCTAGAGGCTTCTCTGGCCCGATGCCTAGCGCTCTGTGAATGGTTGAGCCTCCGACGTTGAGGGCCGCTATGCCAGTGGGGGCACAGACGATGACGTTCTTTTCTATTGAATGTGCCCAGTCAATTATCTGATTCAGAACGTATGATTTACCAGTGCCTCCAAGCCCAGTAAGGTAGACATTTCGACCGTCTTTTACAAGGTCAAAAGCTCTCTGTTGGCCTGCGGTAAGCCCAGTGAAGTCATTCGTGACGACCTTGGCAGACTCCCACTGCTTCTTGAAAAGCTCGGCCTTATCCTGAAGGACTTTGGTGGCCTCCGGACTGGCGGACTTTAGCGCCTCTGTTAACGCCTTCTCAGACACGATTTTGATGTTTGATTTACCGGTAAGCTGGAGATCGAGCGCATCCTTGGTCTTATTGCCAAAGTTGCCGTATCCCCATGCGTCCGATCCCTTGGCACCAACCACAACATACTGCGTCTTTCTCGACACAGATGACTTGATGATCCCTCCGGCGGCAACAATCATTTCCTTCGCGGTTTCTTTGCCGCCTTCCATTTCGAAGTCACCAGTTAGTACAAATGCTTGGTTGTCAAATGATGAAACGGGCTCATCGGATATGGGATTTGAAAGGGTGGCTGCTAGGTTCCTGAGCAGGGCTCGCTCCTCATTGTCTATCGTGCCATCGGAAACGATGTCGCTGAGCATCTTCCTGGCCGAAGAGACAAACACATCATCGACGGAGGAATAGTCGGTTTGAATCTCATCGAGCAATGCCCTTGCTGCAGGCAAATTGATCGTCGTTAATTCTCCCAGAGACGAGACTTGTTCAATTAGGACTCTGACTCGCCTTGTTTTGTCGTTGGTCTTTCCATATGCATAGTCGGGCATGGCATGCTCCAACCTTTAGTACATATACGGTGTCGCGGTGCTGCCCAGACTACACCTTCATGTAGCAGCCGTCGTGGATCCTCCGTCGCGGATGGGTGCGGTTTCTATTAGAGCCATTGGCCATGATGATGTCTTTGTTGATGAGTTCGAGTATGGTCTCTGTCTCCTGACACGGTCGAGATCCTCCGTATGCAAAAGTTGGAGTAATGCATCCCCCTCCCTGGTTCCACACCAAATGCCCCGGTACGCGCACCAAGCTTGTTCGTGACGTTGTTCTGACATGGCGAATCCGGGTATACATGGCGACGTTTGCGCGCTTGTCGAGCTAGATGGTCGCTCCGCTGAGAGTGGCATCGTCATCAAGCAGGCCTGGGGCTTTTGGTCCACGCCGTGACCTACAATCAATGTCAAGGTAGCGAGCAAGGTATCAATCTATCGTGTGAAGGAGCGACGCATGACGGACAAGCTCATCATCGTCTGCGAAGACGGGGAGAAGAAGTATGCAACCTATCTTCGGCAACTTGTGAGCGCGCGGGATGACGAAGAGAACAAGCAAGTGGGCACAAAGGATGGCGGTGTTGAGGCTGTCATCTGGAACGGTAAGCAATACCAGGACAATCTGGTCAAGCTGACTTCCTTGAATCATGTGCTTTTCATTGGCGATACCAATCTTGGTAAGACGGTCAGAGCGAACGTCAAGGACGTCTGCTATGAGCCTGGTATGCATTGCGGGATGCTTGGGACTCAGAGCTACATGTATGTTGAGAACAACAGCATGAATAAGGACAACTACAAGGACTTCTGCGCGCTCTGCGAGAAGTATGGCAAGCGATTTGAGAAGAAGCTTGACCTTCGCTACAGCCCCTCTGAGAAAACGAGCATTCCTGACGTAGGGAGTGAACTTTCAAGGGTTGGTCTAGAAGCTCTCTCTCCCGTGGCAGATGCTGCTGCAAATCTAGCAGGCGGCGCATTCCAACGTGGTAAGCAGGTCGTGGACTTCGCGGGTGATATGTTCAAAGCTGACTTAGCGAAAGACCAGCAATACAATCTACTGACTCTTATCGTCTACATGGATGTATTGCCTAAGTTCTTTAAGGTCTAGGACATGGACGATTTCAGGGAGGGCTACGAGTACTTCGTAAAGAACTGTGACGCGGCCGCTGCGGCGCAGCAAGCTTCCGAGGATATGGAATGGGTCCCAAAGGTTGAGACGGAGATTGCAGCTCTTGAATCGGACTTGGCAAACTTCGAGACGAGCGGAAAGACAATCGACACCCTTAGTGGCGACCTGGCTGAGTGCTGGCACGTACGCACCTTCAACATGGACTCTTTGAGAAACGGCTCCTCGCATGAGGCATGGGCTCCTCGCTCGCATGACTTCGCTTCTCCTGACATTGAAACGAACTATGGTGCCAAGGCACAGGTGAAGTACTATCGCAACGGAGAGGCTGCGGCGAAGGCCCAGGCTGTCTCCTTCGATCAGGCGGCCAGACATCAACCTGCGGCCCAATGTGCTTTGGACCAAGCTGGTATCGATCCGAACGATCCGATTTATAAGAAAATGGTTAGGCTTATTGCGGATGGCCAGTTTGATGAGGCTCGCGACAGCCTTGAGAGAAAGATAGCTAAAGAACAAGCTACTCGTCCCGAGCAAGTTAAGCGCTACAAGGATGCTCTTGATCACCTTGACACCGTTCTTCGCGATGACCAAGGCAATTCCTCGAAGCCGCTGACGCGTATGGAGTCAAAGCAGCTGGCTCTTGATACCAAAAACGGTAGGTTCGATCCTGCGAAGTACGGCCTAACTCCAGCGCAGTTTACCAGCATCAAGGAGACACTCCAAAGCTCCGTTAAGGCTGGCATGACTGCTGCGATGATTTCTGCCGCTCTTTCTGCAGCCCCTGCGGTGCTCGAGACAATAGAGCATCTGATTCGCACTGGGGAGATTGACCTCGAGCTATTGAAGTCGGGCAGCTCTGATGCGGTTGCGGGCGGAGCTCACGGGTTTCTCATCGGCTCAGTAGCAGCGGCAGTTACCGAGACCGCTCGAATCGGTCTGCTTGGTGGAGCGGTTAAGGCTCTTGATTCCAGCGTTATCGGTGCTGTGTCCGTCATTGCCATCGATATGCTTGAGAACAGCATCAAGGTCGCATCGGGTCAGATGGAGAGTGCCGAGCTGGTTGATAGGCTCATGCGTGATCTGTTCGTGAGCACTTGTTCACTGGTTGCAGGTTTTGTGGGACAAGCCATGCTTATCGAGCTGCCGATCTTCGGTTATCTAATCGGGAGCTTTGTAGGATCGACCTTTGCTGGTCTTCTTTATAGTGCTGGTGAGAGGCTGTTTGTATCACTCTGCGTCGAGCAGGGGCTAGTCGTGTTTGGACTGGTCGATCAAGACTATGAGCTTCCTGCGGCCATGCTCAAGGAGGCTGGTTTGGACGTCTTCGAGTTTGACGAACTCAATCTCGATGGTGGCGAGAAGGAAGATTCTGCTTTCGACGAGTTCTCATTTGATGTCTTTACGCCCAGCACAATTCAGATGACTGTGGTAAAGCGAGGGCTTATCAGCGTGTCCAGAGTTGGATACATCGCTTAACTATACTTTCCAACCCTGAGTTTATGTCCGCCACCTCATCTACCATGCGGTTGCAACAACGACCTCAACCGCTGGAGGTGGCAGACATGTTGAAGGTGCTCGCGTATATCCTGATCGCACCGCTCGCCGTCGTGGCGGGGATCCTCTCGCTCGCCTTTAAGAGCTAGGTTTCTAGGAGGGCTGCGGCCCTTGGCTTGTAGACATGGAAGACGACTCTTGATTGGATGGTGGTTCTGATGGCATTCGGTAAGCAGACCCGTGAGAACGTCGCATCGCAGGACGCAAGGAAGGCGCTCGACCGTGTCCCCGCATCCGACGGTCTCACCCACGTGATGCTGTTCCGCTCGTTTGGCCAGGCGTTCCATGGGTCGGTGGGTGGTGCGGACACCAAGTACAACGACCAGGTGAACCAGGTGCTCGTTGAGCTCCAGCAGGCGGGCCTCGCCATCCTCAACGTCCAGACCGTCCCCGTGCCCAACCAGGGTGTCATGGGCGGGGACAGGTACGACACGCTCATCACGTACCGGTAGGTACCTACTAGCTGTCCCATTGCGCTTTAGGGAATGCGGAAGAACCGTTTTATGTTTTGCGGGCAACCGACCTGTGTATGCGGCGCTGGGGATGAACGCATATAGCTCGGCGTACCGAGCAGCGTACGAGACAGCACGTCTTGTCTCATACTTTTGCTTAAGCCTTATTAAGCTGCGCTAATCGTGAATGGTGGTCTATGCTACTAGCGATTCGTGGTATATTCTACTCGTGAATTGTGGTAGTCACTACTAGTGATTCGTGGTAACTGGGGCGATGCCAGATGATCGAGAGGGACATAGCGGAGCAGGCACGGGGGCTCGCCACCTGGTTCCCCGTCGTGTCGGTGACGGGTCCCCGGCAGAGCGGCAAGTCGACGCTCGTGCGTAGCGTCTTTGACGGCTATGACTACGTCAATCTCGAGGATCCTCAGGTGAGGGGCGCTGCGCTCGACGACCCGGTGGGCTTCATCAAGAATCGTCCCGATCACCTCATCATCGACGAGGCACAGTATGCCCCAGAGCTCTTCTCGATGGTGCAGGTGGCATCAGACGAGCGTGGGAGCATGGGTCAATACATCCTCTCCGGATCCCAGAACTTCCTCATGCTCAAGGCGATAACGCAATCGCTTGCGGGACGCGTGGGCATGCTCAAGCTCCTCCCGCTCTCATATCATGAGGCTCTGCGTGCTGACCCTTCCCTCTCGGGTGATGCGTTCATGCTCGCGGGCGGCTACCCCCGTATCTATGACGTCGGTCTCCCGCTTGGGACGTTCTTCGAGAACTACGTGAGCACCTACCTCGAGCGTGACGTCTCCGGCTATCTCGACGTGCGGAACCTTGCGGCGTTCAGGACCTTTCTGGGGCTCTGCGCGCGCAACTGTGGGAGACTGCTGAGATACGTGACGCTCGAGCAGGGGGCGCAGATCTCGCATGACACGGCTCGCGCATGGCTCTCGATGCTCGAGTCGAGCTATGTCACGTTCATGCTCAGGCCCTACCACGCAAACCTGGGAAAGCGGCTCACCAAGACGCCCAAGCTCTACTTCTATGACACGGGGCTGCTCTGCTACCTGCTGGGGATCAAGACCTTGGAGCAGCTGCTGGTTCATCCCATGCTCGGGGCGGTGTTCGAGAACCTCGTCATCGCAGAGCGCATGAAACGTCATCTCAACGGTGGCGATGAACCCGAGCTCTGTTTCTATCGCGATGACAGCAAGGTCGAGGTCGACCTGCTCGATCTCACCGACGCAGCCTCGCCTGAGCTCATGGAGATCAAATCATCCGAGACGTATCGTCCGAGGTTCGCGCGGCATCTTGGGACCGTGGGGGAGACGCTCGGTGTCCCGCCAGAGAGAAGGGCCGTCGTCGCTCGCGTCGGCGACGACTATACGGCTGACGGTGTCACGGTGAGGAGCGCGCGCAGCGAGCTGCTTGGCTCTCGCTGACGAGGCTGGCCGCTACACGGTCCGGTGCAGCCATGATCGTCTCGTTCGTCACCCTTGTCGTCAGCGGGGCCGTGTCCCTCGTGTTCGTGCTGGCCGCCGCCGAGCCAGGGCGATGCCCATGAGCCCCACCCCTGCCAGGGCGAGCGCACGGGGGACCCATGGCAGGGTCGTGTCCGCGGTGCGGGGGATGGCCGCGGGCGTTGCCTGCTGGTCGTCCGTGACGTCCTCTCCTACCTGCGTCACTGCGCTCGTGACGGACGTCGCGGCGGGGGAGTCAGGTGATGTCGCGGTCGTGGGTGAGTCCGGCTCGGGCGTGCTGACGTCCGTCGAACGGAAGACGAGGATGCCGTCCGCGTCTCCCGTGAGGGCCATCACGTATACCTTGCCGTCATACATGACGGATATGGGGTTGACCAGGGGCTGGGACGAGCAGAGCCTGCCTGTCCAGCTCCACGTGCCCGTCTCGGTGTCGAGCAGCGCCGTGTCGGTCTGGACGGTGCCGTCCCTCCTGGCCAGCCCCACGCACATGATGCCGTCCTTTGTCGGGATGATGGCGCAGCTCTGCCCGAGCGTCTTGTCGACGTCCGCGGGGAGGCTGTAGGAGGTGGCCGTCCCGTTCTTGTAGACCATCAGGGAGGAGCTATAGGAGTCGAAGAGTACCAGCTCGTCATCGAGTGAGGTGATGCTGGTCTGCGTATACACGCCCGTCTCCATGGGAACGTCGAAAAGGGCCGTGAGGGAGCCGGTCGAGCTGTCGACCTCGTAGATGGTGATGGTATCCGTTGACGCGTGTTGACTGGCCAGGCAGAGCTTGCCGTCCCACGAGAGCAACGTCAAGGTGGAGAGGTCTGACCCCTTGACCTCCGATTGGGCCCACGTCCCGCTCTCACAATCGTAGGTGCAGAGCCAGGACTGGGTCGGGAAACCCATGACCTGCTCCATGAGGTAGATCTTCGAACCGATGGCTGTCAGGTTGTATGACACATAGCTTGTGATGCCGGATGGGATGGCGGGGACGTCGACGCCATCGCCCCATGTGTCCGATGCGATGTCATAGCGCTGGAGTGTGGCCCCCGTGTACGCCGATGACACCTGCAGGAGATAGATCGCGCCGTCTGTCGCCACGAGCGATGATGAGCCTGACGCGTCGGAGTAATCCGTCTCGTCCGGGACGGTGAGGTCCTCGTAGCCCGACGAGCGCTCGAGCGTGCCCACGTCGAGGAAGGCATGTCCCTGGTTGCCGGAGGTGGTGGTGACGGCGAACCTGTTGTAGCCGTCGGTGGTGTCGGCGGGAAGGGTGAAGGTCGCGACGGTCCGGCCCTCGCCATCGGTCGACCATGAGACGTGACCCACGTCCGTCCCGTTGACCAGGATGGTGTCCCCCTCCGAGAAGAACCAGCCGCTCATCGTGGCGGTGCGTCCGCTCACGCTCATGGCTATGGGTACGGGGTCGGGGTCCTCGAGGGCCTTCGCCACGTCGAGGGTGCCGCCCGTCTGGCAGAGGTCGTCGAGGCGGTCCTCCTTGGTGGTGCCTCCCTTGATGCGGGCGGACCACTCCTCCGCGGACTCGCTGGGGTACTGGGCCGCCACCACGGCGACCGCACCTGCCACCGTGGGGGCGGCCATGGAGGTGCCGGTTGCGGTGACCATGGCCTCTCGCCCGTATCCCACGCCCACGCAGTCGAGCCAGGCCGTGGCATCGGTGGTGTTCCCGTCAAAGTCGATGCTCACGAGCATCTGGAAGTGCTCCAGGTCCACGTCATCGGGGAGGGCCTGCGTCAGGTCCACGCTCGAGAGGGACGTGGTCGATCGCCAGCACTGGTACTGGGCCTGGCAGACCTTCTGGGGGCTCGAGTACGTGCCATCCATGAGCTTGAAGCTCACCGTGGCCAGGCCGGAGCTGCCCTTGTCGGTGAGGGCGGAGAGGCCGACGTAGAGCGTGGTGCCGCTCGCGACCTTGCCCGAGAGGTCGACGGGGTCGGAGAGGAGCGCGGCCGAGGCGTCACCGTCCTGCTCGACCTTGAGCGAGCCAGAGCCGAGGAACCACTGGTCCGACGACGTCTCAGGTGCGGCCTCGGCAGAGGTGCCTGCGGGCGCGCCGTTCTCGTCGAGCGTCACGCGCGTGAAGGTGAGGCCCCCATCGATGTCGCCGTCCACCTGGGAGGAGGAGTCCGCCTCGAACCCCTCGTAGACGAGCGCCTGGGTACCCGTGGAGCCGGAGCGCGTGTTGCCGGCGGCCGTGAACGCGTTGAAGGTCGACCCCGCGACGGTGGAGGTCGAGAGGAGGGCGCTGCCGGGGGCAAAGAGGCATGTGGAATATTGGCCGTAGCAGGAGTAGGGAGCAGCCATGGCATCGGACTGCAGCGCATTCACCACGAGGACGTTGGTCGCGGTGGTGGGACCATAGAAGGTGCCCATGCCGTCGACGTCCGTACCTTCGTTCATCGAGGAGCAGGTCAGAACTATGTCCGCATCTGAGAGGGCGTGGTACGCCGCCCCTACCGCGCGCGTCATGGTCATGCCTATCGACTGGTTGGCCGCGCAGACGTTGAGGCCCGCCTCCTTCGCCTCGATCAGCCAGTTGTAACCCCTGATGAGGGAGGCCGGCATCGGGCTGGCCTGCACGGACACGATCTTCGCGTTGGAGGCAATGCCCTCCACCCCGCCAGTCCCACAGGCGGCCATGATGCCGGCGATATGGGTGGCATGGTCGCTGGCGACGATCTGGGAGTGGTCGCTCCCCGAGGTGGTGGCGTCGTAGCCCCAGGTGCCGCAACCCGTCTCGGACTGGAGCCCGGGGTAGGTGGTGAGGTCGACCATGTTGGCCGCAAGGTTGGGGTTGGTGCCGTCGACGCCGCCGTCGATCACGGCGACCACGGTGCCCGAGCCGCGGGTGGTGGTGCTCGGCAGGTCGATGTCCGCGCCGGCCACGCCTGATGCCATGAGTCCCGTGTTCTTGAGGAACCACTGGTAGGAAAGGTAGGTGCGGCTTGGTGAGACGACGTCGGAGTCATCCTGGGAGGTCGTGTCGCCCTGGGTCGTGACCTGGTCGTCGTCCGTCTCGGCGTCCGTCGCCTCGTCCTCGTCGGCAAAGAGGACGTCATCGCGTTGCTCGAGTTGGCAGGTGAGGTCCTCGGAGGAGAGCGTCTCCGACGTCACGAGCACGAGCGTGGTGCCACCCTCGTCGGAGGTCGCCTCGAGGGCGTCCGTCTTGGTGGTGTAGGAGTCATCGACCGTGCCGGTCGGGAGGTCCATCAGGCTCTCCCACACGAGGTCGTCGGGCTGGTCCGCGACGGTCGCCGCTGCGGTGTCACGTCCCATGCAGGCGATTGAGCGTCCCTCGGCGAGTGCGGTGGAGGGGGCTGCGATCGTGGCCGCGAGGATGGCGGCGACCACCAGAGTGAGGGTTGCGAGCCTGCGTCTGGGCGACATGTGGGGCCTCCATCTGACGGGCGTCTCTTGTGCGTTCTGGTCGGCTGCGATGGTGGCCGGTGGGTCGGCCTCGGTTCCCGACGTGAACCTGACAGCTCATTGTAAGAGACCTGACATACGCCATGGTGAGCCCATCGGCAAAAGGCGTCAGATGCGTGCCGGGGCGTCCGTGCTGACCTCGGCCCGACGGCAGAAAAATTCAAGTAATGGACGACCGAGTGCTGGATGCAGGGGAGTCGAGAGGCGCGTCGACCATCGCGACTTGGACTCGGTCGTCCATTACTTGAGAGATGTGCAAGGGAGAAGAGGCCCCGTGCGGCGAGAATTCCGTGCGTGCCGAGAAGTCCCTCCACCCGAGATGTGCGCGTACCCGCGGTGTCCGCAGCATCCCGCGACGCCCTGCGCCCCGTGCCGTCGCGCGTGTCGAGCGCCGGCCCGACGGCAGCCATCGGCCTCGCCCATACCCGCTAGAATGAACCGGCACCCATCCGCCCGCGCGCCGTCGACTCGGCCGTGGGCTTCTCCGCCATCGAGAGGTCCCCATGTTCGTAAACCGTGTCGCCCGTCAGTTCCTCTCGGCCCCTGAGCTTGTGCCCCTCATGCAGGAGCTCCATGCCGGCAACGATGCCACGCTCGCCATCTCGCAGAGCGCCCGTCCGCTCGCGCTCGCCTCGGTCTGGGCCGAGCGCCCCCGTCCGTGCCTGTTCGTGGTCTCGGGCGAGGAGGCGGCCGACCGAGCCGCCCGTACGCTCGCGTCCTGGCTGGGCATGGACGTGGTGTGCCGCTACCCCGAGCGCAAGGACTACCCCTGGGCCGACGTCGCCCCCGACGGTGCCGTCATCGGGGCCCGCTGCCGGGCCGTCTCGCGACTGGCGGCTGGCGAGCCCTGCGTGGTCGTCGCGAGCGCCCGCGCCCTCCTGCGCCGCGTGCCCCCCGTGGGCTCCGGCTACTTTGCCAGCAGCACCTTCGCCGTGGGCGACGAGTGCCCCTTCGAGGACGTGGGCCCGCTGCTCGTGGGCCTGGGCTATGCCGACACGGGCGAGGCGGACGCACCGGGTGGCTTCCATATCCATGGCGACGCGGTGGACGTGTTCCCCGCGCAGGCCACGGCCCCCGTGCGCATCGAGTTCTTCGGTGACGAGATCGACCGCGTGCGCCGCATGGTCTCGTCCACCGGCCAGACCATCGGCGAGCTCGACTCCGTGACCATAAGCCCCTGCCGCGAGATCGCTTTGACCGACGACGTGGTGGCCCGTGCCGAGAAGGTCCTCTTCCGGCCCGCCCAGGACGATGCCGACGTGGCCGCCGACCTCGAGCTCATCGAGAGCCGCATGCCGGCGCCGTCGCTCGACCGCTACCTGCCCCTGCTCTATGGCGGCTCGGCCACGCCGATCGAGCACGTCTCGGACGACGCGCTCGTGGTCCTGGCCGAGCCCCGGGCCCTCTTCGACGACTGCCAGCGTGCCAACGACGAGGTCTCGGCCATGGCAGGTTCGGCCCATGTCTCGCTGGACGGCCTCTACACCGCGCCCAAGGACCTCGACTTCGGCCACCAGCAGCGCCTCTCGTTCGCCTCGATCCTGCGGGCCGGCGCCGGCTCGGTCACCGCCGAGCTCCCCGTGCGCCAGCCTGCCATCGCCGGTGCCGACACCAAGCTCCTGGGACGGGTCCGCCAGTTCGTGGCCGACGACTTCTCGGTGGCCTTCGCCGTGCCCGACCGCCAGGCCCGCGCCCACCTGGAGCTCACCTTCACCGACGAGGGCGTGCCCTTCTCGGAGTCGCTCGCCTCCGCCCCCGAGAACGACGTCTCCGTCCTGGACCCCTCGGCCCAGGGGAAGGCCCACCTGCTCGACCGCGCCCAGGTGACCTTCTTCGACGCTCCGGTGCCCGCCGGCATCATCGTTCCCTCGGCACACCTCGCGGTGCTGTCGGTCTCTGACCTCACGGCGCGCATGGCCAAGCACAAGGCCCATCGCCGCGTGGACCCCACCACGGTGACCTTCCCCTTCAAGCCGGGCGACTACGTGGTCCATGCCACGCACGGCATCGCCCTGTTCGCCGACATCGTGCGCCAGGAGGTCGCCGGCCGCGAGCGTGACTACTTCCTGCTCGAGTACGCCGACGGCGACAAGCTCTTCGTGCCGCTTGAGCAGGTGGACCGCATCACGCGCTACGTCGGCCCCGACGGCGCCACCCCGCGCCTCACCCGCTTGAACACCGCGGACTGGTCGCGTGCCACCGGCAAGGCGCGCAAGAACGCCAAGCGCCTGGCCTTCGACCTCGTCGACCTCTACACGCGCCGCGCCGCGGTGGCGGGCCATGCCTTCGCGCCCGACGCGCCCGAGCAGGCCGACATGGAGGCCAACTTCCCCTACGAGCTCACGGGCGACCAGGCCAGCGCCATCGCCGACATCAAGGCCGACATGGAGACGGCGAAGCCCATGGACCGCCTGCTCTGCGGGGACGTGGGCTTCGGCAAGACCGAGGTGGCCCTGCGCGCGGCCTTCAAGTGCGTCATGGACGGCCGGCAGGTCATGGTGCTCTGCCCCACCACGATCCTGGCCCAACAGCACTACGAGACCTTCTTCGGGCGCTTCTCGCCGTTCGGCGTGAAGGTCGCCGTGCTCAGCCGCTTCCGCACCTCGGCGCAACAGCGCAAGAGCCTGGAGGGCTTCGCCGACGGCACGGTGGACGTCCTCATCGGCACGCACCGGCTCCTCTCGGCCGACGTCAACCCGCACGACCTGGGCCTCGTGGTGATCGACGAGGAGCAGCGCTTCGGCGTCGCCCACAAGGAGCAGCTCAAGAACATGCGCGAGCAGGTCGACGTGCTCACGCTCTCCGCGACGCCCATCCCGCGCACCATGCAGATGGCGCTCTCGGGCGTGCGCGACATGAGCCTCATCATGACGCCGCCGCCGGGACGCCTCGCCGTGAAGGTCGCGGTGGGGGAGTACGACCCCGACGTGGTCTCCTCGGCCATACGCGAGGAGCTCGCCCGCAAGGGCCAGGTCTACTACGTGAGCAACCGCGTGACCACCATCGACGACGCCGTCGCGCGGGTGATGGAGGCCGCGCCCGAGGCCCGCGTGGGCGTGGCGCACGGCAAGATGAGCGCCGCCGAGGTCGAGGACGTGATGATGCGCTTCGAGGAGCATGAGATCGACGTCCTCGTGGCCACGACCATCATCGAGAGCGGCATCGACAACCCCCACACCAACACCCTCATCATCGAGGACTCGCAGCGCCTGGGCCTGGCGCAGCTCTACCAGCTCAAGGGCCGCGTCGGCCGCGGTCGCGTGCAGGCCTACGCCTACTTCATGTTCCCCGGCGAGATGCCGCTCACCCAGGAGGCGACCGACCGCCTCACCGCCATCAACGAGTACCAGGAGCTGGGAAGCGGCATGCGCGTGGCCATGCGCGACCTCGAGATCCGCGGGGCCGGCTCGCTCATGGGCGCCGAGCAGCACGGCAACCTGTCCAGCGTGGGCTTCGACCTCTACACCCAGATGCTGGGCGAGGCCGTGGCCGAGGCCCGTGGCGAGGTGGCCGACGCCGAGGTCAGCGAGGTCACCATCAACCTGCCGGCCGACTTCTTCCTGGCCGAGGAGTACGTGCCCGACGTGGACCGTCGGGTGCTGGCCTACCGCCGCCTGGCGAGCGCGACCGAGCTCGCCGAGGTGGACGTCCTGGAGAAGGAGCTCTCCGAGAGGTGCGGCGCGCTCCCTGCCGCCGCGCGGAACCTGCTCGACCGCACGCGCATCCGGATCCGTGCGGGCCGGCTGGGCGTCACGTCCGTCTCGCTCACCGGCGGTCGCCTCGTCTACCTAGGGCTCAAGGTCTCCCGCGAGGCGCAGCTCAAGCTCAAGGCGCGCGGGGCCCTGGTGTTCCCGAAGTCGGGCAAGCTCACCTATCCCTTCCGCAAGGGCGAGGAGGACCTTCTCGCCGCGGCGCTGGGCGTGCTCGAGGAGGCCGGGGGCGACGACGAGTAGCACCCGGCCGCACGGCATGTGAAACCCCACGCGAAGCGCTATCCTTGCAGCTTGGTGGGTATCTAGCACAATATGAATCCCGTCCGCCGGCTTGGAGGCTCCCATGTCATCAGATCCCGTCGACCCCATGGGCGACGTGCCCTGCCTGCGCTGGGGCGTGCTCGGCTGCGGCGTCATCGCCAACCAGATGGCCGAGGCCCTGGCCGCGCAGGGCCGTACGCTCTCGGGTGTCGCCAACCGCACGCACGAGAAGGCCGTATCCTTCGCCGAGCGCCACGGCGTGCCCAAGGTCTATGACACGATCGACGGCCTGTTCGCCGACCCCGACATCGATGCCGTCTACATCACGACGCCGCACAACACGCACATCACCTACCTCCGCGCCGCCCTCTCGGCCGGCAAGCACGTCATGTGCGAGAAGGCCATCACGCTGAACTCCGCCGAGCTCGCCGAGGCGCGCGCACTTGCCGAGGCCAACCACGTGGTCCTCATGGATGCCTGCACGGTGCTGCACATGCCCCTCTACAAGGAGCTCGCGCGCCGTGCCGCCGCGGGCGACTTCGGCCGCGTCAACCTCGTGCAGGAGAACTTCGGCTCCTACAAGGCCTACGACATGTCCAACCGCTTCTTCAACCCGGCGCTCGCCGGGGGCGCCATGCTCGACATCGGCGTCTACTCCATCACGCTGGCCCGCCTCTTCCTGGCCTCCCAGCCCACCGAGGTGGTCTCGCTCGAGAACCCCGCGCCCACGGGCGTGGACGAGTCGAGCGGCATCGTGATGCGCAACGCCGAGGGCCAGCTCGTGGTCCTCTCGCTCACGCTCCACTCCAAGCAGCCCAAGCGCGCCATGGTGTCGTGCGACAAGGCCTACCTCGAGGTCATGGAGTACCCGCGTGCCGACGCGGCCGACATCGTCTGGACCGGGACCGGCGAGCGCGAGACGGTGCGCGCCGGCTCCGCCGACCAGGCGCTCACCTACGTGATCGCCGACCTCGAGGCTGCCGTGGCGGGACGTCCGCAGGAGCTCGACAACCTGGGCGTCTCGTCGGACGTCATGGCCCTCATGACCCAGCTCCGCTCGGACTGGGGCGTCACCTATCCCGAGGAGCGCGCATAGCATGGCTTTCGGCAAGAGGCGGGACCCCGACGAGGACGTCACCTGGACCCATGTGCCCGTGGGGCGCTACGTGCGGGGCGCCATGCGCCTGGAGCGGCGCGACGACGGCCTCGTGCAGCCGTATCGCTTCTCGGCGGCGCAGATGGAGACCCTGGACGAGCTCGGCCGCGCCAAGCGCTCGGTCGCCACGGCGGGCATCACCATAGACTTCGTGACCGACGGCGACGCCATCTCGTTCGAATGCAAGGTCACGCGCCCGCTCGACCAGGACAACCCCACCTATGACAACGTCGTGCGGTCGCTGGGCCAGATAGGCGAGGCCGAGAACGGCGTCCTCGACGGCATCGACGTCATGGTCGGCGGGCATGTGTTCACCCTCCCGGCACAGACCGGCACGCACCGCCTCGAGATCGACAACCCCTCGCATGACGACCTCGAGGTCGTCATCTACCTGCCCTGCATCATGTCGCTGGCGGTGGGCGACCTCGCCTCGACAGGCCAGATCCGTCCCGCCCCGCAGCGGGACTACCTCCTCGCCCTGGGCGACTCCATCACGCAGGGCTTCGTGGTGGGATGCCCCTCGCAGTCCTGGCCCGCCCGCGTGGCGCGCGGCCTCGGGCTCGACATGGTCAACCAGGCGATCGCGGGCTACTACTTCGACGTGCGCACCCTCGTGGGCATGTTCCGCATGCGCCGCCACAGGCCCACGCTCATCCTCGTGGCGTACGGCACCAACGACTGGGCGCACAAGGGCTCATCCAAGCGCATCGAGGCCGACGCCAAGGCGTACTTCGACCGCCTCGCCAAGCTCTTCCCCGGCATCCCGGTCTATATGCTCACGCCCCTGTGGAGGGGCGACGTCGACGAGGCCATGCCCTCGGGCAAGCGCCTCACGTGGGTCGCCAAGATGCTGCGCCGCCAGTGCAAGGGGCGCAAGGGCTTCAAGGTCATCGACGGCTGGGCCGCGCTCCCGCACGACGAGAGGCTCATGGCCGACCAGCGCCTGCACCCCAACTCGATCGGCACCGAGATCCTGGCCGACAACATCCTCGACGCGCTCCTGTCGCAGGACGACAAGGTGCTCGAGAGGAGCATCAGGTACGCGGCCCCCGTGGGCGCCGCCACCTCGCGTCCCTGCGTCTCGGAGTCGACCGACCCGTCCTCGGACGACGTCGTCGACGAGCCTCCCGAGCCCGACGAGGTGGACCCGCTCGCTCGGGTCGACCAGGAGACGGCGGCACGGGCGGACGCCCCGACCACGCACCCCGACCTCGATGCCGTCATCCGCACCATCTGGCGCCTCCGCCAGCCTGACGGCTGCCCCTGGGACAAGGTCCAGACGCATGCGTCCATCTCGAAGAACATGGTCGAGGAGGCCTACGAGGCCGTCGACGCCATCGAGGAGGGGGCGCCTGCGCACCTCTCGGAGGAGCTGGGCGACGTCCTCATGCAGGTCCTTCTCCATGCCCAGATAGCCGACGACGACGGCGAGTTCTCCATCGACGACATCGCCCGGCAGCTCGACGAGAAGCTCGTGCGGAGGCATCCCCATGTCTTCGGCGACCACGCCGAGGCCACCTCCGCCGACGAGGTCGCCGGCATCTGGAGCGACGTCAAGCTCGAGGAGCGTCGCGACGACACCGAGCGGTCGGTGGGCCTCCTCGATGACGTGCCACGGGCGCTCCCGGCCCTCATGGAGGCGCAGAAGGTCTCCAAGAAGGCGGCGGCCTGCGGCTTCGACTGGGACTCGACGGCAGGCGTCTGGGACAAGGTCGCCGAGGAGCGTGGCGAGTTCGAGGCGGAGGCCTCGGGGAGCACGCCGGCGGCGGAGGAGTTCGGTGACATCCTCTTCGCGCTCGTCAACGTCGCCCGCAAGGAGGGCATCGACGCGGAGGCGGCCCTACGCTCGAGCAACACGAAGTTCAGGAACAGATGGTCTGCCATGGAGCACATGGCTGCCGCGGACGAGAGGGACATCTCCGACCTCGATCGCGACAAGTTGGAGGAACTTTGGCAGAGGGCCAAGGCGCTGGAGGTGCGTGACCCCCAAACTGGTGTAAGCTAGCAGCCAATCGCAGGACGCGGCACCTCAACCACACACACGAGAAACGAACCCCGGTATGAGTGCGAGCAGCAACAACGCCATAGCTCTAAGAACGCCCCAGCAGGCGTCGCACTCGACCACGTCCGTCCAACGCCATCGTGCCAACCGTCCGACCCCTCGCACGAGCCTCACCAACGAGAAGGCCAAGGCCTCCCAGGCCGCACGTGTCCCCATGGGCGCCGCCTCGACCGCCGAGATGCCGCGTGTCCAGGCACGCCCCGTGACGAGGACGGCGACGGTGCCGCTGCGGACCGTCCCGGGGTCCCGCGAGGCTACCGGCCAGGCTCAGGCCGACTCCCGCAGGGCACAGGGCCGTCCCTCCCGCCGGCGCACCCATACGTCCGAGGCGTCCGAGGACACCCCCGAGCCCCTGCCGCTCGCATCCCGTCATGACAGGGCCCGCTCGGCGCGCGCCGTCACGGCCACAGCCAAGGCCAAGGCCAAGGCGGCGCGGGGGGAGTCCCGCTCGGTCTCGCCCCATCTCGTGCGCTTCCTCATGGTGGTCGGCGTGCTCCTCGTCGCAGGGGCCATGCTCTACTCGCCTGCCAGGAGCTACTACGTCGCCCGTCGTACCAACCAGGACCTCAATGCCCAGCTCGTGACCGTGAATGCCAACAACGAGCAGCTGTCCGACGACGTGTCGTCGCTCGAGACCCGCGAGGGCATCGAGGACGAGGCGCGCCGGCGCGGCTACGTCTCGAGCGGCGAGACGGCCGTCACGATGGACGGCGCCGAGGACACCGGCACGGACACCTCCGCGGCGGTGACCAGCGACGACCTCGCGACCGCATCCTCACGCGACCTGCCGTGGTACGTCTCGGCGCTCGACGTGCTCTTCCAGTACCAGGGGGTCTCCTAGGATGTCCGACTCCCGGCGCGTCGCCGTGATCGACATCGGCACCGTGACGGCCCGGCTGGGGGTCGCCGACGTCTCCTGCGGCAAGGTCCTCCGCCGGACCAAGACGTCCACGATCTGCAACCTCGGCGAGGACGTGGCCAGGACCGGTCGCCTCTGCGACGCGGCCTGCGGGCGTGTCCTCTCATGCGTGTCCGGCTACCTCGACGGCGCCCGTGCCGCAGGGGCCACCTCGGCCTGCTGCACACTCACGAGCGCGGCCAGGGATGCCTCCAACGCGCAGGCCCTTCTCGGCCCGCTCTCTGACCTCGGGATCGACCCCCAGGTCATCCCGGGCGCCGTCGAGGGGTCGCTCACGTTCCTCGGCGTGGCCCAGGACTTCCCCGGACGGCGGATCCTCGTTGCCGACTCGGGCGGCGGCTCGACCGAGCTCGCCATCGGCACCCTGGGTCCCCGCACGGAGTCCGGCCCCGGCAGCCTCGCGCTCGAGTGGGTCCGCTCGGTCGACGTGGGATGCCGGCGCGTGAGCGAGCTCTACCTCTCGAACGACGACCCGCCGTCGTCCTCCGACGTGGCGGCCGCCCGCGACTTCGCCCGCTCGGCCCTCGCGGCCGACCTCTCGTCCGCCCCGTCCGGGCCTGCGCCCGAGGCCCTCGTCTGCGTGGGGGGCACGGTGACCTCGCTCGTGGCCATCGATGCGGCGCTCGACCCCTACGACTCCACCTACGTGCACCTCCATGAGCTGGGCCGTCCCACGCTCGACCGCCTCACGTCCGAGCTCGCCCATCTCACGCTCGAGGAGCGTGCCTGCCTCGTGGGCCTCGAGGCCAAACGGGCGCCCGTCATCCTCGGGGGGTCCGTCGTGATCCAGGCGCTCATGGACGCGACGTCCATGGACGGCCTCACCGTGAGCGAGTCGGACCTTCTCGTGGGGCTCGCGCTCGTGGCCGCGGCGACCGCTGACGGGGATGCGTCACCTGTGGGGTGGGCCCCGGAGCTCGTTGCGTTAGGCTAGGCATGTCCGCGCGCCGGGTGTCGGGGCGCGCAACGGGGGCGTGGCGGAACTGGCAGACGCAGGGGTCTTAAAAACCCTGGCCGCAAGGCTTGTGGGTTCGAGTCCCACCGCCCCTACCAACTCGTTCGCATCGCCATCTATGGCGTTGCTCTGGGCTTCTGCGTCGGCGGGCGCGTGAGTCTCTATACTGGCTAGTGTCTGATGAACCGCGAGCCGGGCCGAGGCGCCCGAAGGGGATCGAGCCGTCATGCCAAGCGCGCCTACCATGCCCGACCTCTCTGCCTCGGCATCCCGCGGCGACGCAGCCGTGAGGCGTGACCTCGAGCTGCGTGCGCTCGGGATCAGGCGGGGAGTGGTGGGGTTCGCCCACTCCGATCCGGCGCATCCCTTCCATGTGGGAGGGAGCCTCTCGGCGGCTGACGTCCTCGCGGCCCTGTACGGGAGCGTCATGCACACGGGCGTGGACGGCACCGCCTGGCGCGACCGCGACCGCTTCGTCCTCTCGAAGGCCCACGCGGCCCTCGCCCTCTACATCGCCCTCTCCCAGGTGGGACTCCTCTCCGAGGACGACCTGTCGGCCGGGCTCACCGGTCCCGATGCCGTGCTCTTCAGGCATCCCCGCCGCGACGTCGACCGGGGGATCGAGACCTCGGGCGGCAGCCTCGGGATGGGGCTCGGCTATGCCGCCGGCCTGGCGCTCGCGAACCGGCGCCGCCACCTTCCCGGTCGCGTCTTCTGCATGGTGGGCGACGGCGAGTGCAACGAGGGCTCCATCTGGGAGTCCGCCGCCTTCGTCGGCCATAACGCCCTCGATGGGCTCACGCTCATCGTGGATGCCAACGGCCTGCAGCTTGACGGGCCCTGTGCCGAGATCCTCGACACGGGGACGCTCGCGGACCGCCTCTCGGCCTTCGGGTTCGAGACGTCCGACGTGGACGGCCACGACGTCATGGCCGTGCGGGACGCGCTCCTTCCCCGCACGTCACGGCCGCGCGCCGTCATCTGCCATACCGTCAAGGGACGCGGCCTGTCCTTCGTCGAGAACCGCGTCGAGTGGCACGACCATGCCCTGACCGACGAGCAGTATCGCGTGGCATGTGCCGAGCTCGACGATGCCGAGGAGGCGATCAGGGATGCAGCAGCCGTCTAGCGAGGCACGCGCACACCTCGCCGCCCTCGACGTGAAGCAGGCCTTCGGTGAGGTCATGGATGGCCTCGCGGCCACGGATGACCTGCTCACCGTGGTGGTGTCCGACTACGGTCGGCGCCTCTCGCTCGACCATCTGCGCCAGACGTCACCCGACAAGTTCGTGCAGGTGGGCATTGCCGAGCAGAACCAGATCGAGGTCGCATCCGCGCTGGCCAACGAGGGCTTCCATGTCTTCGTGCCCGGCTACGCCCCCTTCGTGACCGGACGGGCGCTCGACCAGGTACGGGTGCACCTCGGCCTCATGGGCGCGCCTGCGGTCATCGTGGGCCTCTCGGCCGGCTACGGTGGCGGGCACCTCGGTGCCACGCACATGGCCCTCGAGGACATCGCCATCATGCGGACGATCCCCGGCGTGAGCGTCTTCTGCCCTGCCGACAACGTCGAGCTTGCGCAGACGCTGGCCGAGCTCGCCGCGTCCCCCCGCCCGGCCTATGTGAGAATCACCTGCGGGGAGGCGGGGTTCCTGGCACATCCCGAGGGCCCGCTCCCTGCCCATGGGGATGCCTACGTGCTCGATGGCCCCGATGCCGGCGAGCCCGCGGACGTGACCCTCGTCACCTGTGGCACCATCACGCGAGAGGTGCTTGCCGCAGCCGCCATCCTGCGCGACCGGGGGGTGTCGGCTCGCGTGGTGGAGGCCCAACGCATCAAGCCCCTCGACGCTCAGACGATGCGGGAGGTCGCCAAGGCCTCGTCGCTCCTCGTGACGGTCGAGGAGCACAGCGTGCTCGGTGGTCTCGGTGGTGCCATGGCGGAGTGGGCCTCGTCCTTCGGCCTGGGTCCGGACGCCCCGTCGGCGCCTGTGCCCCTGCTCCGTCTGGGCTGCCCTGATGCCTATCCCGAGGCCGACTATCCCCCTGCGCTGCGCCGCCGTGCCGGGCTCGATGCGGAGTCCATCGCCCGCTCGGTGCTTGACCGGGTGGCATCCAAGGGCTAAGCTCGCCCCTTGTCATCTCGGCTTCGCCTGCAGGCGGGGTCGTCCCTTGCGGGGCGGGTCATAAAGGGGAGCTCATGAGGAAGATCGTCGTCGCGTGCGGAACGGGCATCGCCTGCTCGACGGCCATCGCGGCTCGCATCAGCGACCTGCTCGACGAGGCGGGGTATGCCGGCGACTACCAGCTGGTCCAGTGCCCCGTCAACAAGGCCCCTGCCGAGTGTGCCGATGCCGACCTGCTGGTGGCCACGGTCGTGCGTCCTGATGACGTGAGCTGTGACTACGTCTGTGGCGTCCCGCTCCTCACGGGGGAGGGCCGCGCGGAGGCCCGCGCGCACATACTCGGTGTCATGGGAGGGCCTGACGGCCGCAAGGGTCCCTCGCCAGAGGCGTGAGGCCGCGGCCATGGACGCAAGATGGTGCCCCCAACGAGATTCGAACTCGTGTCGTCGCCTTGAAAGGGCGATGTCCTAACCGCTAGACGATGGGGACGCGGGCCTGAGTATAGCAAAGGCACGGCCAGGGGTCCTCGATGGCCTCCCGGGACGCAGCTGCCTGCCGCCCGCCGCCTGCCGATGCGCATCCCTCGCAAGTTTCCCTGACGTCCAATCTGAGCAGCACGTTGTCCGACTGGTATCAGCAGGGCGGGATTCTCGCCAAAGGCGAACGGGACGCCATGGCCTGCGAATGGCGTCACGTGCGGCGACCGTTGTGGGCGGGTGATGAAGCCGGTGGGACGACTGCCGCCCGATGCTATTAACGTACATATGCGGACCAGGCAGTTCGACGCTCCCGTGCCTGATATGTCATCGAGAATAAATATTTAAATATAACATAGCTTGAGGTCATGGCGAGGTTACTGAAGAGCACTTGAAAAGAGCCAGTAACAAGGGCCCCGTGCGTGATACGATTCGGCTCCGCCGCGCGAGACGGCGTGGCGTCGTCCCTGAGCGCAGGAAGGGAGCCAGGATGGTCGAAGCACGCGAGGTGTCCGGTCGTCTCGGTAGGGTGTCGAGGAGCCTCCGCATGGGCGGTGAGAGCACCCCGGACGGCGTGCGCGTCACGAGGGTGGCGGCCATGGCGCTCCTGCATGACGCGCTCGAGGAGTCCCAGCTCGTGGCACTCGTGGGCGAGATGGGCGTCGGAAGGCGCGGGCTCGTCGAGGCGGAGCTCTCGAGCCGTTCGGACCATGGGGGGATTGCCCTCAGGGCCGACCTCGGAGGGCTGTCCGCCGATGAGGCGGCCACGATCGTGGCCGGCCTGGTCCCTGGTTGCGAGGACGGCGTCGCGCAGGGGTCCGCGGTCACGCTCGGCCTCATGGAGATGCCCTTCCTCGAGGGTCCGCCGCTCGAGACGGTGGCGAGCGTCCTCAGGAGGCTCGAGAGGTGCGGCGTCAGCATCATGGTGACGATGCATCCCGAGGGGGAGACCCTCGTGGAGGAGCTCCCCGGATGCGTCTCCCTGCATGCCGAGGACCTCGTGGTGGGCAGGCACGAGCTGCGCTCCTGGGGCCCACGGTTCGTGGACGTGCCGCACAGGTGGCTGCTCCAGGCCTCGCATGGGATCGCCTCGCTCGTCGCGGCGTTGCGTGACTCCGACGAGCCGTTGGGGCCAGGGGCCCCGCTCGAGGGGGAGCCGTGGCGCACCGCGCTCCGTCGGCTCACCGAGGACGCCCTCCGTCCCGGCCTCATGGAGGAGGAGCGCTCGCTGCGTGCCGCCATGCTGGTGCTGGGGAGCGGGACGTTCGAGCAGGTATCGGGACTCGGGCTCCGTGTCGAGGCGGACGTCGTGTGCGGCATCGCGCGCGATGCCCCGCTGTTCGGCATCGACGTCGAGCGGGGGACCTTCTCGTGCGTCACGCTCCCCGCGGAGGAGACGGGGCGGATCGTGAGGCCGTTCGCCACCGACCATCCGAAGGTGCTGCGGGCCGAGGTCGACCTCCTCATGCAGGACGGGCGCTTCTGCCAAGGGGCGGGCATCGCGAGCAGCTGCCTCCCGAGCGAGGAGCTTCCGGGCCTCGTGGCCGAGTGGCCCATGGAGCTCGTGGATGCCGGCTTCGTGACCCTCGTCCGGAAGGGTGCCCAAGACGGGGCGGAAGGTGACCTCGGCCTTGCCGTCGCGCAGGTCGCCTGTGACGCGCTCGTCAGCGAGCGTCGGGACTGCTCCCGTTCCTGGTCATGCGTGCACGCGGCCTTCGGGGGCACGGACGCGGACGGCGCGCAGGCCTCCGGTCCCATCGTGCGCGAGGGGTCGTCCCGTGAGGCGACGATGGCGCTCCAGGCCGAGCTCATGGGGGCGGTCCGGAGGATCGGGCATAGGGCCGATGCGAGAGGTGCGGGGTGCCCTGCCCTCGACCTCGTGCTCGAGAGGGCGAGGGCGTCCGAGGACGGGATCGTGAGGGGCCTCGCGCTCCACCTGCGCGTCGCGCGCGAGCTCATGGACGGCAACCCCGCTGACGCCTATGCCGAGCTGGCGGGCTCCTGGGAGTCACGTGATGGGTCCACCCTCACGGCGATGCTCCTGTGCTGCGACTACGAGCTTGCCTCCGCGCTCATGGGGCGTGCGGCGAGTCCCCTGGACCTGTCGTCCTCCGTGCGATGTGCCCGGCTCCTCGAGCGGAGGGGCCTGTGCGACCTCAGGGCATACCGTGGCCTCGTGAGGGACGCCTGCTCGCTCCTCTCCGGCAGGGCCCTCGACGTCGAGGGGGCGCAGCGGGGGCTCTCGCGGGCATCACGTCGCAAGGACACGGTCATCCAGGCCTGCATCCTCGTGGTCCAGGGGTATGCCGCAGCCTGCGAGGGCCTCTGGGCCAACGCACATGTCTATGTGATGCGTGCGCAGAGGTGCGCCCTGCGTGCGGGGGCCGGGTACCTCTGGTCCGTCGCGAGCCTGGTCGACGCCCTCTCGCAGGGGAACCTCGGCGAGTGGGCTGCCGCCCAGGACCTCTCGCCTGCCTTCGAGAGGGTCGGGTCGGCCCGGGCGGTCGACCTTCTCGCACGGCTCGTCCGCGCGGTCGGCGCCGGGCGGGAATCCGAGGCCGAGCGCGTCTCGGCGCGCCTCGGCAGCCAGCCCTGCACCGCCGTGCTGCGGCCGCTCCTGCTCCTCGTGGCGGGAGGGGACGACAAGGTGTCCAGGGGCGTCGCGGCCACGCTGGGGATCCCCTGGGCGAAGGCGCTCGAGCAGGCGCGAAGCACGCGTGTCCCCGAGGCCGTCGGACAGCCGGACGTGAGCATGGGGGCTGCCAGGGAGCCCGGTCCCGTCCCGCGCGTGCCGTCAGACGGCCCGTCCAGGGTGGTCGAGGAGGCGCGGATACGGCTGCTGGGAGACTACGTCGTCCAGGCAGGGCCCAGGACGCTCCTGTCGGGATCGTGGCAGAGGAGGTCGGCGGGCCTGCTCGTGGCGCTGCTCGCCACGGAACGGGGGCACATCATGCCCCGCCATCGCATCATCTCGATCATCTGGCCCGGCATCGACCTCATGGTGGGGAAGGACCGCCTGTACACGGCTGCCGCCTCGGCGCGCACGGCCCTGGGAGGCAAGGGGTGCCGCTTCATCGAGTCGCTCCAGGGCAGCCTGTCCCTGAACCCCGAGCGCGTGTCGTGCGACGTCGACGCCTTCGAGGAGCTCGTCCGGTCCCTCGCCTCGTCGGGGCCGTCGGACGTCGAGGTCGTGGAGCGCTGCCACGAGGTCCAGTCGCTCTACCGTGGCGACCTCTACGTGCCGCCAGGCGTCGGGTCGGGCTTCTTCACGAGCAGGAGGAACGAGCTGAGGAAGCGCTACGTCGACGCGATGGTGCTGGGCGTCGAGGCAGCCGAGAGGCTCGGACGCCATGCGGAGGCGCTCTGGTTCGCCGACGAGGCGTGGCCCGGGTCGGAGGGGCGCGAGGACATGGCCATGAGCTACATGAGGGCGCTCGCTGCCACGGGACGCGCCTGCGAGGTGGGCACGGTCTACGAGCAGCACTCCCTGAGGGTCATCACCGACGTGGGGAGACCTCCCTCCCCGCGGATGCGCTCGTTCGTCGCGCAGCTGCTCAGCAAGGGCCAGAGGCCGGAGGACGCCGGCGGCTATACCGTCGACCTCGCGCTGGGAGGCCTCGTCCCACAGTCCTGAGGGAGGTGCTGGGGCGGCGGCTGCCGCACGTGGCGAGACACGGCCCCGGCCCGCCCGTTCCTCTCGTCTCCCTGGGTTGCGCATATTGTGATGGGGGCCAAGGACGGGCAAGCGCATCGCGGCTGGTTGCTAGAGTGGAAGGGCAACCGCTTGGCGCACCTGAGGCGCGCCTGAAGAATACAGAGGTACACGTATGCCCAACCTGTTCTCAAAGATTCTCTCCGTCGGCTCCGACAAGGAGCTCAAGGACTTCGAGAAGCTTGCCGCGCGCGTGAACGACTGCGGACCCACCTTCGAGAAGATGGATGACGAGGAGCTCGCCGCCTGCACGCCGGCCTTCAAGGAGCGCGTGGCGAACGGCGAGTCGCTCGACGACCTTCTCCCCGAGGCGTTCGCGTGCGTGCGCGAGGCCTCGGCCCGCACGCTCGGGATGCGTCACTTCGACGTGCAGGTCATCGGTGGCATCGCACTCCATCGCGGCATGATCGCCGAGATGAAGACGGGCGAGGGCAAGACGCTCGTCTCAACGCTCGCCGGCTACCTCAACGCCCTGTCGGGCGAGGGGGTCCACATCGTCACCGTGAACGACTACCTCGCCAAGCGCGACTCCGAGTGGATGGGCCAGATCTACCGCTTCCTGGGCATGCGCGTGGGCCTCATCCAGAACGGCATGAAGCTCGACGCCAAGGGCCCTGCCTACCAGGCGGACGTCACGTATGGCACCAACTCCGAGTTCGGCTTCGACTACCTGCGCGACAACATGGTCTCGCGTGCCTCGATGCGCGTGCAGCGCGGGCACAGCTACGCCATCGTCGACGAGGTCGACTCCATCCTCATCGACGAGGCCAGGACGCCCCTCATCATCTCGGGCGCCGGGACCAAGTCGGCGAGCACCTACAAGGACTTCGCCCGCGCCGTGCGTGGCCTCACCGCTGACGTCGACTTCGAGATGGACGAGGCCAAGCACACCATCGCCACCACCGACTCCGGCCTCTCCAAGATCGAGCGCGCGCTCAACATCGACATCTACGGCGACATGTCCGGCCAGCTCGTCAACCACCTGCAGCAGGCCCTGAAGGCGGAGTACATGTTCCACCGCGACCAGCAGTACGTGGTCGTGGACGGCGAGGTCAAGATCGTCGACGAGTTCACGGGCCGCATCATGGAGGGCAGGCGCTACTCCGAGGGCCTGCACCAGGCCATAGAGGCAAAGGAAGGCGTGCTCGTACGCGAGGAGAACCAGACGCTCGCCACGATCACGCTCCAGAACTACTTCCGCCTGTACGACAAGCTCTCGGGCATGACCGGTACGGCCATGACCGAGGACGCCGAGTTCCGCGAGATCTACAACCTCCCCGTGCAGGCGATCCCGTCCAACAAGCCCGTCATCCGCGAGGACCACGAGGACCGCATCTACCGCAACGTCGAGTACAAGTTCAACGCCGTGGCCGACGACGTCGCCGAGCGCCATGCGGCCGGCCAGCCCTGCCTGGTGGGCACCGTCTCCATCGAGAGCTCCGAGCGCCTCAGCCGCATCCTCGACAAGCGTGGCATCGACCACGAGGTCCTGAACGCCAAGTTCCATGAGCGCGAGGCCCAGATCGTGGCCCAGGCGGGCCGCGAGGGCGCGGTCACCATCGCCACCAACATGGCCGGCCGTGGCACGGACATCCTGCTCGGCGGCAACCCTGACGTGCTCGCCGAGGACATGCTGCGCGAGCAGGGGCTCGACCCCGACCTCGACCCCACCGACGCCACCGTGGCCGGCGAGTCCGACGATGCCGACGAGGGGGGGCAGGCTCCCACGCCAGAGCAGCGCGAGGCCGCCATCGCCGAGGCCAAGCAGATCTGCGCCACCGAGAAGGAGCACGTCATCGCCGCCGGTGGCCTCTGCGTCATCGGCACCGAGCGCCACGAGTCGCGGCGTATCGACAACCAGCTCCGTGGCCGCGCCGGTCGTCAGGGAGACCCGGGCGAGACGCAGTTCTACCTCAGCCTCGAGGACGACCTCATGCGCCTGTTCGGCGGCGACCGCATGGACCGCATCAGCACCATGATGCAGAAGTACGACATGCCCGCCGACATGCCCATCCAGGCCAAGATGGTCTCGAAGGCCGTCGAGAGCGCCCAGCGCAAGGTCGAGGAGATCAACTTCTCCATGCGTAAGAACGTCCTCGACTACGACGACGTCATGAACCGTCAGCGTCAGGTCATCTACGAGGAGCGCAACAAGATCCTCGACGGCAAGGACCTCATGGCCCACATCGCCGACGTCACGTACGACACCTGCGACCGCGAGGTCTCGCAGTACTGCTCCGACGACCAGCTTCCCGAGGACTGGGACGAGAAGGGCCTCAAGAAGTGGCTCTCCGAGCTCACCGGCCGTCCGGACGTCCCGAGCATCGACGAGGACGACGACGAGCAGGCCGTGGTGGAGCGCGTGGACGACTTCGTGGACACGTGCTTCTCGCAGAAGGAGGAGCGCCTGGGCAAGCCCATCATGGACGAGCTCTCCGCCCAGGTCATGCTCCGCGTCATCGACACCCGCTGGATGAGCTACCTGCAGGAGATGGACTACCTCAAGACGGGCATCGGGCTCCGTGGCTTCGGCCAGCGCGACCCGCTCGTGGAGTACAAGCAGGAGGCCTACCGGGCCTTCACCGAGCTCGTCAACACGATGTACGAGGACTTCCTCCGCACCATCCTTCGCATCGAGCTGGCACGTGCCCCCCAGCCCGAGCCCGCAGACACCGGTCTTTCCGGCGCCAGCTACTCGGGCCCGCACGACGTCGACGGCGACCAGGGGGCCAACTCCACGCTGCGCTCCCAGGCGGCGTCCGCGCCCGCGGCGGCCCGTGGCGAGCGCGTCGCGACGGCGGCCCCCCAGGCGGCCCCCGACAAGCCGCAGACCTACCGCAAGGCCGACGACCCCGACCCCTACGTGGGCGTGGGCCGCAACGACCCCTGCCCCTGCGGCAGCGGCAAGAAGTTCAAGAACTGCCACGGCAGGAACCGCTAGTGGCAGAGATCACCAAGGCGGACCTTGACACCCTCGCTGCCCGCCTTGACGAGGTGGAGGGATACCTGCACGTCGATGACAGGCGTGCGCTCGTCTCCGAGCTCGAGGCGACAAGCGCCGCCCCGGGCTTCTGGGACGATGCCGACGCGGCAAGCGCCACCATGGAGCGGCTCGCGCGGGCGCGGGGCGACGTGGCCGACATCGAGGCCGCCCGCTCCAAGTTCGACGACGCCGAGGCGGCCTTCGAGCTCGGCGAGGAGACCGGTGACGAGTCCCTTCTCGACGAGGCCGAGGCGATGGCAGCCTCGCTCACGCATGACCTCTCCGAGCTCGAGCTCTCGAGCTGGTTCACCGACGACATGGACCACGGCGACGCCATCGTCACCATCACACCTGGCCAGGGCGGCTTGGAGGCCCAGGACTGGTGCGACATGCTCTTCCACATGTACCTGCGCTACTGCGAACGTCGCGGCTGGAAGGTCGAGGTGAACGACGCCCCGGTGGCTGACGTCATCGGCATCGACCGCGCCACCTTCACCGTGGGCGGCAAGAACGCCTACGGCATGCTCCGGGCCGAGCAGGGCGTCCACCGCCTCGTGCGCATCAGCCCCACCGATGCCAAGAAGCGGCGTCAGACCACCTTTGCCGGCGTGGAGGTGCTGCCCGTGCTGCCCGACGACGTCGAGGTCGACATCGACCCCTCCGACCTGCGCGTCGACGTCTACCACTCGAGCGGCCCCGGTGGCCAGGGCGTGAACACCACGGACTCCGCGGTGCGCATCACGCACATCCCCACCAACACGGTGGTCACCTGTCAGAACGAGCGCAGCCAGATCCAGAACAAGGCCTCGGCCATGAAGATCCTCCGGGCGCGCCTGTACGAGCAGGAGAAGGCCAAGCGCGAGGCCGAGATTGACGAGCTCCGTGGTCCCAAGCACGAAATCAGCTTCGGCAACCAGATCAGGAACTACGTGCTCTATCCCTTCCAGCTCGTCAAGGACCCGCGCACCGGCATCGAGACGGGCAACGTCGACGCCGTGCTCAAGGACGGCGACCTCGACGACTTCATCGTGGGATATCATCGCTGGGTCGTGGGTGGTCAGAGGCCTGCCGCGAACGCCGAGTGACGGCTTCGCGCTTGTTGTGAGGTCACCGTCGGGTGACCCTTGGGGGGCGTCGGTCTGGAGTCGGGCGGAGGGTGGTCATGGAACAGGGGAGGTCCAGAAGGGGCGTCCTGCGCGATGCGATCCTCATCTGCGTGGGGTCGTTCGTCTTCGCAGTGGGCATCGACTGCTTCCAGGTGCCCAATGGGCTCGCTGCCGGCGGGGTCACAGGCCTTGCGACCGTGATCCGCGCCGCCGTGGCGCCCTCGGGCATCGACCTCCCCATCGGCCTCCAGACCCTTGCCATGAACGCCCTGCTCATGATTCCCGTGATCCGCTCGGGCGGCCTGCGCTACGCCACACGGACGCTGGCAGGGATCATCGCCTCGGCCGTCTTCACCGATGCCCTGGCACCGGTGCTTCCCGTGCTCGGTGGCGGCGACCTGCTGCTGTGCGCCCTCTACGGCGGCCTCGTCTCGGGATTCGGACTGGGGCTCGTCTTCCGCTCCGGTGGCAACACCGGCGGGACCGACATCATCGCCCAGCTCCTCTCCAAGCGGACGTCGGCTCCGGTGGGCACGCTCTCCATGGTGTGCGACGTGGTGATCGTGGTCATCTCGATCCCCGTCTTCTCGCTGGACAACGCCCTGTACGCTGCCGTGTGCATGTTCATCACGGGCCGGCTCATCGACATGGTCATCGACGGCCCCCGCACGGAGCGGGCAGCCTGGGTCATCTCGAACGAGCACGAGCGCATCGCCAACGACGTCATGTACGAGATGGGCCGTGGCTGCACCGAGATCCAGGCGCGCGGCGTCTGGTCGGGCAATGACCGCCCGATGTTGTACGTTATTCTCAGCAGGGGAGAGATCGGGATGCTGAAGACGATCGTCTCCGACATAGATCCCGATGCCGTCGTGGTGATATCCGAGGTCCACGAGGCATTCGGCGAGGGGTTCCGGCAGATAGGTTCCTGAGGGAGGATGACCACGGTGTCAGACAAGGTCACGCTGCGGGACATCGCCGACGAGGTGGGGCTGTCCATCACGTCCGTCTCGCTCGTGCTGAACGACAAGCCCTGCCGTCTCTCGCCGGCGAGCAAGGACCGCATCCGCGAGTGCGCCACGCGCCTGCACTATGTGCCCAACCAGATCGCGCGCAGCCTCGTCATGCGGCAGACCCACACCCTGGGCCTCGTGGTCCCCAACATCGAGAGCCGCTTCTTCGCGAGCCTGGCCAAGAGCCTGGAGGAGCGGTGCCGCCAGGACGGCTACGCCCTCTTCATCACCAACTCCAACGACCGCTCCGAGAGCGACCTCGAGCTCATACGCATGCTCGTGGAGCGTGGCGTGGACGGCCTGTTCCTCGTGGTCTCGAGCGAGGTCGGCGAGAACGACGAGCTGGTCCGGGCCATCTCGGAGCTCTCGGTGCCCGCCGTGCTGGTGGACCGCGTGCTCGACGGCGTCCCATGCGACCGTGTGCAGTTCGACAACGAGCTGGGGGCCTACCTCGCCTGCCACTACCTCATCGAATGCGGCCACAAGCGGGTGGCTGCCGTGGTGAACGCGACGGGCTCCCGGAGCGGTCGCGAGCGCCTGGCGGGATACCGGCGCGCCATGCGCGAGGCCGACCTCCCCGTGGCGCCCGAGTACGTGATCGAGGCCGACTATCACATCCCCAGCGGGTATGCGGCGGGGGCGACCCTCATGGGCACGGACGCCACGGCCGTCTTCGCCTCGAGCGACAACATCGCGCTGGGACTCCTCAAGTACCTGCACGAACAGGGGATGCGGGTCCCCGAGGACTACTCCATCGTGAGCTACGACAACTCGGTGGCCGACACGCTCTTCGAGCCTACGCTCGCGGCCGTGGACCAGGACGTGGTGATGCTGGCCGAGCATGCGGTCTCGATGCTGCGCGAGCGGCTGGTCGACGGCCGGACCGAGCCGCGGCAGGAGCTTCTGGCCCCGAGGCTCGTCCAGGGCGGCAGCGTGCGGTAGGCGGTCACGACTTTGTGAGCGGCACCTTCTTGATCGCATGGATGCCGCACTGCCTCAACACCGCGAGGGCCTCATCGTCTGCGGCCTCATCGGTTATGAGCAGGTCCGTCTGGTCACATGTTCCATAGCAGAAGCTCGCCGTCACACCGATCTTGGTGTGGTCCGCCAGCATGACGCACTGGTCAGCTCGCTCGACCATGAGGGAGTTGACGGGCGCTTCCTGCGATGACATCGTGGCGATGCCACCTTCTGCGGAGATACCGTTGCAACCCATGAAGCACCTCACGGCCGTGACCCTCCCTATGTTGGAGAGCGCGAACGGTCCCGACATGGACCACTTGGGAACCCTGATCTCCCCTCCTGTGAGCAGCACCGTCATGGTGGGTGAGAGCGGGGTCTCGAGGGCCTTGCCATTGTTGGTGATGACGGTGACGTTCTCCGCGGTGATGAACTCGATCATACGTAGCGCGGTCGAGCTCGTGTTTATGAAGATGGTGTCACCGTCGCTCACGAGCCTGGCGGCCTCCCGTGCGATGGCCTGCTTTGCACGTACCTGGTTCGAGGCGAGCTCGTTGCCGAGGGGATCCTTCAAGGTGGCGGTGCCGTAACCACGTTCGAGGATGCCCTGTTCGGCTAGGGAGTCAAGGTCTCGCCTGATGGTGAGAGGGGATACCTGGAACCGCTCAGCCAGGTCGTTCACCTCGGCACTTCCGTGCGATTCAAGGAACGAGGCAATCGCCTCGCGGCGTTGTGCGACGAAGGCTCTACTGTTGCGCATGGGCCGCTCCCTTCCGTCGTGGCCAACCCTGTTTGGGCGACTGGACATTGAGTATAGACTACCGACGATGCGATATGAACGATATGAACGATAGTTAATGAATATGAACGGTATCAATTCGACCGCGAGTGGTCAATATGCTATTCCTCCAACGAATTCCAGGGATCTATGTTAAACCGTTGCTAGAAAGTACATACCATTCATTAAATACGAACGTTATGAACGGTATGAACAAGATGGGGATAGGGAAAGGAGAGGAAGCAGAAATGCTGCTTAGGGAGATCTACGAGAGCAAGCACTACACCCTCACGGATGGTCCGTTCTCATGGCAGGATGCCATTCGCGAGTGTTGCAAGCCGCTCGAGGCCGACGGTACCGTCGACCCCGTCTACGCTGACGAGATCATTGCCTGTGTCGAGAAGCATGGTCCGTACATCGTCCTGATACCGGGTGTGGCCATGCCGCACTCCACCGAGAACGCGAAGGGCTGCAACAAGACGGCCATCGGATTCATGCGGTGCGCCACCCCGGTTCACTTCGAAGAAGGCAACCCTGAGAAGGACGCGCAGGTCTTCTTCACCCTCTGCGACACGGATCCCGATGCGCACCTGGCAAACATGACCAAGCTCTATGCGGTCCTCTCCAACGACGAGGCCATCGAGAGGCTCAAGGCCGTACAGGCTCCCGAGGACCTGCTTGAGATCGACAAGATCGTCAACGACGGCTAGCACGGCAACAAGCGATTGGGCCTGAGAGGCCCACAAGGAGGTAGAAGATGCTCGATGCAATCATGGCGGTCTGGGACTATTTCGCAGCCAACATCCTGACGCAGCCAGCCTACTTTATCGGCGTCATCGTCGTCATAGGTTATGCACTGCTCAAGAAGCCCTGGTACGATGTCCTCGCAGGCTTCATCAAGGCCGTCGTCGGCTACCAGATCCTGCTCGTGGGCTCGAGTGGCCTGGTCTCCGCGTTCCGTCCCGTCCTCGTGGGCCTCAAGACCCGCTTCAACCTCTCGGCCATGGTCATCGATCCCTACTTCGGCCAGAACGCCGTGCAGGCTGGCCTCGAGGATGCCAACGCTCCCTCGTTCATCCTTGGGCGGTCCTTCTCGCAGGTCATGCTCCTGCTCCTGTTCGCCTTCATTCTGAACATCGTGCTCGTGGCCCTGAAGAAGTACACCAAGTGCCGCTCGATCTTCACGACCGGCCATGTCCAGGTCCAGCAGGCAGCCACCGCATTCTGGCTCATCCTGTTCTGCTTCCCCCAGCTCGACAACACGGCGGTCCTCATCGTGATGACGATACTTCTGGGACTGTACTGGGCTGTTGGTACCAACCTCTGCGTAGGTCCCACGCAGGACCTCACGGATGGTGCCGGCTTCTCCGTCGCTCACCAGCAGATGTTTGGCATCTATGTCACATCCAAGCTTGCTGAGCGCATGAACAAGCATGCCAAGAAGGCATCCAAGCGTATCGAGGACATCAAGCTCCCCGGTTTCCTCAAGATCTTCAACGAGAACCTCGTGGCCACGGCCATCCTCATGACCGCGTTCTTTGGCGTCATCCTTGTCATCCTTGGTAAGGACTTCCTGGTCGAGCAAGGCTTCCTCACGGAGAGCCAGGACTTCTTCTTCTACATCCTCACGACCTGCTTCTCGTTCGCCGTCTACCTCTCGATCCTGCAGCTCGGCGTCCGTACGTTCGTGACCGAGCTCACCAACTCCTTCCAGGGCATCTCGAGCAAGCTGCTCCACGGCTCCGTCCCTGGTGTCGACTGCGCCGTCACCTATGGCTTCGGTTCCCCCAACGCCGTGACCATCGGCTTCCTCTTCGGCGCTGCCGGACAGTTCCTCGCCATCGGCACCCTGCTTGTGCTCCAGAGCCCCGTCATCGTGGTCGCTGGCTTCGTGCCGCTGTTCTTCGACAATGCCACCATCGGCGTCTATGCCAACAACAAGGGTGGCATCAAGGCCTGCATGCTCTTCCCGTTCATCTCGGGCCTGCTCCAGGTCTTCGGCTCCGCGTTCATCGCCAGCTGGGTCGGTATGGCGGCCTATGGCGGCTACCTCGGTATGTGGGACTGGGCCGTCGTGTGGCCGATCTTCACGGTGGTCATGAAGTACCTGAGCTACGCCGGATTCGCCATCGTCGTCGCCGCGCTGCTGATCATCCCGCAGCTCCAGTACCGTGCCCATAAGGACACCTACTTCATGGAGACCGAGGACTACCAGAAGTGCAAGGACATCCGTGCCAAGCAGGCGGCGGAAGCGGCAGCGGCTGCAGGTAAGGAAAAGGCGGCCTAGCTTCGATCGGACTCTGGTGCGCCGCTCGGTCGGGCAGATCGGGCGGCGCACCAAGGAATGGACGAATCTGCCCCCAACCAAAGGAGTGGTCTCAATGGCAGCATCAGCAAAGATCCTGGTCGCATGCGCGAACGGTGCCGGCACCTCGCTCATGATGAAGATGACGGTCGAGCGCGTCGCCCAGAAGCTCGGGATGAACGTCTCTGACATCCATCACTGTGCCCTCTCGGAGGGTGTCTCAAGCGCTCGCCAGTATGACATCGTCTTCGCACCGCTCAACTTCCTGAACATGTACGACGACGCCGTGAAGGCGGGTGTAAACGTCATCGGCCTGCGCAACGTTCTCTCTGACGCCGAGGTCGAGGAGAAGCTCAAGGCGACCGGCGCCGCAGAGAAGTTCAGCAACTAGCGAAGAGCCTGGAACGGAAGGTCAACCATGAAGTTCGAGAAGCGCAGCATCGCCTCCATGCCCAAATGCTATGCAATCGCGATGTTCGATGGTACGGATGCCAAGAGCTTCCTCATTGGGGTCGAGAAGGAAGGTCCCACGAGGCGCTTTGCCCTCGACGGCACCCCTCTGGAGACGGTCACGGCGGGTCCTGGTGGCGTCATGACCATGGTGCAGGTTCCGGGGCGTGCGGACCAGTTCCTCTCCACCACCGAGTTCTTCTCGCCTAACTGCGGCGGTGACGATGCGCACATCTCCACCTATACCAAGGCGGACGATGGCGCCTGGTCGAGTGCGACCCTCTGCGATCTGCCCTACGTCCATCGCTTCGGCATCCTCAAGGGTGAGGACAAGACTCTCTGGCTTCTGGCCTGCACCATCAAGAGTGCCTGTGCCTACAAGGAGGACTGGCGCTTCCCTGGTAAGGTCTTCGCGGCACCGCTCACGGGAGACCTCGAGCGCTATGGCAAGCAGAGCCAGCTTGCCCTCACGACGCTTCGTGAGACCCAGCTCAAGAACCACGGGTTCTATACCGCACCCGACCGCACTTTCGCGCTCGTCTCGACCGATGACGGGGTCTTTCGCTACACCCCGCCCATGACCCCGGACGGTGAGTGGCAGATCGACCACATCACCACCGAGCCCACGAGTGACATCACGCTCGTCGACCTCGACGGAGATGGGAAGGACGAGCTGCTATGCCTCTCTCCCTTCCATGGCGACACGATCAGCGTCTGGCATCTCGATGACGCCGGGACCTATCGGTGTGTCTGGACGGATCCAGAGAAGCGTCCCTTCATGCATGCCATCTGGGGCGGCTCGCTCAACGGGAATCCCTGCGCGATTGTAGGTCATCGCAAGGGTGACCGTGACCTGCTCCGTATCTGGTTAGAGCAGGGCACCTATCACGTCGAGGTCATAGACCACGACTTCGGCCCCACGAACGTCTGGGTCTATGGCAACGGCGACCACGACACCATCGTTGCGGCCAACCGTGAGACCGACGAGGTCGCGCTCTACGAGGCCGTCCAGGACTAACCCAACACAACACAGAAGGAGGTCACCATGTCCGAGATTTCGGAGATGACCAAGGACAAGTGGATCAAGAGCACGTTCCCCGAGTGGGGCACATGGCTCAACGAGGAGATCGAGAACACCAAGGTGGAGCCAGGGTCCGTCGAGATGTGGTGGTTGGGCTGCACGGGGATGTGGATCAAGACCCCAGGCGATGCCAACATCACCATCGACCTCTGGGCCGGCAACGGTAAGCGCACCCACGGGGACGGCAAGATGAAGGTCGGCCACCAGATGGCCAACATGGCCGGCGTCCGCGCCATGCAGCCCAACCTGCGCAACATCCCCTTCCTCATCGACCCGTTCGAGGTCAAGCATGTCGATGCGGTGCTCGCGACCCACTATCACCAGGACCATATGAGCAAGGAGTTCGCAGCCCACGTGATCCAGTCCGGCATGACCACCACCGACAAGGACGGCCACGAGATCCCCGTGCCGTTCATCGGCCCCCAGAAGTCCGTCGACTTCTGGGTCAAGTGGGGCGTGCCCGAGGACCGCTGCATCGTCGTGAAGCCGGGCGACACCATCAAGATCAAGGACCTCGAGATCATCGCGATGGACTCGTTCGACCGCACCTGCATCACCACGACCGACTCCACCGGTCCCGACCGTGAGGACCTCTGGGGCAAGTGCCCGATGGACATGGACGAGAAGGCCGTGAACTACCTCATCCGCACCCCTGGCGGCAACATCTACCACAGCGGCGACTCGCACTATTCGATCTACTTCGCCAAGCACGGCAAGGACATCGCCAAGAAGTACGGCGGCGTCGACGTGTGCTTTGGCTCGTATGGCTGCAACCCCGTCGGGCTCCAGGACAAGATGGAGGCCACCGACATCCTGCGTATGGCCGAGGCGCTCCAGGCCAAGGTCGTCATCCCCATCCACTATGACGTCTGGACCAACTTCCAGGCCGACGTGAACGAGATCAAGGTGCTCTGGGAGATGCGCAAGGATCGGCTCGACTACCAGTTCCATCCCTTCTTCTGGGAGCCGGGTGGTCACTACACCTATCCTGCCGACAAGGACAGGATGGCCTATCACCATGACCGTGGCTTCCATGACTGCTTCGACTACGAGCCCAACGTGCCGTTCCGCTCGGTCCTCTAGGAGGCACTCATGCTGGAGGAACTCAAGCAGGCCGTCTACGAGGCGAACATGGACCTGCCGGCCCACGGGCTGGTCACGTTCACGTGGGGCAACGTGTCCGGCGTCGACCGCGAGCGGGGCCTCTTCGTGATCAAGCCCTCCGGCGTCGCCTACGACGAGCTGACGCCCGACATGATGGTGGTGTGCGACCTCGACGGCAACCGCGTGGAGGGGGACCTCAACCCGAGCTCGGACACGGCGACCCATGCCGTGCTCTACCAGGCGTTCGGCGACGTGGGCGGCATCGTCCACACGCACTCGCCCTGGGCCACGTCCTGGGCGCAGGCGGGGCGCGCCATCCCGTGCTACGGCACCACGCACGCCGACTACTTCTACGGTGACATCCCCTGCGCCCGCAACCTCACCAAGGCCGAGATCGACGAGGCCTACGAGAGGAACACGGGCGTGCTGATCGCCGAGCTGTTCGGCGAGGGCGGCTACGACCACGTGGCGGTGCCGGCCGTGCTCTGCAAGAACCACGGCCCCTTCGCCTGGGGCGCCGACCCCGCCGAGGCCGTCTACCACGCCGTGGTCCTCGAGCGCGTGGCCGAGATGGCCTGCAAGACCGAGACCATCAACCCCCGCGTGAAGCCGGCGCCGCAGGAGCTCCAGGACAAGCACTACCTGCGCAAGCACGGGCCTGATGCGTACTACGGCCAGAGGTAGGGAAGGCGAATCCATGGGAGGAGCGTGCATGAGCGAACAGTATCTTCTCGGCATGTATGAGAAGGCGCTCCCAGCCGAGCTTGGGTGGTCGGAGCGTCTTTCGGAAGCTCGTAAGGCCGGGTTTGACTATGTCGAGATGAGCATCGACGAGACCGATGAACGGCTGACGCGTCTTGACTGGAGCATTACGCAGAGGCGTGACCTTACCCATATGATGGACGAGACGGGGGTGCCCGTCGGCTCGATCTGCCTGTCTGGCCTCCGGCGCTTCCCCTTTGGGCACCCGGACAAGGACGTGAGGTACCGAAGCCTCAAGGTCATGGGGGACACCATCAACCTGGCTTCTGACCTTGGTATCAGGATCATCATGATTCCCGGCTATGACGTGTATTACGAGAAGGCGAGCGACGAGACGCGCGTTCGCTTCCTGCAGACGCTCTCGCGGGCAGTGGACATGGCGGCCTACGCAGGCGTGTCGCTTGGTTTCGAGACCATGGAGACGCCCTTCATGGACACGGTAGGTAAGGCCATGCACTACGTGGACCTTGTCGACAGTCCATATCTGGGGGTCTACCCCGATCTCGGCAACGTCTCGAACGCCTGCTTGGCTACGGGGGAGTCTGTTGCCAAGGACATCCGAAAGGGCGCTGGTCACATCTTTGCGGCTCACTGCAAGGAGACGAGCGAAGGACGCTATCGAGAGGTCCCCTATGGGACGGGGACCACTGATTACGAGGGCTCTCTCCTGGAGCTTGCTCGTATGGGGGTCCGTCGTTATGTCGCAGAGTTCTGGTATACGGGGAGTGAGGCCTGGCGTGATGACGCGGGCTTCGCATCTACCTTCGTAAGGCGTCGGATCGACGCCGCATTTGACGAGGTACTGGCATCTGCAACGTGTGTTGCCTAGGGAGCGTGTCGCGTGGTCCGTGAAGGCCACGGCAAACCGGTAACTCTGGTGCCGTCGTGCGACTATGGAGTTCCCTCGGCCTGTTCCCGTCTGCCAGGAAAGCCCGACCGCTCACAGGTGATTTCTGTGAAGCCATTGAGCTAAAACGTTTTAGCTTGGTAAGATGCAGAAGGTACGCCAGAAGCACGTCGATGCCGTGGGTGCATCCCGCGGCCGAGAGGAGCACGTCATGAAGTTCTTCATTGACACGGCAGACCTTGATGAGATCTCGGAGGCCATGAGCTGGGGTGTCCTCTCAGGCGTCACCACCAACCCGAGCCTGTACTGCAAGACGGGCGGCAAGCTGGCCGACTTCGAGGCTCACATGGGCAAGATCTGCAAGATCTGCGAGGGACTTCCCGTCTCGGCCGAGTCCACCGCCAAGACCGCCAAGGCCATGATCGCCGAGGGCGAGCACCTGCACGAGATCGCCCCCAACATCGTCGTCAAGCTGCCGGTCTGCACCGATGGCCTCGCTGCCACGCACGCGCTCGCCCAGGAGGGCATCCCCGTCAACATGACGCTGGTCTTCTCGGCACCCCAGGCCCTGCTCGCGGCTCGTGCCGGTGCCCGCTACGTGAGCCCGTTCGTCGGCCGCTTCGATGACATCGGCGAGGACGGCATCGAGGAGCTCGCCACCATCGTGCAGTGCATCCACAACTATGACTTCGGGCACGAGGTCGAGATCATCACCGCCTCCGTGCGCACCCCCAACCATGTCACGCAGGCCGCCCTCATGGGTGCCGACATCGCCACCGTCCCGTTCGGCGCCCTCGGCAAGTGCATCAAGCACCCGCTCACCGACCAGGGTCTCGAGAGGTTCGACGCCGACTGGAAGAAGGTCGTCGAGGGGTAAAACGTCTTGCTCCTCGCAGGTTCCCGACCGGCGTCGCAGGTGTGCCATTTTGCTTGCTGACAATGCCATCTAGCTGGGATATCATGGACGGCGCTTGTCGCGCACCTGCGCCTTGCGCCGTCCTTCTCGACGCGTACCTCTCACCATAGACGGGAGACACATGAACACTACCCAACCACCGTGCTCGCCTGGGCAGATCAGGCTCATCGCCAACGCGATGCGGCACGACGTCATCACCGAGCTCGAGGCCTCCAAGTCGGGGCATCCCGGTGGAAGCCTCTCTGCCGCCGACATCGTGGCCACGCTGTTCTTCTCGGGACTCATGAAGTACGACCCCAAGCAGCCTGACGACCACTCGCAGGACCACTTCATCCTCTCGAAGGGCCACGCGGCACCGGTCCTCTATGCCGCGTTTCACCAGCTCGGCTGGCTCACGGACGACGACATGCTGACCCTGCGCCAGCTCGGCTCCAAGCTGCAGGGCCATCCGGACGCCCACGCCTGCCCCGGCGTCGAGGTCTGCTCGGGCAGCCTCGGCCAGGGGCTCTCGGTCTCGACCGGCATCGCCCTCGGGCTCAAGATGGATGCCAAGCGCGATGGCACCGACCCCCACCACGTGTTCTGCGTCCTCGGTGACGGCGAGATGCAGGAGGGCTCCAACTGGGAGGCCCTCATGTTCGCGGCGTCGCGCGGGCTCGACAACATCGTGGCCTTCCTCGACCTCAACAACCTGCAGATCGACGGTCATGTCACCGACGTCTGCACCCTGGGCGACGTCGATGCCAAGCTCACCGCCTTCGGCTGGAGCGTCCAGCACATCGACGGCCACGACGTCGACGCCATCGAGGCGGCCACGTCGGCGGCGCTCGCCCATACGGGCAACCCCTCCATCGTGGTGTGCGACACCATCAAGGGCAAGGGCGTCTCGTTCATGGAGGACCAGCAGGGCTGGCACGGCGTGGCCCCCGACCACGACCAGGCCGCCGCAGCGATAGCCGAGCTCGACGCCCAGTTGGAAGAGCTCGAGAAGGAGGTCGACAATGGCTAAGAGGGCTACGCGTGAGGCCTATGGCGAGACGCTCGTCGAGCTCGTCGAGGAGGGCCTGGACGTGGTGGCGGTCGACGCCGACCTTGCCGGCTCCACCAAGACGGCAGTGCTCGGCAAGGCCTATCCCGACCGTCTCGTCGACGTCGGCATCGCCGAGCAGGACATGATGGACGTGGCCGCGGGCCTGTCCCTCACGGGACGCATCGCGTTCACCGGCAGCTTCGCCGTCTTCGGCACCGGCCGCAACTATGACCAGATCAGGAACACCGTGGTCGACTCCGGCCTCAACGTGAAGGTATGCCCCACGCATGCCGGCATCACGGTGGGCGAGGACGGTGCCACCCACGAGATGCTCGAGGACATCGGGCTCATGCGCGGGCTCCCCGGCATGAGGGTGCTCGTGCCCGCCGACTTCAACGCCGCCAAGGCCGCGATCCGCCTGGCCGCGACCACGCCGGGACCGGTCTACGTGCGCATGGGGCGCCATAAGGTGCCCGAGGTCTATGGCTCCGACTTCAAGGGCGGCCTGCCCTATGCGGGCGTGCTCCGCGAAGGCACCGACGTCACGCTCGCCGCCTGTGGCGTGGAGGTCGCCTGCGCGATGGACGCTGCCGAGCTGCTCGCGGCCGAGGGCATCTCCGCCGAGGTCGTCGACGTGTTCTCCGTCGAGCCGCTGGACGAGGACGTCATCCTCGCGAGCGCGGCCAAGACCGGGCATGTCGTCACCTGCGAGGAGCACTCCGTGGCTACGGGCATGGGGGCCGCGGTGGCCGAGCTCCTCTCGACCAAGGCCCCGCTGCCGATGCGCATGGTGGGCATGCGGACCTTCGGTACCTCCGCGCCGGCAGACGTGCTTCTCGAGCACTTCGGCCTCGACGGTGCCGGCATCGCCAAGCAGGTCAAGGACTTCCTGGCATAGAGGCTGGGACCTGGACGTCTTCGATGGGGGTCGTCGCGCGGTCGTTGCGCGGCGGCCCCCATCCTGTCGCCTCCTGCCCGGGCGCGGCCATGCGATGCGGCATAGGCCTGCTATAACGTGGGATTCATATGATGCCGCAGCTCGTTTGGTATGATATCGGGCGAACTGTCCGCCTATCGCGCGAAAAAAAGGAGCATTAAGTGGCCAACCACTTCCGCAGCAGCGAGCGACAGGACGAGACGGCCGACATGCCGCCCCAGGAGGAGCAGCCGTCATCGACATCAGATGAGGCACAGGCATCCTCCGTCCCAGATTCCCTCGTTGACCAGATCATGGCCGAGGCACCGGTCGCAGATGACCCCACCCCTGCCCAGGACGTACCTGCCGTCCCCGAGGCTCCCGTCGAGCAGACGATGACCTCCCAGCCGGCACGCACCTCGTCCATCCCCGATCCCATGGCACCCGCCGCCCCCACGCCTGACGCGGACCCGTTCGCAGGTGCCCAGGCCGTCGTGCCCACGACCGCCTCCGTCCCGGCTGACCCTACGACCCAGCCCGGGTACACGAGCGTCTTCGCACCCCTCTCCGACGACTCTCAGCCGGTCGCCCGTGACGGTCGGCCCACCATCTCGCTGCGCGACGTCACCATGGTCTATCCCGCGCAGCCCAACAAGCCCGCCCTCCAGGACGTCGCCGTCGACATCTATGCCGGCGAGTTCGTGTTCCTCGTGGGCCACTCGGGCTCGGGCAAGTCGACCTTCCTGAAGCTCCTCACCCGTGAGGTCAAGGCCACCAAGGGCGAGGTCATCGTCGCTGGCAAGGACCTCACCAAGATGCGCAACAGCAAGGTCCCGTTCCTGCGTCGCCAGATCGGCTCCGTCTTCCAGGACTTCAAGCTCCTCCAGGACAAGACCATCTACGAGAACGTCGCCTTCGCCCTCGAGTGCATCGGCAAGCCTCGCTCGGTCATCAAGGCCCAGGTCCCCGAGGCGCTCCGCCTCGTCGGACTGGGTGACAAGCTCGACGTGTTCCCCGACCAGCTCTCTGGCGGCGAGCAGCAGCGTGTCTCCGTGGCCCGTGCCATGGTGAACCGTCCGCCGCTGCTCGTCTGCGACGAGCCCACGGGCAACCTCGACCCTGCCATCTCGCTCGGCATCATGAAGCTGCTCGAGCGCATCAACCGTACCGGTACCACCGTGATCATGGCCACGCACGACCGCGAGATGGTCGACTCCATGCGCAAGCGCGTCATCGCGCTCGAGGCCGGTCACGTGGTCCGCGACCAGGAGAAGGGAGGCTACGGCTACTATGGCGCCCTCTAATTTCGGCTACTCGCTCCGCGAGGCGGGGCATCACTTCCACCGCAACTTCGGCACCTTCTTCGGCGCGGTGGTCACGATCTTCCTGTCACTGTTCATCATCGGGCTCTTCATCATGGCCTCGGCCCTCATCAACAGCATGGTGAGCGGCGTCGAGGACCAGGTCACCATCCAGGCGTTCCTCTCCGACGACGCGGCCCAGTCCGACGTCGACAACCTCCAGTCAGAGGTCGAGGGCTGGAACAACGTCGAGTCCGTCACCTACAAGAGCAAGGACGAGGCCCTCGAGGAGTACAAGGAGACGATGTCGAACAAGAACGCGTCCGACGCCGTCGCTGCGCTCGACGGGCAGAACCCCGTTCCTGCTTCGCTCGTCATCAAGCTCAACGATCCCCAGCAGGTCGAGTCCGTGGCCAACAAGCTCATCGACGACGACGGCTTCGCCAAGGTCGCCGATGACGCGAACGACCTCAGCTCCTCCGTGCAGTACGGCCAGCAGACCGTCGAGAAGCTCTTCAGCGTGACCAACTACATCCGCATCATCGCGGTCGTGCTCGTGCTTCTCCTCACCTTCGTGGCCTTCGTGTTCATCAACAACACGATCCGCCTGGCCATCACGGCACGTCGTCGCGAGATCGCCATCGAGCGCCTGGTCGGCGCGTCCAACAGCTTCATCCGCGGGCCCTTCATCATGGAGGGCGTGCTCGAGGCCCTCTTCGGCGCGGTCCTGGCCATCGTGGGCATCGAGCTCATCCGTCAGCTCCTGCTGCCGAGGCTCGCCAACAGCCTGCAGTTCCTCTCGTTCGAGCTCTCGACCTCGACGATGCTCATCACCTACGGGCTGCTCATCGTCATCGGCCTCGTCATCGGCTTCTTCGGTTCCGCCATCGCCATGAGGCGCTACCTCAAGGTGTAGTAGGCTCAAGGCACACGGTAACGCCATCGGGGCATCGCGGCTACGTCCGCGGTGCCCCGCTTCGTCTGGAGGCAGACCATGTCACATCGACGCAGGGGTACGGGACATGGCAGGTCGCACCAGGGCGGAGGACCCGGTCATAAGGTGCGTACCGGGAGCATGACCCTCACGGGCACGCTCCACGTGCAACGTGCCGACTCGGCCACGGTCGAGACCCCCGAGGGCACCTACCGCATCGCGCGCGGCGGCCTTCGCGAGGGGATGAACGGCGACGTGGTGGGTGTGAGCATCACGCGCCAGCGCGGAGAGGAACCGCAGGCCTACGTGCAGTCCGTGCTGCAACGGGCGGTCACGACCTTCCTGGCCACCTTCGGCGTGGCTGGCCCCCTCGGCGTCTGCGTGCCCCTTGACGAGCGAATCCGTCGCGACTTCTTCGTCCTGCCCGAGGACACCTCGCCGGCACGCCATGACGTGGCCGAGGGCGACGTGGTCGTGGCCCGCATCGAGTGCTATCCCAAGCGACGCGAGGCAGGCGTGGCCACGGTCGAGCGGCGGGTGGGTTCGTCGACCGAGCTCGACATGGGCGTCGAGGGCGTCATCGCCTCATATGACCTCCCCACGGCCTTCCCCGACCGCGTGCTCGAGCAAGCCTCTGGGCTTACGTCGGACCTGAGGTCGGCGCTCGCGGAGAAGGGCCGTGCAGACCTGCGCGACGTGCCGTGCGTCACCATCGACCCGGCGACGGCGCGCGACTTCGATGACGCCATATCTTGCCGTCACCTCGCGCACGGCGGCTACGAGCTGGGCGTCCATATCGCGGACGTGACCCACTACCTCGCATGGGACACCCCCATGGACGACGAGGCACGTGCCCGTACCTGCTCGGTCTACCTGGCAGACCGCGTGATTCCCATGCTTCCCGAGCGCCTCTCGTGCGACCTGTGCTCGCTCGTGCCAGGCGAGGACCGCCTGGCGATGAGCGTGACGCTGCGCCTCACCGAGGCCGGCGAGGTCGCCTATGCGCATGCGACCCCATCCGTCATCCGCTCGCATGCCCGTCTCGACTATGACCTCGTCGACCGGCTGCTCGAGGGCAAGGCGACGCCTTCCGACCTGCCGTGCGACGAGGGGTTCGCAGATGCGCTTGCCGAGGAGCTTGCCGCGGCGGACGAGCTGGCCGCCAAGCGTCGTGCGATCCGTCACGAGCGCGGCTCCATCGACTTCGACTCGCAGGAGGCCAAGGTCACGCTCGGCGAGGGCGGGCATCCCACCGGCGTCGTGGTCCGCAGCCAGACGCGGGCGACCTCCCTCGTGGAGGAGGCGATGCTGCTGGCCAACGAGGCGGTGGCGGAGATGCTCGACGAGGCCCAGTACCCGGCCGCGTTCCGCGTGCACGAGGCGCCGAGCCCCGATGCCCTCGCCTCCATCCTCCCGCTGCTCCGGGAGCTCGACCTCGCGAGCGGGGACGAGCTGGAGCGCGTGCATGCGGGCAATGCCCAGGCGATCCAGGGCGTGCTCGCGCGCGCCAAGGGGACGCCGGGCGAGTACGTGGCATCGACCCTGCTGCTCCGCTCCATGAAACGTGCCATCTACCTGCCACACAACGACGGCCACTATGCCCTGGGCGCCGACGCATACTGCCACTTCACCTCGCCCATCAGGCGCTATCCGGACGTCATCGTGCACCGCGCCCTGAAGGCCCTTCTCGCCGGAAAGGCCTTGACGCCGGGTGAGGACGGCTGCCAGGGGCTGCTCCCGCAGCTCTGCCGCACCTGCTCGGACCGCGAGCGCATCGCGGACGCCGCCGAGCGTGCCTCGCAGAAGGTCAAGATGGCCGAGCTCTATCTCGAGCACGTGGGAGAGGACGCGGACGGCCTCGTGGTGGGTTGCGAGCGTTTCGGCCTCTTCGTGCGCCTCGACGACACCTGCGCCGAGGGGCTCCTCCCCGTGCGCGGCCTCGGCGAGGAGTGGTTCTCGTACGACGAGGAGAGGATGAGCCTCACGGGCGAGTCGAGCGGCGACGTCTGGCGTGTGGGCCAGCGCATCCGCGTGACGGTCGCCGGATGCAAGCCCGTGCGCGGCCAGATCGACTTCACGCTCGCCCATGGGTACAAGAAGGCGTGAGTGTGGCACACTAGGGCCCACCTCGAACCATCCCGCGAACGGACGTCGCAGGCGGCACCCGCGACCGTGCCCGTACCGATTCCGTCGCGTCATACCTGACCTGTGCAAAGGAGCACCATGCAAGAGAACCAGACCCAGCTGACCGACCAGCTCGTCCATGCGGAGGCCCTCATGGCCTCGGGACAGAGCGCCGAGGCGCAGACGTACCTCGCGCGCCTCGCCGAGGATGCCGAGGAGTACGTGGACCGCAACTGCCCCACCTCCGAGGACGTCCAGTGGTTCAGCTTCCCCACCATCTTCGAGCGCCTGTGCTATCGACGCGTCGAGAAGGACCCGCGTGAGCTCAAGGACGTGGGCGAGCCCTTCGACCGGCTCTATGCCGACCTGGCCTTCGCCAACGTGCACGAGGGCGACTACGATTCTGCCATCGAGGCCCTGAAGCACGCCATCCGCTGGAACCCCATGGGGTGTGGCTATCGTCTTGACCTGGCGGAGCTGTGTCGCGCCACGGATGACGTCCAGGAGTGGCTCGCGCTGTCCTTCTCGGTGTTCGAGCGCGCGAGCGACGTGCGTCACCTCGCACGCGCCTATGCCAACTTCGCGCGGTGGTATGCCGACACCAAGCGGTATGACCTCGAGGCGGCTGCCCTGCGCTGCGGGCTCAGGCTCGGGGTGTCGGACGACGAGCTGACGCAGCTCGCCGATGCGGCGCGTGGGGGAGAGGCCGATCCCGCAGGCATCACCGACGAGAAGGCGGAGGAGCTTCTCGGCGGTGAGGGCATCGCGTCGGGGGCCAACGCCGACGTGGCCATCTGCCTGCTCATGTGTGCCACCGATGCCGCGGAGGACGGTGACACCAACCTGGCCACCTCGCTCACGCTCAGGGCACGCGACCTCGTGGGGGCACCTGCCGCCGAGGCGTTGGTGCAGCTCATCCATGCGAGCGACGCCGACCTCGCTGTCGATGGCGATGCGGACGACGGCACGTCCCCCGCAGGAGGCGACCCCCATGCCCAGGCGTGAGCGCAAGACCATCGCGCGCAACCGGTCCGCCCGGCACGAGTACTTCATCGACGAGACGTTCGAGGCGGGCATCGAGCTCACGGGGACCGAGGTCAGGAGCCTACGCGAGCGTGCCTGCCAGATCACGGACGCGTTCTGCCTCGTCCGCGGCGGCCAGTGCTGGCTCCATGGGGTCCACATCCCGCCGTTCAGCCATGGCAACATCGCCAACGGCGACCCCGACCGCAAGCGGCGCCTGCTCCTGCACCGCCACCAGATCGACTACCTCGACGGCAAGCTCCGCACCAAGGGCATGGCGCTGGTGCCGCTCGAGCTGTTCTTTGACGACCACAACCGAGTGAAGCTCATCATCGGCCTCGCAAAGGGTAAGAAGCTGTACGACAAGCGCGATGACATGGCCAAGCGTGACGCGCAGCGCGACATCGCGCGTGCCCTCAAGGAGCACAACCGGTAAGCCGCGCGGCACAGGCCTTACAGGGAGGTTCTCATGGACAAGACCGCGTTCTTCAAGTTCAGCTACGGCGTCTACGTCGTCTCGGCGGACGACGGCGAGCATGTGGGGGCATGCCTGGTCAACACCGGCTGCCAGCTCACGAGCGACCCCTACCAGGTCATGGTCTGCGTCAACAAGGAGAACTTCACGGCGAGCGTCATCCAGAACGCCGGCCACTTCGCCCTCACGGTCTTGTCCGAGAAGGCCACGATGGACTATGTGGGCACCTTCGGCTTCAAGTCGTCCGAGACGGTGGACAAGTACGACGGCCTCGAGGTCGACACCTCGACCCTGTTCGACCCGTACTGTCCGCAGAACGCCTGCGCCGTCATGTCGTGCGCCGTGGTGAACACGTTGGACGTCGGCACGCACATCGTCTTCGTGGGCGAGGTCTGCGAGGCCAAGGTCCTCTCGAACGACAAGCCCATGACGTACGACTACTACCACACGGTCCTGCGCGGCAAGACCCCGCCCAAGGCCAGCGCCTACGTGGAAGGCGCCGACGCCTCCGAGCAGCCGGCGGCAGCCACCGCGGGCGGGGCGCTCCACCACTTCCGCTGCACCGTGTGCGGCTACGTCTACGAGACTCCCGACGAGGAGCTCCCTGCGGACTTCACCTGCCCGCTCTGTGGCGTCGGCCCCGACAAGTTCGAGAAGGTCGACTAGCTCGGCGATGCGTCCGATATAACGTGCGGCCTGCGGCGGCGTCACCTCGGTGGCGTCGCCGCCCTTTTGGCCAGAGGCCCACTGCTGCGAGGTTGGGACGGCGGCCCGAGGGTTCTTCTCGGCGTCGGTCTCGTTTGCTCCATCTGTCTTGCCCGCAGCGTCTGTCGATGCATTCCCTAGCGGAATAATATCCGCTAAATAGCGAGAAACACAAGGAAATGCATCGACAGACGAACGGCGCGGGGGAGTGGACGCTGCCCGAGTGGGTATATACGACAAGACAAGTCACATATACGGGGCGCCTGTGGTGCCAAGACAAGGAGAGACCCATGGAATACCTGGACGCTATCCAGCATCGTCGGAGCTACTACATGTTGGATGACACGTCTCCCATCTCGGATGGGCAGATCGAGAAGATCATCGGACATTGCCTCACCTATGTCCCGTCGGCCTTCCACAGCGAGACCGCCCGCGTGGTGGCCCTCTTCGGAGAGTCCCATGCCCGCCTGTGGAAGATCGTGGAGGACACCTTGCGCGCCCGCGTGCCGCCTGAGAGGTTCGGCAGTACGGAAGCCAAGCTCAAGGGATTCGCTGCGGGCCACGCGACGCTCCTCTTCTTCGAGGAGCAGGAGACCGTGGAGGCGCTGCAGGCGCAGTTCCCCACCTATGCCGACAACTTCCCGCTCTGGTCGCAGCAGGCGAGCGGCATGGTGCAGCATGCCGTCTGGTGCGCCCTCGAGGCCGAGGGGCTGGGCGCGAACATCCAGCACTACAACCCGCTCATCGACGAGCAGGTGGCCGCCGAGTTCGACGTGCCGTCAAGCTGGAGGCTGATCAGCCAGATGGTCGTCGGCATGCCTACGGCCGAGCCCGGCCCGCTCGAGTACAAGCCTCTCGATGAGCGGCTCGTCGTCAAGCACTGACCTGCGATGCAAATGCTATGAACAGACAAACATATGAGCGTCTGAAGCTCGTCGTGTGGGGTAGACTAGCCGTGAGCGCACGAAGGGTGCGCCTCTGAACACACATGACATCCCAGGAGGAAAGCATGGCTGACGAGAAGAAGTACACGTTCCGTTGCACCGTCTGCGGCTATGAGGTCACCGTCGACACCCCCGAGCTTCCCGAGGACTTCGTCTGCCCGATGTGCGGCGTCGGTCCTGACCAGTTCGAGCTCGTCGAGGACTAGCTTCCCGAACGTGCGTCTGGACCATCGAGCGGGCCACCTGCCTCTGGCGGGTGGCCCGCTCTGCTGTGCCGCTGTCTTGAGCTGCACGGATGAAGCGATAGGGGAGTAAAATACTTTTGATTATGCAGATGCGACGGGTCGGCCTGTCGGGCCCGGGCCGAGCGCGAGGGGAGGGGCACATGAGGAAGCAGCGGGGAACCCATGTGCCCCAACGTCCGTATCGCCCTCGGCACCTTGCCCGCCGGCAGGTCCTGACGGGGCTGTTGCCCCTTGCCCTCGTCGTCGTGCTGCTGGTCTGCGTCACAGGCGTGGCGGGTGGTCGTGCCACTGCCGCGCGTGCGGCAGGTACCCCTCTGGCTGCGACCGAATCCGCGGCCGTTGCCGAGGCTGCCACGACCGAATCCACCACGGCGCAGGCGACCTCGCCGGACTCGGCGTCCTCTGCGACGACCGAGGCCAGCGCATCCAGCGACGCCGACACCGCAGCAGGCACCGAGGTGGCAGACTCGTCCGACGCGGGCATCATGCTCATGAGCGATGACGAGGGGCTCATGAGCGATGACGAGGGGCTCATGACCATGGCGACGGACGATGTGGACGTGGTCTCATGGGACACCACCAACAGCAAGTTCGTCGAGGGCTCGCAGACCACGATGACAGCCATAAAGGGCGCGGCGTCGCAATGGGCATCCTCCGAATACGGGACTTCGATCGCCGGATTCGCGATGCTTGCGGACGGCAGCATCTCGGGGGCGTCCTTCTCTGCGGGGACCTATAGCAAGTACATGTGCAGCACGCCATTGGATGGCACGCCGACGACGAGCTATGCGCTCGCGCTCGATGGGACCTCGTTCGCCTCGGGCACGGGCACCACCACGTTCGAGAACATGACCATCAACCTCACCAACGGCAGTCACCTCGACTGCTCGAGCGGCGGCAGCCTCGTCTTCAAGAACTGCACCATCACCATCGACGGCACCAGCTACATCACGAGCGCCGGCAGCCTCTCCCTCGACGGGTGCACCGTCACCGGGTCCAAGGGGTCGGCGACCGACATCCAGCTCACGGGTGGCACCTGCGCCCTCACGGGCACGGACGCCTTCACCGGCTGCAGCATCGACACGGCCAAGGCCGCCTCCATCACCACCTCCGGCACCACGACGCTCACCGACTGCGCGCTCACCGGCACCACGGACCGGACCACCTCGCTCGTCTCGCTCACCGGCGGCACCACCACCGTCGGCGGCACCACCACCATCACCGGCATCGGTGACACCGCCAATAAGACTGCCGGGGCCGTCTTCAACGTGACCGGCGGTGCCACGCTGAACCTGGCCGGCGGGACCATCTCAAACTGCAACATCAGCGCGCCAAGGGACTTCATAAGAGGCGGTGCCGTCGCGTATGTGGACAGCGGCACCATCAACCTCACCGGCACCACCGTGAGCGGCTGCGGAAACGGAAATTCCTCCGAGTATTCCTGCGGCCCGTTCTCCGTCTCCGGTACCGGGAAGATGAACATGTCCGGTGGCACCATCGAGAACTGCAAGGGGTCACATGGTGGCGCGGTGAGCGTCTTCTCGAGCACAGGCAGCTTCAGCATGACCGGTGGCACCATCTCCGGATGCAGCGCATGGTTTGACGGTGGCGCGATCTTCACGAGTGTGGGGACCGTGTCCGTCGGCGGGACGGCGCAGATCACCGGGAACTCCTCCGGGCGCAACGGCGCGGCCATCAGCGCACGGACGAGCAGCACGGTCACGATATCTGGCTCTCCGGTCATCACAGGGAACAACTGCACCGGCACCGAGACCACGGGAGGGTCGACCGTGGGCGCCGTCGGCGGCTTCAATGCCGGCAGCCACGGCATCTTCTACATCTCTGGGACCCCCACCATCACCGGCAACACCTACAAGGGCGGCACCACCAGCGAGGAGAAGGCCGACCTCGCGGTCTATGACACGACGTCCCTCAAGGTGGGAGACATGGGTGCTGCCGCCTCGGTGGGCATCTGCTCGCCAAACGCCAACCTGCTCAAGTCGGGCGTCCAGTTCGCGACCACCTCGCCCGAGACGGCCAACACCACCTCTGGCCTGAACACCTTCTTCAACGACAAGAACACGACGGGTGGGATCACGCTCATTGGTGCCTCGGGGACCGCTTCGGCGGTCGTCTGGGGACAGGGGACCTGCCAGATCATCCGCGACGGCAAGCTGGTCGGCATCTATGCCTCGCTGACCGACGCCTGTGCCTCGGCCCAGAGCGATGACCGCATCGAGGTCTACAAGAGCCATACGCTCACCTCGGCGGCGACCCTGCCCTCCACGGTCACCGGCGTGACCATCACGACGGCACCCACCGACACCGCGACCGCGACGGGGGCCCATGTCTTCGAGCCGGCGACCGGCGAGTCGGACGAGGCCGCGGTCTCGCGTGCCACCTCCTATGCCGGCACCATGCTCTCGGTGGCTGGTGCCTACGAGACGATGGACAACCTCGTCATCGACGGCGCGAGCACCGCGGCCTCCTCGACCGTGACGATCGCGAGCGGGGCCTCCCTCACGCTCAAGGATGCCGCCGTCCAGAACTGCAGGACCGCCAGCGGCGCCGGGGCGGTGAGTGTGGCAGATGGTGGCGCGCTCAAGGTCACCGGGCTCGTCCTGCTCCATGGCAACACCGCCTCGGCGGACACGACCGACGACAACAACGTGAGCCTCTCGTCCGGTGGCCTCATCCAGGTCATCGATTCGCTTACGGCGGGCTCGTCCATCGGGGTCACCGTGCCTACTGCCCAGCATGTGGCCTACCACGCGATCGCCAAGGGGTATGCGAGCGGCGCGGAGTCCACCACGGTGGCGGCCGCCTCGGTCGGCTACTTCTTCGATGACACCAACCCCGTCCTGGGCATCGGGGCCAACAGCGTGACGGGCCACGCCGACCTCGACACGTTCGTCTACTTCGAACCGCCTACCAAGTTACAGTTCTACAAGACCACGTCCGCGACCGACGGGCTGCCACTGGCGGGCGCGACCTTCCACCTGTACCGCTATATCGGGAGCGGTACGCCGCCGACGGGCTATCTCACTGATGCCGAGCTCGCGGCAGACACTTCGAACTGGACCATCGTGCCGAACAGCGCGACCAAGACCAACGACTACACCAGCACGTCCACGGGCCTGGTCGACTGTGGCGGCCTCGATGACGGATATGGTCGCATCGTCGAGGTGACGACCCCCACCGGCTTCACGGCGCCCACCTGCGAATGGCAGGTCTGTGTGAACTCGGCGGCAGCCGACCCCAACAAGTTCGTCTTCACGCAGATCGACGAGTCGACGACCACGGTGAACGTCTTCTCGACCACCTACGATGCCGATACCGGCACGACCACCTACACGCTGCCCAACACGCCCGAGACCGGCATCCTCTATGTGGGCAAGACCGTGGCCGGCGACTATGGCGACAAGACCAGGTCCTTCTCGTTCACGGCGAACTTCTCTGATGCCTGTACGGGCAGGGTCTACGACGCGGACGGCAATCAGGTGGGAAGCGACATCGCCTTTGACGGGGACATCGAGAAGTCCTTCACGCTCGCGGACGGGCAGTACCTCGTCGCCACCAATCTGGAGCTCTCGACCACCTGCGTCGTCATCGAGACCGATGCGCAGGCGAGCGGGTCCAGCTCGAGCACGCCCTATGTCTGTTCCATGGCTCAACGGGACGGCAGCGTCGGGTACGTCTCGATGACCCCGGGTACCAAGTTGGCGACCGTGACGTTCACCAAAGCCGGCATGACCGGCGTCGACTTCACCAACACCAGGACCGCCGTCGTGGCCACCGGGGTCCATTCGAACGACGCGGCCTGGGTGGGCTTCGTCGTGGGCGTGGGGCTCGTCCTGGCGGTCGTGCTGGCCCTTCGCCTGCGTCGCCGCCGGGCATAGGTCCATATCACCGCAGCTCACGGGTCGTGGATGCCGGGCGGTCCGTTACATCCCACAGCCTCCTGTGAACGCTCCATGGAGCATGGTCTCCCCCTTGCCAAAGCCCCTCTAGGTCCATATAGTTAGTTAGCCTAACTAACTAATCATGCCGAGAGGCACGGTCGCGTCGCGTGCGTCCGAGGAGGGGAGGGGCAGATGGCAGGACAGCAGGAGAGGGGCCGTCGCGAGGCGGCGGAGCCCACGCTCGGTGCCGCCATGGCCCAGCGTGCCCGCTCCGGAGTCCCCCTGACCCCCTCGTTCGCCGCCGAGCTCAACGACCTGCTGGCCGCGACCTATGGCTCGATCGACGTGCTCGAGGGCCAGCTCCTGAACCGTGGCCACGGCCTCGACGTCTCGGTGAGCGAGAGCCACCTGCTCGACGCCATCGGCCATGCCACCCTGCACGGTGCGGGCACCATCTCGGTCTCGCAGCTTGCCGAGGCCGCCGACATCAGGGTCCCCTCGGCCACCGCGGCGGTCAACCGCATGGTCGCCAAGGGCCTGGTCGAGAAGCACCGCAGCGCCCATGACGGGCGTCGCTTCGACCTCACGCTCACGCACTCGGGCGAGGCGGTCTTCAGGCTCCACGCCATCTTCCACCAGCACATGGCCGAGGCCGTGGCCGGTGACATGACGTCCGAGGAGCGCGAGATCCTGCTCGAGGGCATCCGTCGCCTGGAGCACTTCTATGCAGAAGCCAGGGAGGCATAGCGCGATGTCGTTCCACATCATGGGTACCGGCAGCTACCTTCCCGCGCGCTCCGTCACCAACGACGAGCTCTCGGCCTTCCTCGACACGTCGGACGAGTGGATCCGCGAGCGCACCGGCATCCACGCGCGTCGCGTCTGCACCACAGAGACCCTCGACGACCTCGCGGTGGGTGCCGCCGAGCGCGCGCTGGCCGACGCCGGCGTCGAGGCGTCCGACCTCGACCTCCTCATCTGCTCGACCACGAGCGCTGACCACCTGATGCCGGCCGAGGCCTGCGTCATCCAGGAGCGCATCGGGGCCACCTGCCCTGCCTATGACATCTCGGCGGCCTGTGCGGGGTTCGTCTTCGCGCTCGATGTCGCCGACGGCACCTTCTGCCGCGGGCGCGCCGAGCGGATCCTCGTGGTCTCGGCCGAGCGCTGCTCGCGCTACCTTGACTGGTCCGACCGCGCGACCTGCGTCCTCTTCGGCGACGGCGCGGCGGCCGCGGTGCTCGGGGCCGGCGGCGAGAGCCCGCTTGCGCTCAAGCTTGCCACCTCCGGTGACGCTGCGGCCCTCGACGTGCCAGGGCTCGCCGGCACGAGCCCCTTCTACGAGGGTCCTGCGACGGACCCGTTCCTCTCGATGGCAGGGAGGCGCGTCTTCAAGTTCGGCGTGAACGCGATCGTCGACGCGACGCGCGGTCTGGCCGAGGAGGCCGGCATCGGGCTCGATGACATCGACCACTTCGTCTTCCACCAGGCCAATCGTCGGATTCTCGACGCGGCCGTGACGCGCCTCGGCATCGATGGCGCGCGTGTGGCCCATACCCTGGCCGAGACGGGCAACATCTCGAGCGCCTGCATCCCGCTCGCGCTCGACCGGCTGAGCTCGGCGGGGGAGCTTGCTGACGGCGACCTCGTGGCCCTCGTAGGCTTCGGGGCAGGCCTGGACGTCGGGAGCTGCCTCCTGCGCTGGGGACCACCCGGGAGGGAAGCGGCGCCCGCGCGTGCCTGACAGTGAACCATCCCGCATCTGCGGGCTTATATAACAGCTGGTAAACAGCGCCTGCGGGCGCCGGAAAAAGGAGAGCACCATGGCAGAGTCAACGTTCGACCGCATCGTGAAGATCCTCAAGGACCAGGACGGCCTCGAGGACGTCGAGCTCACGCGCGACACCAACCTCGCCGAGGTGGGTCTTGACTCGCTGGCCACCGTCGAGGCGGTCATGGCCTGTGAGGACGAGTTCGACATCGAGATCGACGCAGAGTCCAACCCCCAGACCGTCGGCGAGTTCGTCGACATGGTCGACAAGCTGCTCCAGGAGAAGTAGCCATGATTCGCACGCCCGTCTGTGACCTGCTCGACATAGAGAAGCCCGTCTTCCAGGGCGGCATGGCATGGATCGCTGACGCGAGCCTGGCCTCTGCCGTCTCGGAGGCGGGTGGGCTGGGCATCATCTCGGCCATGAACGCCGACGCCGCCTGGGTGCGTGACCAGATCCATGAGTGCCGCCGTCGCACGGACAAGCCCTTCGGCGTCAACATCATGCTCATGAGCCCGTTCGCGGCCGAGGTCGCCCAGCTGCTCGTCGACGAGCAGGTGCCCGTGGCCGTCACGGGTGCGGGTAACCCGATGCCGTACATGGGGGCCTGGAACGCAGCCGGCATCAAGGTCGTGCCCGTGGTCGCCTCCGTGGCGCTCGCGCGCATGGTCGAGCGTGCCGGTGCCACGGCCGTGGTGGCCGAGGGTGGCGAGTCGGGAGGCCATGTGGGCGACCTCACGACGATGGCCCTCGTGCCCCAGGTCGTGGATGCCGTGGACATCCCCGTGGTCGCCGCGGGAGGCATCGCCGACGGTCGTCAGGTGGCCGCCGCCTTCATGCTGGGCGCCGAGGGCGTCCAGGTGGGCACGCGCTTCCTGGTGGCCAAGGAGTGCAACGTGAGCCAGGCCTACAAGGACCGCGTGCTCAAGGCGAAGGACATCTCGACCATCGTCACGGGCCGGCGCAACGGCCACCCCGTGCGCTCGCTCAAGAGCCCCTTCAGCATGGGCTATGCGAAGCTCGAGCTCACGGCTACCGATGACGAGCTCAAGGGCATCACCTCGGGGGCCCTTCGCCGTGCGGCCCAGGATGGCGACGTGGAGGGTGGCTACTACATGTGCGGCCAGGTCGCTGGCATGGTGCACGAGGAGCAGCCGGCCGCCAGAATCGTCGACGACCTCATGGAGGGCGCCGAGAAGACCCTCGGGAAGGCGGGACAATGGGTGCGGTAGCATTTCTCTTCGCAGGACAGGGGGCCCAGGCGCCCGGCATGTGCGCCGACCTCATCGAGGCCGAGCCGGCCGCGGCCGCCGTCTTCGAGATGGCCGACAGCGTGCGCCCCGGCACCACCGAGCAGTGCCTCCACGGCACGGCCGACGAGCTCAGGCTCACGCGCAACACCCAACCCTGCGTCTTCGCGGCGGACCTCGCCTGCGCCCGTGCCCTGGCGGCACATGGCGTGAGCCCGGTCGCCTGCGCGGGCTTCTCGCTCGGCGAGATCGCGGCCCTGGCGTTCACGGGTGCGATGAGCGACGTGGAGGCCATGGCGTTCGTATGCCTGCGCGCACAGCTCATGGATGACGTCTCGGCGCGTCATCCGGGCGGCATGCGGGCCGTGCTCAAGCTCGACGAGGGCAAGGTCGAGGAGCTCGCCGCCAAGGCGGGCGACTGCTGGCCCGTGAACTACAACAGCCCAGCCCAGACCGTGGTGGCGGGGCTTCCCGATGGGCTCGACCGTCTTGACGTGCTCGTGCGCGAGGCGAAAGGCCGCTCCCTCCCCGTGAAGGTGTCGGGCGCCTTCCACAGCCCGCTCATGACCGAGGTGTCGGCGAGCCTGTCCGCATACCTCGACAACCATCCCATCACGCAGCCCGAGATGCCCGTCTGGGCCAACGCCACGGCGGCCCCCTACGAGGGCACCCCAGCCCGCCTGGCCTACGTGCTCTCGGCGCAGGCCTCGCATCCGGTCCGCTGGACGCGCACGCTCACGGGCATGCGCGCCTCGGGCATCGACACGTTCGTCGAGGTCGGTCCGGGCCACACCCTGACCGGGCTCGTGCGCCATACCCTCGACGGCGTGGTCGCACTGCCCTGCGGCACCATGGACCAGCTCGGAGAGGTGCTCTCCGAGCTCGATACCGACGAGGGGACTGACCTGTGATGGCAGAGGCGTCAGGTACCATCGAGCGCGACCAGACCAGGCGGGTCGCGCTCGTCACCGGAGGCTCACGCGGGATAGGCCGCGCCTCGTCGCTCGCGCTCGCGCGCGACGGCTTCGACATCGCCGTCGTCTATGCGGGCAATGCCGAGGCTGCGGCAGACACGGTCGCGGCGCTCGAGGCTGCGGGTGCCACCGCACGGGCGTATCGCTGCGACGTCTCGTCCTCGGACGAGGCCAAGGCGTGCTGCGACCAGGTGACCTCCGAGCTGGGGAGCGTCTGGGCCCTGGTGAACGATGCCGGCATCACGCGCGACGGCCTCATGGCCCGCATGTCCGACGAGGACTTCGACCGTGTGATCGACGTCAACCTCAAGGGTGCCTTCCACATGACGCGCGCCCTCACGCGGGGGTTCCTCCGCCAGAAGGGCGGCCGCATCGTCAACATGAGCTCGATCGTGGGGATCATGGGCAACGCCGGCCAGGCCAACTATGCCGCGTCGAAGGCCGGTCTCATCGGTCTCACGAAGTCGTGCGCGGCCGAGCTCGCGCCGCGTGGCATCACGGTCAACGCGGTCGCGCCGGGCTTCGTCGAGACGGACATGACGGCCGGCCTTCCCGAGAAGGTCCGTGCCTCCTATGACGCACAGATCCCGATGCGCCGCATGGCGGCGCCGGAGGAGGTCGCCGAGGTGGTGGCCTTCCTGGCATCGGACCGCGCAAGCTACGTGACCGGCGAGGTCATTCGGGTGGACGGCGGAATCTGCAGATAACGGGTGTCGATACGGCACACGTCCGGGCCCAGGGTCCGAACGCTACGAGTTGGGAGCGAACACATGGATCGCAGGGTGGTCATCACCGGGCTCGGCGCCGTCACGCCCGTGGGTCTCACGGCGGACGACACATGGTCGGCCCTCAAGGCAGGCACGTGTGGCATCGACACGATCACGCGCTTCGACACCGCTGACTTCAAGGTCAGCGTGGCGGCCGAGGTCAAGGGCTTCGACGCCGAGAGCTACCTCGGCAGGGCCGACGCGCGTCGCAACGACCGCAACGTCGCCTTCGCGCTCGTGGCCTCCGACCAGGCCATGGCCGACTCGGGCCTGGATGCGGAGGGTGCCGTCGACCATGAGCGCCTGGGCGTCTACATCGGCTCCGGCGTGGGTGGCATCGAGTCTTACACGACCAACGACCACCGCATCGCGGAGGGTGGCCCCCGCAAGGCGAACCCCTTCATGATCCCCATGATGATCGGCAACATGGCCTCGGGCGGGGTCTCGATCAGGCACCACGCCATGGGTCCGACGCTTCCCGTGGTCACGGCCTGCGCCACCTCGTCGAACACCGTGGGCGAGGCCTTCCACGCGATCAGGCACGGCTATGCCGACGCCATCCTGGCCGGTGGCACCGAGGCGGCCATCACACCCGAGTCGATCGCAGGGTTCACGGCCTGCCGCGCGCTCACGCGAAACCCTGACCCCACCTCGGCCTGCCGTCCCTTCGACGCGGACCGCGACGGCTTCGTCATGGGTGAGGGCGCCTGTGTCCTCGTGCTCGAGGAGCTGGGCCATGCACAGGCACGCGGTGCCCACATCTACTGCGAGGTAGCGGGCTATGGCAACACGGCCGACGCCTACCACATCACGAGCCCCGACCCCGAGGCGTCAGGCATCACCCGTGCCATCCGCCTGGCCGTCGACGAGGCGTCGCTCGACGCCTCGCAGGGCCTCTACGTGAACGCGCACGGAACCTCGACCAAGGCCAACGACAGCTCCGAGACGCGTGGCCTCAAGCAGGGGCTTGGCGAGGACGCGGCCCGTGCCGCCCATGTGAGCTCCACCAAGTCGATGACGGGGCACATGCTGGGGGCGACGGGTGCCGTCGAGGCCATGGCCTGCGCCCGTGCGCTCGAGGAGGACGTCGTACCGCCCACCATCGGCCTCACGACGCCGGACCCCGAGTGCGACCTCGACTACACGCCGGGTGCGGCCGTGGAGGTCCCTCTCACGTGGGCGCTCTCGACCTCGCTCGGATTCGGCGGACATAACGCGGCGCTGGTCTTCCGCGCCTGGCAGGAGGACTAGCCATGGACATCACGCGCATCGACGAGGTCGCGGACCTCATGGAGCATCACGGCCTCTCGCGCATCCGCGTGGAGGACGAGGACGGTTCCGCGGTGGAGCTCGAGCGCATGTCGGCTCCCGTCGCCGCGCCGCCTGCCCCACCGGCGGCCGCGCCTGCCGCGCCCGTCACGGCCCCGGCCCCGGCGGCACCCGCACTGACCCCTGCCGAGCCGGCGCTCGTCTCGGCGGACGGTGCCCCCATCGACATGGCCAAGGTGCAGGTCGTCTCGGCACCCATGGTGGGTGTCTTCTACGCGGCCCCGAGCCCGGGGGCCGACCCCTTCGTGCACGTGGGCTCCAAGGTCCATGCCGGCGACACCCTCTGCGTCATCGAGGCCATGAAGCTCATGAACGAGGTCACGGCCGAGACGGACGGGGAGGTCGTGGACGTGTGCGCCGAGGACGGCGAGCTCGTCGAGTACGGCTGCTGCCTCATGAAGCTCTACTAGGGCTCGCTCGTCGGACCTTGTCTCGCTCGGACCTGTCATTCAGACCCTGCTGCGCAGGCCGCACGGCTCGCGCACGGACGGAAGGACTGTCGTGAATCACAAGGAACTCGAGAACCTGCTTCCCCATCGCGATCCCATGCTGCTGCTCGACGAGGCCGAGGTGGTCGACGGCGTGGCGCACGGCATCGTGCGCGTGCGCGGCGACGAGTGGTTCGTCCAGGGTCACTTCCCCGGCAACCCCGTCGTACCCGGCGTGATCCTCTGTGAGATGCTCGCCCAGAACTGCTGCGTCCTGCTCGCCGAGGACCCCGCCGCCAAGGGCGCCACGCCCTACTACACGAGCCTCGACCACGTCCGCTTCAAGCATCCCGTCCGTCCCGGCGACACCTTGGAGCTCACCTGCGAGCTCACGCGCTCGCGCGGTCCCTTCCGCTTCGCCACCGGCGAGGCGCGCGTCGGGGACGACCTCTGCGCGAAGGCCGACATGAGCTTCGCGCTCGTGCCGCCCGAGGGGAAGGCGTAGACCCCATGTTCGAGAAGATCCTCATCGCCAACCGTGGCGAGGTCGCCGTGCGCGTCATCCGTGCCTGCAAGGAGATGGGCGTCCAGACCGTGGCGGTCTATTCCACGGCCGATGCCGACGCACTCCACGCGACGCTCGCCGACGAGGCCTACTGCATCGGTGGTCCCCGCCCCCAGGAGAGCTACCTCAACCAGGACGCCATCATCACGGTGGCGCTCGAGAGCGGGGCCACCGCGGTGCATCCTGGCTACGGGTTCCTCTCCGAGAGCGCTGACTTCGCTCGTGCCTGCCGCGACTGCGGCCTCGTCTTCATCGGTCCCTCGCCTGAGGTCATCGAGCGCATGGGCGACAAGGACGCGGCGCGTCGCACCGCCCGTGACGCAGGTGTCCCCATCGTCGAGGGCTGCGACCTGCTGTCTGGTCCCGAGCAGGCCACGGCCGAGGCCACGCGCATCGGATGCCCCGTCCTCATCAAGGCGCGCGCCGGCGGCGGCGGTCGCGGCATCCGCAAGGTCGAGGCGCCCGAGGACGCCGCAGCCGCATACCTTGCCGCGAAGTCCGAGGCGGAGGCTGCCTTCGGTGACGGCGAGTGCTACATGGAGCGGTTCGTCCACCCCGCCCACCACGTCGAGGCCCAGATCCTGGCCGACGCGCAGGGGCATGTGGTCTCGCTCGGCGAGCGCGAGTGCTCGGTGCAGCGCCATAACCAGAAGCTCCTCGAGGAGAGCCCGGCGCCGTGCGTGTCGGACGAGGTCTGCGAGCACATGGCATCTGCCGCCCGCGACCTCGCTCGTGCCGTCGGCTATGTGGGCGTGGGCACGATCGAGTACCTCTATGCCGACGACGGAACCTTCTCGTTCATGGAGATGAACACGCGGCTCCAGGTCGAGCATCCGGTGACCGAGTTCGTCTCGGACATCGACCTCGTGAAGTGGCAGATCAGGGTCGCGGCCGGGGTCGAGCTGCCCTTCTCGCAGGAGGACGTCCGCCTGGCCGGCCATGCCCTCGAGTGCCGCATCAACGCCGAGACGCCCGAGTTCATGCCCTCCTGTGGCGAGGTCACGACCCTGCATGTCCCCAACGGCCCCTGGGTACGTTGGGACTCTGCCCTCTACCAGGGCTATGTGGTGCCCCCGTACTACGACTCGATGCTCGGCAAGCTCATCGTGCGCGCCGCGACGCGCGAGGAGGCCATCCGCAAGATGCGCTCCGCCCTGGGCGAGCTCACCATCGAGGGCGTGGACAACAACTCCGAGCTGCAGCTCGACATCCTCGCGAACCCCGAGTTCCTCTCGGGGTCCTACCACACCGACCTGATGGAGCATCTCTATGACTGACCGGAACGATCCCCGGCGTGCCAAGAGCGAGAACGTGCTCGAGGCACCCGTCACGCAGGTCCCCGTGGAGGTGCCCGAGCGCACGTTGCTCGTGCGGTGCCCGGCCTGCCGCCGTGTGGTCGACGCGCAGCTCATCGCCGATAACCTCGACGTCTGCCCGCGCTGTGGCCATCACCTGCGCATCGGGGCCCGGAGGCGTCTCTCGGTCACCGTGGACGCCGGCTCCTTCGAGGAGTGGGACGCAGGCCTTGCCGCCACCGACTTCCTCGACTTCCCGGGATACCCCGACAAGCTCGACCGCGCGCGACGTGCGTCGGGCGAGTCGGATGCCGTGGTCTGCGGGCGTGCCACCATCGGCGGCCAGCCTTGCGCCCTGTTCGTGATGGACGGCTCGTTCATGATGGGCTCGATGGGAGCCGTGGTGGGCGAGAAGATCTGCCGGTGCTTCGAGCGCGCGACCGTGGAGGGCCTGCCCGTGGTGGGCTTCACCATCTCGGGTGGCGCGCGCATGCAGGAGGGCACCACCTCGCTCATGCAGATGGCCAAGGTCTCGGGCGCCATCCGGAAGCACTCCGAGGCGGCGCTCGCCTACCTCGTGGTGCTGTGCGACCCCACGAGCGGCGGCGTCACGGCGAGCTTCGCCATGGATGCCGACGTCTGCCTGGCCGAGCCCGGGGCCCTCGTGGCCTTCGCGGGCCCGCGCGTGGTCGAGCAGACCACGCACAAGCGCCTGCCCGCCGGCTTCCAGCGTGCGGAGTTCCTGCTCGACCACGGCTTCGTGGACCGCATCGTGCCCCGTGGCGAGCTCGGCCCCGTGCTGGCGGAGCTCCTCTCGCTGCATGCGGGCAAGGCCCCCGATGCCTCCGCGCCCGACGTCTGCTTCGTCGACCGCGCCTCGGCCCGCCGCGAGCGGACCCACATGGCGGAGGTCGCCCGTGCCGACCACGGCCTCGAGCGCTCGGCCGCACGGGTCGTGCGCGAGGTCGCACGAGCCGTGCGGCGCACCACCGGTGCCTGCGACGACGAGGACCAGGACGCCGACCCCACACCAGCAGCCCCCGAGCCCTACGAGGTCGTGAAGTCGGCCCGCTCGACCTCACGCGCCACGGCCGCCGACCTCATCGAGCGAACCTTCGACGGGTTCGTCGAGCTGCATGGCGACCGGCTCTTCGGCGAGGACGCGGCCGTCGTGGGCGGCATCGCCTGGAAGGACGGCACCGTGGTCACCGTCATCGCGACGGAGCGGGGCCGCTCCACCAAGGAGCGCATCGAGAGGAACTTCGGCTCGGCCCATCCCGAGGGCTATCGCAAGGCCCTCCGCCTCATGCGCCAGGCCGAGAGGTTCGGCAGGCCCGTGGTCTGCCTCGTGGACACGGCTGGTGCCTACTGCGGCATCGGGGCCGAGGAGCGCGGGCAGGGCTCTGCCATCGCGCAGAACCTCATGGCCATGTCGGGCCTCACGGTCCCTCTCGTCACCTGCGTCATCGGCGAGGGCGGCTCGGGCGGTGCCCTGGCGCTCGCCGTGGCCGACCGCGTGCTCATGCTCTCGGGCGCGGTCTACTCGGTCGTGAGCCCGGAGGGATGCGCCTCGATCCTCTGGAAGACGGCCGACCGCGCGGCCGATGCGGCTGACGCGCTGGGCCTCACGGCTCCCGACCTCATGCGGCTCGGCGTCATCGATGGCGTCGTGGACGAGGGTGGCCTCACCTTCGGCGAGCTCGCACGCTCCCTCTGGACGCGCGTCTCGGCCGAGCTCGAAGGACTCTCCGAGCTCTCGCCGTCAGACCTCGTCGAGGCACGCTACCAGCGTTTCAGGGCCATAGGGGGCGACCACATATGCTCAGGATCGTGACGGACTCCACCTCGGGGCTCTCACGCGAGGAGGCGGCCAGGCTCGGCGTCACCGTGGTCCCCATGGGCTACCTCGTGGACGGCGTGCGCTACCTCGAGGGCTTCACCGGCGAGAACGGCGACTACGAGCAGGTGTTCCGCTCTGCCCGTGTGGTCACGACCGAGGCCGTCTACCCCTCGGCGTTCGCCGACGTCTTCCGCACCGCCGTGCGCGCCGGCTATGACGTGCTCGCCATCACCATATCGGGGCGGCTCTCGGGGACGTTCCGCAGCGCGAGTGCGGCGGCCTCCGAGGTCAATGCCGAGATGGGCACTGCGGCGGCGACCGTCGCGATGCCGCGCGTCATCGCGTTCGACTCGTGGAGCACGGCGGGAGGCCTCGAGGCCGTGGTGCGTGCGGCTGTGGCGCTCGCGTCAGACGGCCTGTCGCTCACGAGCGTGGTGGGTGCGCTCACGCACGTTCGCGAGCAGCAGCGGATCTACTTCTCCGTGCCCGACCTGGCAGTGCTCAGGCGGAGCGGGCGCCTCGGTGCCATGCGTCGCTCGGTGGGCACCTGGCTCGACCGATATCCCGTGATGGGCCTGTTCGAGGGCGGCATCCGCGACGTCTGCGTGGCGCGCGGGGCCGCCGGCATGGGGCGCGCGATGGTCCGCCAGGCCCCGGTCGGGGCCCATGACTTCATCCTCACGCACTACGGGAGCCGCTCCGAGGAGGCCCGCCAGACGTTCTATGCCGTGCGCAGGCGCTTCCCCGACGCCACCGTCCGCGTGAAGGACGGCGGCCCGGTCCTCTCGAAGAACCTGGGCCTGGGTTCGGTGAGCCTCACCTGGTCGTCGGACGGGCCCGCACCGGGCCGGGGCCGGGCCGACATCATGGCGGCCTCTGCGGGCGATGGCTCCATGCACGATATCGACGACGATGCCCATGCCTGCGAGATGCGGGCCGGACAAGGGGGTAACCTGCAATGGATCTACCTGAGCTAAGGATCGGCGACGTCTCGGCGCGCGTGCCCATCATCCAGGGCGGCATGGGCGTGGGCGTGAGCCTGTCATCACTGGCGGGAGCCGTGGCCAAGGAGGGCGGCGTCGGCATCATCTCGGCGGCCCAGCCAGGGTTTCTCGAGGAGGACTTCCGCACCGACCCGTTCGGCGCGAACCTGCGTGCGCTCGGCAGGTACATCCGCGAGGCCAAGGCGGCCTCGGCGGGCTGTGGCGGCCTGGTGGGCGTCAACATCATGTGCGCCTGCACCCACTACGAGGAGTACGTTCGCTGCTGCATCGACAACGGAGCCGACCTCATCATCTCGGGGGCAGGCCTGCCTATGAACCTCGCCAAGATGGTCGAGGGGTCGGACATCAAGATAGCGCCCATCGTCTCACCGCCGCGGGCCGTCTCGACGCTGCTCAAGCTCTGGGACCGCCATGCCCATCGCACGGCCGACATGGTCGTGATCGAGGGGCCGGCGGCAGGAGGACACCTGGGCTACAGCAAGGAGGAGGCCGAGGACGCCGTTGCGACGGGCGACACCTATGACGCCCAGATCGCCGACATCATGGAGCGCGTCCACGTCTTCGAGGAGAAGTACGACCGCAAGATCCCCGTGGTGTTTGCCGGCGGCGTCTTCACGCATGAGGACATCTGCCATTACCTGGGTCTGGGATGTGCCGGCGTGCAGATGGCCACGCGCTTCGTCGTGACCGAGGAATGTGATGCCGACCAGCGCTACAAGCAGGCCTACCTCGATGCCACCAAGGATGACATCCGCATCGTCAAGAGCCCCGTGGGCATGCCGGGACGTGCCATCGACAACGCCTTCCTGAGGCATCAGGACGCGCTCGCGGCGGCCGGCGAGCGTCCGCGCATCGAGCACTGCTTCAACTGCCTCACGCACTGCAACCCCACGACGGCGCCGTACTGCATCACCGACGCGCTCATCCGGGCGGCACGGGGTGACGTGGACAAGGCCCTGCTCTTCTGCGGCGAGAACGTCTGGCGGCTGCATGAGATGACCACGGTGCCGGCACTCATGCACGAGCTCGAGGGCGCCGTCTAGGGGCCTGTGAGCTACGACCCAGCCCGTTCTTCTCGGCTGGGGGGCATGCGTGCGGCCGATCAGGCGCGATGGAAAAAGAGACCCCCGTCGACGGATGTCGGCGGGGGTCTCGCAACATACATGGTGGAGGCGCGGAGAATCGAACTCCGGTCCAAAGCGGCTCCCCGATAGGTGTCTCCAGGCTCAGTCACCAGGTTGGTCTCGGACGGAGGGCCTCTGGTGACCCACGCGCTTCCGTCCCAGTTGGTTCGGTCTTAGCCTACGGCATACCAGCTACGTCCGCAGGAGCGTCTCCCTAAGATGACGTCGCCCCGGGGGCGGGAGAATCCCCGGTTTGACGTGCTGCAACCTTTAGCGGTTAAGCAGCAAGGGCGTAAGCCCCGTTGTACTCAGTGTCGTCAATTCAGTTGACGGTACCCCTGTTTAACGTGGCGAGGAGACCACGGCCTGCTGCCCGTCTCAGAGCCACCCTGTCGAAACCAGTCGCCCCCACGGGTGAGCTTGGGGCACTGCCACCATGCGAGTTGTCAATGGACGCACAGGCGAGTCGCTGCCTGCTGCGAGCGTAGGTGATTGTACCCAAACGCGGCCGGGCATGTCATGCGGCTCGTCATGGGGCGTCCGCCTCGGACATATGGTAGCGTCGGGGGTCGAGCAAGGGCCTCCCATGGAGGCGGGCCGCGAAGGAGGGGAGTCGCCGTGCCATACGCGATCGAGACGAACGACCTCGTGCTGCGCGACTTCCGTGAGTCGGACGTCGCGGACTTCGTGCGCTGGGAGACGGTGGAGACGGAGTGGCAGCTCTGGGACGGCCCCTGGGACTACGAGGGGCGCTCTGAGGCCGAGAGGGCCGACGACCTCGAGCGGTACGTGGCGAGGATGAACGGTTGGGTGGCGGCTGCCCCGACGCTTGCGGACGATGTCACGCGCTCGCACCTCCAGATCGACACGAGGGCGGGCCGTCACATCGGCTGGGTCGGCTCGTACCACGTAGACGGGGACTATTCCATCGTCGAGGGGCCAGGTACGACTGCCGTCGGCATCTGCGTCCCGGAGCTCGTCGAGCGTGGGCATGGCTACTCCTACCAGGCGCTTGCCGCATTCGTCGGGTATCTCATGGGTCTGGGCGAGAGGGACGTCCTCACGCAGACGTGGTCGGGCAACGTGCGCATGGTCCATGTGGCCGAGCGGATGGGGTTCGTGGAGTGCTGCCGCAAGCAAGGGTTCCGCCTGGTGCGCGGAAGGCGTTATGACGGGCTCACGTTCCGGCTCGACCCGGACCGCTTCGCGGCCTTCTGTCGTTCCCGTGGCCTGACGGATATGGCCCGGTGTCGAGGCCCTCAAGGCCCTTCTCGGGTATAACCCTGCTCGATGTGTACGCTCGCGCAGGGGTGCGGGCACGTGACGAGGGGGTCTCATGGCTGGCAAGGTTGCGTTGGTGCTCGAGGGCGGCGGCCTTCGGGGACAGTTCACGGCAGGCGTGCTCGACGTGTTCCTCGAGCAGGGGCTCACGGGGTTCGACGTGGCCTATGGGGTCTCGGCCGGCGCCATCAACGCGGCCGACTTCAAGGCCGGCCAGAACGGTCGCATGATGCGCGACACGCTCGCCTACCGCGACGACAAGCGCTTCATGTCGCTCTACTCGCTTGCCACCACGGGTGACCTCACCGGCGTGGACTTCGTCTACGACGAGGTGCAGAACCGGCTCGACCCCTTCGACAGCGATGCCTTCATGGCCAACCCCATGCGGATGGTGGCCGTGGTCTCCGATGTGACCTTCGGCACGCCCGACTACCTCGAGGTGGCCGAGCTCCCCGAGGACATCGACAAGGTTCGCGCCTCGGCCTCGCTGCCGGTGGTCTCCAAGATCGTGGACCTCGACGGGCATCGCTACCTCGACGGCGGCACGACCGACTCCGTCCCGGTGGAGAGGGCCATGGCAGACGGTGCGACCAGGCTCGTCGTGGTGCTCACGCGCGACCGCGGCTACGTCAAGGAGGGACCCTACGAGCTCATGGCCGCCGCGAGGGTCCGCTACGCGGACTTTCCCTACTACCTCGAGGTGCTGGCCAACCGGGCGCCGCGCTACATGGAGCAGCGCGAGCACATCTGGCAGCTCGAGCGGGAGGGCGCGGCCGTGGTCGTCGCCCCGCCCGAGCCGGTGGACATCAGCGCGACGTCCGTCTCAGGGTGGTGAACTTCTGACCCTCTACCTGCAGGGACGTACCGCCGGTCTTGCAGCGGTCGAGCAGGTGCGGGCCGCCCTCGCAGGTTGATGCTACCGTCAGGGGCGACCGAGCGGGGAGGGCATGCCACCCGCTGCGCCCGGCTCATGGAGATTCGTCATTCTCGCAGCTTCGGCACCTAGGTGGTGTACACTCAGAAAGCTTCTTTGCGAGCCCCGTAACCTTGCAAAAGCATCCGTACGTGAAACAGCACATGGAGGAGTCAAATGAAGTCGACTCAGTACGCCAAGCCCGGAGAGGTCACCCGCAACTGGGTCCTCATCGATGCTGACGGCGCCACCCTCGGCCGTCTGGCCACGCAGGTCGCCATGATTCTGCGCGGCAAGAACAAGCCGCAGTACACGCCCCACACCGACACCGGCGACTACGTCATCGTCATCAACGCCGCTAAGGTCCAGCTTACCGGCATGAAGGCTGACAAGAAGTCCTACTGGCACTACACCGGTTACCTTGGTGGCGGCAAGTCGGAGAGCTTCCAGGAGGCCATGGCCAAGCATCCCACGCGGGTCATCGAGCACGCCGTCCGTGGCATGATCCCCAAGACCACCCTCGGCCATCAGCAGTTCATGAAGCTCAAGGTCTACGCAGGCCCCGAGCATCCGCACGCCGCACAGAACCCCACCAAGATTGAGCTGGAGGCTTAACCGATGGCTGATACATCCGCAATCTACACCGGCACCGGTCGCCGCAAGGAGGCCGTCGCCCGCGTCCGTCTCGTTCCCGGAACCGGCAAGGTCACCGTCAACGGCCGCGATGCCCTCGACTACTTCGGTCGCCAGCAGCTCGTCGACAACGCCTGCGCACCCTTCAAGGTCACGGACACCGTCGACCACTTCGACGTCATCGCCAACTGCGACGGCGGCGGCATCAACGGCCAGTCCGGGGCGCTCCGCCTCGGCATCTCCCGTGCCCTCCTCGACGCCGGCGAGTACCGCGCCGAGCTCAAGAGCGCCGGGTTCCTCACGCGCGACTCCCGCGCGGTCGAGCGCAAGAAGTACGGCCTGAAGAAGGCCCGCAAGCGCCCGCAGTTCTCGAAGCGCTAGGTCGAACGCCTCGCGGCTTCGTGGCAACCGTTCCTCATACGGGGCCTGTCGACATCGTATCGGCAGGCCCCGTCTCTATCTGCTCATCCAGACCGTATCCCGACGAAGGAGAAGCGGCATGAAGTACTTTGGTACCGACGGCTTCAGGGGCCAGGCAAACGAGGGTCTCGACGTGGAGCACGCCTTCAAGATCGGCCGCTACGTGGGTTGGTACTATGGCGCCCGCACGGGCAAGCGTGCCCGCATCCTCATCGGCAAGGACACGCGTCGATCGAGCTACATGTTCGAGTCTGCGATCGTGGCTGGCCTCGTGGCGAGCGGTGCCGAGGCATACATGGTCCACGTCATCCCCACGCCGGGCGTGAGCTACGAGACGATCGACGGCGGCTTCGACTGCGGCATCATGATCACGGCGAGCCACAACCCCTACACGGACAACGGCATCAAGCTCGTGAACCACGAGGGCTACAAGATGGACGAGGACGTCCTCGAGAAGATCGAGGGCTACATCGACGGCCTCGTGGACGTGCCGCTCGCCACGGGCGCCGACATCGGCTACACCGTCGACTACATGCAGGGACGCAACCGCTATATCGCGAGCCTCATCGCCAACGCGAACTTCTCGCTCCAGGGGTTCAAGATCGGCATCGACTGCGCCAACGGCGCCGCCTCGAGCGTGGCGAAGCCCGTCTTCGACGCCCTCGGCGCCGAGGTCCACATCATGAACAACACGCCCGACGGCCTGAACATCAACGTCAACTGCGGGAGCACCCACATGACGGGCCTCCAGCGCTTCGTCGTGGAGAACGGGCTCGACGTGGGCTTCGCCTATGACGGTGACGCCGACCGCTGCCTTGCCGTCGACGAGCGCGGCCATGTGGTCGATGGCGACCTCATCCTCTATGTCTGCGGCAGGTACCTCGCCAAGCACGGCCGACTCGCCTCGAGCACGGTCGTCCCCACCGTCATGAGCAACTTCGGCCTGTTCAAGGCCTTCGACGAGATCGGCATCAAGTGCGAGAAGACCGCCGTGGGCGACAAGAACGTGTACGCCTGCATGCGCGAGAACGGCTACTCGCTCGGGGGCGAGCAGAGCGGCCACATCATCTTCGGCGACCTCGAGGCCACGGGTGACGGCATCATGACGAGCCTGCGCATCATGGAGGTCGTCCGTGCCGAGCGCGAGAAGCTCTCGGAGCTCTGCCGCCCGGTGCACCTCTACCCCCAGCAGCTCGTGAACGTGGCCGTGACCGACAAGGAGGCCGCCATGGAGGCCGCACCGGTCAAGGCGGCCGTCGTCGAGGCCGAGAAGGTCCTCGAGGGCAACGGTCGCGTGCTCGTGCGGGCGAGTGGTACCGAGCCGCTCGTCCGCGTGCTTGCCGAGGCCCCCTCGGAGGAGCTCTGCGAGAAGGCCAACGCGCCCGTGCTCGCGGCACTCGAACCCTACAAGGCCTAGGCTCACGATACGGAACGGCAACCTCCCCACCGTGGTGGCTCCACACCGCATTGCTAGAATCGACGGCTGCCGTATCTTACAGACAGAGAGGACACTATGTGCGGAATCGTTGGATACACCGGTTGCTCCCAGGCCGTTCCCTATCTGCTTGACGGACTCAAGACCCTCGAGTATCGCGGGTATGACTCCGCAGGGGTCGAGGTCCTGGGGCGTGATGGCAACCTTCGCGGCGTGAAGTGCGCCGGTCGCGTAGCCACCCTGGTCGAGCGCTGCGCCGACAAGGACCTCTCGTCGACCTGCGGCATCGCGCATACGCGCTGGGCCACCCATGGTGCTCCGAACGACATCAACGCGCATCCCCATCTCGACTGCACGGGTCGCGTCGCGATCGTGCACAACGGCATCATCGAGAACTTCAGGGCGCTGCGCGAGGAGCTCCTCTCGCGTGGGCATGACTTCGTGAGTGACACCGACTCCGAGGTCATCGCCCACCTCGTCGAGGAGGCCATGGCAGGGAGCGCCAAGGGCGACATCCTCGCCGCCCTCACCCAGGCCTGCTCGCGCCTGCGTGGCTCATGGTCCATCGCGGCCACGAGTGCCGACGACCCCGGTCACATCGCGCTCGCCCGCAACGGCAGCCCCCTCGTCATCGCCTCGACCGAGGGCGGTGCGTATGCGGCAAGCGACATCACGGCGCTTGCCGGGGTCACCTCCCACGTCATCCAGCTCGAGAACGGCCAGCTTGCGGGACTCTCTCCCGATGGCTCCGTCAAGGTCGTCGACGAGGAGGGCAAGCCTGTCGCCACGCCGACCACCATCGACATCGACTGGGACGCCTCCGCGGCCACGATGGGCGGCTACCCCGACTTCATGGCCAAGGAGATCTCCGAGCAGCCCGAGGCCATCGAGCGCCTCCTCAAGGACCGCCTGGGCGAGCATGGCATCCGCATGGACGAGCTCGACCTCACCCACGAGGAGCTCTCGTCCATCGACCGCATCTTCGTGGTCGCCTGCGGCACGAGCTACCACGTGGGGCTCATCGCGCGTACCCTCATCGAGACCTGGGCGCGCATCCCCGTGGTGGTGGAGCCCGCAAGCGAGTTCAACTACGAGGACGTCCTCGTCAGCGACCACACCCTCTGCGTCATCATCACCCAGTCGGGCGAGACGGCTGACACCCTGACGGCGGCCCGTAAGATGCATGCGGCCGGAGCGAAGGTGTTCGCCATCACCAACGTCCTGGGTTCGAGCGCGGCGCGCGAGTCCGACGGTGTGCTCTACGTGCAGGCAGGTCCCGAGATCGCGGTGGCATCCACCAAGGCCTACACGGCCCAGATGGTGGCTGCGGTGCTCCTCGCCCTGTTCCTGGGCCAGAGCAACGGCTCCCTCGGTGCCGGCGAGGTCTCGAGGCGCTTCCGCGACCTGCTCAAGCTGCCCGACATGATCCGCACCGTGCTCGACCGCAGCTGGCAGGACAAGGCCGCCGCCGAGGACTTCGTCCATGCCCCGGCTGCCCTGTTCCTGGGGCGCGGCGTCAACTCGACCACGGCGGCCGAGGGTGCCCTGAAGCTCAAGGAGATCAGCTACCTGCCTGCCGAGGCCTATCCGGCCGGCGAGATGAAGCACGGGCCCATCGCCCTTCTCGAGCCCGGGTTCCCCGTGGTCGCCATCGTCCCCGACGACCGCGTCCATGACAAGACGGTCTCGAACATCCAGGAGGTCATCGCTCGCGGAGCCACCTGCATCGCCGTGGCCACCGATGGTGACGAGGCCATCGCCTCCCAGGTGGAGCGCGTGCTCTGGATCCCGCCTGCGCCCGAGTTCTACGTTCCCATCGTGGCCATCGTCCACCTGCAGATGCTCGCTCGCTACGTGGCCCTTGCGCGTGGCTGCGACGTGGACAAGCCCAGGAACCTCGCCAAGTCGGTCACGGTGGAGTAGGGGCAGGTCACATGGCAGTCGCCGGCGTGGGAGTCGACATCGTTGAGATCGCCCGCATGGAGCGCGTGCTCGAGAGGACCCCGTCGTTCGCACGACGCGTCTTCACGGACGACGAGCGTGCCTACTGCGAGAGGAGCGCCCGGCCTGCCGAGCACTATGCCTGCCGGTTCGCTGCTCGGGAGGCCGTGCTCAAGGCGCTGGGATGTGGCTTCGGGCAGGGCGTGGGCGTGCGTGACGTGTCGGTGACGCGTGATGCCGACGGACGTCCCCAGGCCGTGCTCGCCGGCCGTGCCGCGAGGATCGCGGAGGACCATGGTGTCATCGAGGTCGAGATCTCGCTCTCGCGCACGACCGAGATGGCGGTGGCCAACGCCGTCGCGGTGACGGAGGCCGCGCGCCCCCGGCGCTGAGGAGGAGCGGGACCCGCGTGCCGAGCTCGCGGCCTCGTTCAAGGAGGCCCGTTCGGTGATCGACGAGCTCGAACGCGTCCAGACCAAGGAGACGGGCTCCCACGTGGAGTCCGAGGGCATAATGGATGTCACCATGACGTCCGATGAGGAGTAGATCGACATGCAGCCTGTACTGAACATCGAGGATGTCAAGCGTGTCGAGCGCGAGCTCACCCATGTGGGCGTGAGCACGTCCGAGCTCATGCACCGGGCGGGCATCTCGGCGGCGCAGGAGGCCCTTCGCATGGAGGGCGTCGAGCGTGTCGTCGTGCTCGTGGGCGTGGGCAACAACGGCGGCGACGGCTGGGTCGCAGCCGAGAACCTGGCCGAGTCCGGCGTCCATGTGACGGTCATCACACCGATCGACCCTGCCGAGCTCAAGGGCGACCTCGCACCCGTCGTGGCGCGGAGTGCCGTGGCGGCCGGCGTGCCGGTGCTGGTGGCACCTCCCCGCGACGACCTCGACGAGCTTCTCCTCGGCTCGGACGTCGTGCTGGACGCCATCCTCGGCACGGGCTTCCATGGCGAGCCTTCCGCCCCGTTCGACAACTGGATCGATGCGGTGAACCTCTCGGGCACGCGGGTCATCTCGGTGGACGTCCCGAGCGGGCTGTCCGCCCAGACCGGCCATGCCGCCCAGTCATGCATCGTCGCCGACGAGACCCTCACGATGCTCGCCCTGAAGCCGGGCCTTCTGGCCGACGAGGGACGCGACGTCTGCGGTGCCATCGTGGTGGCACCGCTCGCCGAGCAGACCGAGCAGCTCGTGGTCGAGGCCGACCCCGTGGCCTGGCGCTGCGAGTCGTCCGACTATGTGAGCATCATCGAGCCTCCGACCTGTGCCGTCGACAAGTTCTCGCGGGGCAGCGTCCTCGTGGTGGGCGGATCGACCCGCTTCCCCGGGGCTGCCATCATGGCCGCCAAGGCGGCGGCACGTGCCGGTGCGGGCTATGTGACCCTGGCCGTCCCCGAGCCGGTCGCCGCCATCGCACGGGCCCACCTCCTCGAGATCCCCGTGGTGGGGCTTCCCGCCGAGAAGGAGGGGGTCTTCTCGCCCGACGGACGTGCCGACCTCATCGCGCTCGCGGAGCGCTCCGCCGTGACGCTGGCAGGGCCGGGCATGAGGGTCTGCGCCTCCACGGTCTCGATCGTGTCGGCCTTGCTCGAGACCAAGATCCCCCTGGTCCTCGATGCCGACGCGCTTAACTGCCTCGCCCGGCTCACCTCGAACCGCCTTGACAACTTCCCCGAGCTCATCCGCCGCTCCGCGCCGCTCGTGCTCACGCCGCACCGGCGTGAGCTGGGTCGCCTCATGGGACTTCCCGACACGCCGCCCGACTCGCTCACGTCCGCGCTCGAGGCCTCGCGTCGCATCGTCTGGTCGGACGGCGGCAGCGAGCTCTGCATCGTCGCAAAGGGCACCGCCACGGCCTGCGTGGGCGTCGAGGTCGCGCTCCTGCCCAAGCCCGGGCCCGCGAGCCTCGCCACGGCAGGCTCCGGTGACGTCCTGGGCGGCATCATCGCGTCGTTCCTCGCGCACCGTCCCGTCGACCCGGAGGACATCCCGCTGCTGTGCTCGTTCGCCTGCGAGGTCCATGGGTATGCCGGTTCCATCGCGGCCGAGCGGCGCGGGAGCCGTGGCGCCATGGCGAGTGACATCATCGATGCCATCGGGCTCGCGGTGGATGCCCTCGAGGAGCACGCGACCCTCGTGGCGGCAGGTGCCGACGAGCAGAACGAGGCCTAGGAACCCTCAACGAGGAGGCGCGGCCATGCCGCAGAAGGACTGTCCTGACACGCGTTGGAGCTGGGTCGAGATCGACCAAGGGGCGTTGCGCCGCAACACGCGCACGCTCAAGGGGCTTCTCGAACCCGGTGTGAGCATGATGGCGGTCGTCAAGGCCGATGCCTATGGCCACGGGGCCGTGCCCTGCGCCAAGATCATGCACGCGGCCGGTGCCGACCAGTTCGCGGTCGCGACCGTCGACGAGGGCGTGGCCCTTCGCGAGGCCGGGATCGACTGGCCCATCCTCGTGCTCGCCGAGCCGCCCGAGTCGGCCATCGAGACGCTGGTGCAGTACCAGATCATGCCGTCGGTCTATACCACGGAGTTCGCCCTCGCCTATGGCGAGTGCGCGGCTGCCAACGAGGTCGAGGGGCGCTATCACCTGGCCATCGACACGGGCATGACCAGGATCGGCGTCAACTGGCAGGATGCGGTCGACTTCCGCCGGGCCATCGACTTCCACCGCGGCCTCACCTGTGCGGGCACCTTCACCCACTTCGCGACGGCCGACGTGCCGGGCGACTGGGACTTCGAGCTCCAGTACAAGCACTTCTGCGATGCCGTGAACGCCCTTGCCGATGCCAGCCTCGACCATGGGCTCGTGCACTGTGACAACACCCCGGCCACGATCCTCCATCCCGAGACCCACCTCGACATGTGCCGCGAGGGAATCGCCCTCTACGGGCTCCACCCCTCTGCGGCGACCGTGGGCAAGGTCGACCTCGAGCCGGTCATGAGCGTGCGCGCCCGCGTGACGCGAGCGGTCAAGCCTCCCGTGGGCACGGGCGTCGGCTATGGCCTCACCTATCGAGTGCCCCGAGGCAACACCCAGATCGCGACCTGCTCGGTGGGCTATGCCGACGGACTCTCTCGCACCCTCTCGGGCCGCATGGACGTGCTCGTGAACGGCCAGCGCTGCCATCAGGTGGGAAACATCTGCATGGACCAGTTCATGTTCGCGGTCGACGTCAACCCCATACGCTCCCTCAACCCTGCCGTGCCCGTCTCGGCGGGTGACCGCGTCACCATCATCGGCGCCGACGGCGACGACCGCATCACGGCCGATGACCATGCGACGCTCCGGGGAACCATCAACTACGAGGTGGTCTGCGACTTCGGCCTGCGCCTCGAGAAGATCTACGTCTAGGGGGCGCCGATGTCCAGGTTGGTCATACCGGGTCACGACCATCAGAAGCCGCGCGAGGTCTCGCTCGAGGAGATCTCGTCGCTCATGGGCGACTGCCACCTGTGCCCTCTCGGTGACACGCGCACCACGCTGGTCTTCGGCACGGGCAACCCCCATGCCCGCGTGATGTTCGTGGGCGAGGGGCCCGGTAAGAACGAGGACAAGACCGGCATCCCCTTCGTGGGTGCCGCCGGCCACAAGCTCGACGCCCTTCTCGAGATCGCGGGCATCCGTCGTGAGGACATCTACATCGCCAACGTGGTGAAGTGCCGCCCTCCCGGAAACCGCAACCCCCAGCCGACCGAGATCGAGGCCTGCTCGCCGTTCCTGCGCGAGCAGATCAGGTCCATCTGGCCTGACGTCATCGTCTGCCTCGGCAACTTCGCGGCCCACTTCGTGCTGCACACGGACGTGGGCATCACCCAGCTGCGCGGGCGCATGCACGAGACGGGCCACTTCCATGTGCTCCCCGTCTACCATCCCGCCGCGGCGATCTATGACCAGTCGAAGCAGGAGGTGCTCGAGGCCGACTTCGCGATGCTGGGTGAGTGGCTCAAGGCACATCCCGCCAACGATGCCCCCGTCGAGCATGGGGATGCCACCGCAGAGATGGGCACCGCCGTTCGTACGAAGGGCCAGACCCGGCGCGGCACGGAGGCGCCCGATGGGCGCTGACCTCCGACGCACGGGTGCGGGCACCTATGTCTCGACCTCGCCTGAGGCGACCATCGAGCTCGGCCGGATCCTCGGGACCCTGCTCGGCGCGGACGACCTCCTCATCCTCACCGGCGACCTCGGTGCTGGCAAGACCCAGCTCACCAAGGGCGTCGCCCGGGGCATGGGCGTGGCCGACGAGGTCACCAGCCCCACCTTCAACATCGAGGTCACCCACGAGGGTGCCGAGACGGACCTCCATCACTTCGACCTCTATCGTCTCGACGATGCCAGCCAGCTCGGCGATGCCGGTGTGTATGACGCGCTGGACGGTGACGGTCCCTGCCTGGTCGAGTGGGGCGAGGCGTTCGCCGACGAGCTCGGTGACGAGCGGGTCGACGTGACGCTCGAGCGCCTCGACGACGAGGTCGCCGCAAACGTCGAGCCTCCCCGTTCCATCACGTTCGAGCCCCACGGCACCGAGGCCACCCGGCTCGTCCTGTCCCTCGACGCGGCGTTCGACGCCACCATCTGCAAGGAGTCCTGAACCATGCTCGTGCTCGCCCTTGATACCTCGACTGACATGTTGGCAGCGGCCGCCTGCGAGTGGACGCCCCATGCCTCCGGCGCCTCCATCGAGATGCTCGCCTCGGGCGACCACCTCTGCCGCAGGCATGCCAACGTGGAGCTCGTCTCCACCTGCCAGGAGCTGCTCGCGCGTGCCGGACATGCCATGGCCGACGTCGATGCCGTGCTCGTGGGACGTGGCCCCGGCTCGTTCACGGGGGTGCGCATCGGCATCGCCACGGCCAAGGGCCTGGCGTGCGGCCTGGGATGTCCCCTCCACGGGACCTCGACGCTCGATGCCGTCGCCTGGGGCGCCTGGAAGGCTGGCTCGCGCGGCCTCGTGGGCGTCGTGGGCGACGCCATGCGCCGCGAGGTCTATCCTGCCCTCTACCAGGTGAGCGACCAGGGACCCAAGCGCCTCTTCGCCGTGGAGTCGGTCTCGAAGGTCGACGACGCCGTGCGCGCATGGGCCGAGCGCGACGACCATGGCTCGATCCAGCTCACCGGTGACGGCCTCAAGAAGTATCGCGACCGGTACGAGGCGGCAGGCCTCACCTCCGTGCTCGACGAGTCGCTCTGGCATCCTACGGGCGAGGGGCTGCTCCGCGCCGCCGCCTCACCCGCGCGCTACTCTGCCACCGAGACGGGCGACCCTGCGCTCGTGCTCCCCGTGTACACGCGCCTCTCGGATGCCGAGGAGAACGAGGCGAAGCGCCTCGGCCTGTCCGAGCCGCCCACGGTGGCGCTCACCGGCTGCGACGACGCGCTTGCCGACAGGCACCTCCAGCTCAGGCCCATGTCGGTGAACGACGTGGCGGCCGTGGCCACCCTCGAGGCGGACATCTTCAAGGGAAGCCCCCACACGCCGTGGTCCGCCCCCATGCTCGAGGACGACCTGGCCCAGCCGGGGCATGTCTGGTGGGTCGCGCATGACCAGGGCACGGTCGTGGGCTTTGCCGGCGGCAGGCTTGCCGGCCCCGACCTCGAGGTCCTTGACGTCGCCGTGTCATCGGACCGTCGCAGGCAGGGCATCGCCGAGCGCCTTCTCGCCCGTGTGGCCTATGACGGGCAGATGCTCGGTGCCGAGACCTGCTCGCTCGAGGTCGCCGTGGACAACGCACCGGCACGGGCCCTCTACGACCAGCTCCACATGGCCCAGACGGGCCGTCGTCGTGACTACTATGCCAAGGGGGAGGATGCCCTCATCCTCGTGGCGCGGCTTCCGCTCGAGGTCCCGGCCAACGCGAGCCGTCCCGAGCCCCGTGCCTCCATCCGTCCCTGGCCCATCGAGTGCGCGCCGCGCAGCGACGAGGCGGCATCCGCCATCGCCTCCGCAGGCGACCTCGTGCTCGCCATCGAGTCGTCCTGTGACGAGACCGCCATGGCCGTCATCGACGGCTCCGGCACGATCGTCTCGAGCGTCGTGGCCACCCAGATCGATTTCCATGCCCGCTTCGGCGGCGTCGTCCCCGAGATCGCCTCGCGCAAGCACGTCGAGGCCGTGGTCGGCGTCTACGAGGAGGCCATGGCACAGGCAGGCGCGCACTTCGGTGTGGACACGCTCGTCCCCGCCGACCTCGCCGCCGTGGGCGTGACCCAGGGGCCCGGCCTCGTGGGTGCGCTCGTGGTGGGCATCGCCTTCGCGAAGGGCCTTGCCTCCGCGGCGAGCCTGCCGCTCGTCGGGGTCAACCACCTCGAGGGGCACCTCCTCGCGAACCTCTTCGAGACCCCCGACCTCACGCCGCCCTTCGTGGCGAGCCTGGTCTCGGGTGGTCACACCATGCTCGTGTGCGTGCGTGGCTGGGGCGACTACGAGGTCCTCGGCGAGACCATCGACGACGCGGTGGGGGAGGCCTTCGACAAGGTCGCCAAGGCCCTGGGGCTCGGGTACCCCGGTGGCCCCGTCATCAGCAAGCTCGCTGCCCAGGGCAATCCCAAGGCCGTGCGCTTCCCCCGTGCCATGATGCACAGCCACGACTATCGCTTCTCGCTCTCGGGCCTCAAGACCTCGGTCATAACCTACATCCAGGGCCAGAACAAGGCCGGCCGTGCCATCGACCTTCCCGACCTGGCCGCATCCTTCGAGGCCGCCGTCATCGACGTGCAGGTGGCCAAGGCGGTCACGGCCGTGGAGGAGTGTGGGGTCACGGACTTCTGCGTGGGCGGGGGAGTCGCTGCGAACCCTCAGCTCCGCGCCGCATACCAGAAGGCCTTCTCGCGCCGTGGCGTCCGCGTGACGGTGCCGCCCCTCTCGGCATGCACGGACAACGCAGCCATGATCGCGTTGGTGGCGGCCCGGAGGCTCGCTGCGGGACAGACGGCCGACCTCACGATGGACGCCGACCCTAACATGAGCCTGTAGCAGGCATGACCGGCGGCTGAGAGCTGCCAGGAGGAGACACGCATGGCTGAGGTCTGGCGCTACTTCGCCCACGAGGACGACTATCCCGACCTCGACACGGACGCCTGCTGCGAACGCCTGGCGGGCGTGCTACGCTTCCCCACCATCGCCCAGGTCGACCTCGCGGCCACCGACTGGGAGCCCTTCGAGGCGCAGCTCTCCTATCTTGAGGAGCGCTTCCCCCGCACCTTCGCCGCGGGTACGCTCGAGGTATTCGACCACTCCGTCATGCTCACGCTCCCCGGTACCGACGCGTCGCTCCGCCCGGCGATGCTCATGGCCCATCAGGACGTGGTGCCTGTGATGCCAGGTACGGAGGGCGACTGGACGCATGGCCCCTTCGAGGGCTTCCTGGACGGGACCTACGTCTGGGGACGCGGCTCGGTCGACATGAAGGACCAGCTCATGGGTGAGCTCGAGGCCTGCGAGTACCTGCTCGCGCATGGCTCCTCGCTCGCGCGGCCCCTCATGTTCTGCTTCGGCTGTGACGAGGAGGTCCAGCAGACGGGCGGACGCCGGCTGGGACACATCCTCGAGGAGCGCGGGGTACGCCTCGAGTACCTCCTCGACGAGGGCGACTACGTGATTCCGACGGCTGACGCGATGGGGGCGCCGGGCGTGCCGGTGCTCTTCGTGAGCCTCGCCGAGAAGGGCTACTGCGACCTGCGCCTCACCGCCCGAGGTGCCGGCGGCCATTCCTCGAACCCCTTCGGGGGGACCACGCTCGGGCGGCTCTCGCAGGCCGTCGCGGCCGTCGTCGCCGAGCCGTGGGCCGTGGGCCTCGTGGAGTGCGACCGCGAGATGCTCGCCGCGCTCGCACCGCAGGTCACGGAGGAGCCGCTGGCGTCGTTGGTGCGAGGGGGCCGTGCCTCGGTCGATGCCCACGCGGACGAGATCGCGCAGGTGCTCGCCTCCCAGCGTGAGACCTTCCCCTACGTGGCCACCACGGTGGCACCTACGATGTGCGTGGGCGGCTCGACGGCCTCCAACGTGATGCCCCAGGACATGTTCGCCGTCATCGACCTCAGGGCCATCGAGGGCGACACCCAGGAGGGTATGCTCAGGCGTTGCCAGGAGCTTGCGGCGCCGTTCGACGTCGACGTGGAGCTCTACTTCGTGGGCAACGACCCCTCGGCCACCTCGCGCGCCGATGGCTACGGGTTCGCGCACCTGGCCGCCTCCGCCGGCCGCTACTTCGAGGACCCTGCCACGGGACGCCCGATCACCGTGGCACCCAACCTGGCCGTGGCCGCGAGCGATGCCCGCATGTACGAGTGCGTGTGCGACTCCTGCCTGCGCATGAGCGTCTTCATGGTGGACGGCGACGAGTCGGCGCGAGGCGTGCACGGGACCGACGAGCGCATCACGCGACGGGCCTACGTGCAGGGGATCCGTGTGCTCATCGACCTCCTCGAGCACACCTGCGTGGAGCCGTAGCACCGGTTCCACGACCTTCGACCGGGCCCTTCTCGGCTGCCCTGTGACCCAAAGGCCCTGCTCCCGCTATCATGGGGTCATCTGACATCGTGTCCGTTCTCCCGAGGAGGCTCCCATGCACGACGGGTTCGTGGCGGTGGCGGCGGTCACGCCGCATGTGCGTGTGGCTGACGTGGCCTATAACGTCCGGTCCGCAGAGGAGGCCGTGCGCACGGCGGCGGGCACCGGCGCCCGCGTGGTCGTGCTCCCGGAGCTCTGCGTCACGGCCTACACCTGCGAGGACCTCTTCTGGCAGGACCAGCTTCTCGATGCTGCCGAGAGGGGTCTTGCCACCCTGGCCGCCGACCTCGCCGACGTCGATGCGGTCGTGCTCGCGGGTGTTCCCCTGCGGGTCAACGCCAAGCTCTACAACTGCTGCGCCGTCCTGGCCCACGGACGCATCCTCGGCGTGGTGCCCAAGCGGGCCATCCCCACCTACAACGAGTTCTACGAGGGCCGTCACTTCTCGGCTGGTCCTGCGGACGTCTGCCGCATCGACGTCGCGGGCCAGTCTGGCGTGTCCTTCGGGGCCCGGCAGCTCTTCCGCTGCGCCGACATGCCGTCGCTCGTGCTCGGCGTCGAGGTCTGCGAGGACCTCTGGGTGCCCGAGCCGCCCTCCATCGGGCTTGCGTGCGCCGGTGCCACCGTGGTCTGCAACCTCTCGGCCTCGAACGACCTCGTCGGCAAGGCCAGCTACCGTCATGAGCTCGTATGCGGCCAGAGCGCCCGCCTCGTGTGCGCGTACCTCTATGCGAGCGCGGGCTGGGGCGAGTCCACCCAGGACATCGTCTTCGGCGGCCATGACCTGGTCTGCGAGAACGGCCGCGTGCTTGCGGAGTCGCGCCCGTTCGGGGAGGGCGTCGCCGCGAGCGAGGTCGACGTGGCGCTCCTCGCGGCCGAGCGCCGGCGCATGTCGACGTATCTGACGAGCCCGTCTGCCGAGGCTGCGGGCTACGTGGTGAGCGACTTCACGCTCGACCCCGTCGAGACGCGGCTCACTCGCTTCGTCGACCCGCACCCCTTCGTTCCCGATGACCCCGCGAGCAGGGCCGAGCGGTGCGAGGACATCCTCGCCATCCAGGCGCACGGACTGGCCAGGCGCCTGCAGCACACCGGGAGCAGCCGCGCGGTGGTGGGGGTGTCGGGCGGGCTTGACTCCACGCTGGCGCTTCTCGTGAGCGCACGCGCCTTCGACCTGCTGGGACTCCCCCGTGTGGGGATCCTGGCCGTCACCATGCCGGGCTTCGGCACCACGGATCGCACGCATGGCAACGCCTCCTCTCTTGCGGAGGCCCTGGGCTGCGAGCTCCGTGAGGTGGGCATCGCCGCCTCGGTGCGGCAGCACTTCGCCGACATCGGCCACGATGAGGCCACGCACGACGTCACCTACGAGAACGCGCAGGCGCGAGAGCGTACGCAGATCCTCATGGACCTCTCCAACCAGGAGGGGGGCATCGTGGTGGGCACGGGAGACCTCTCCGAGCTCGCGCTGGGTTGGGCCACCTACAACGCGGACCACATGTCGATGTACGGCGTGAACGCCGGCGTCCCCAAGACGCTCGTCCGACACCTGGTGCGTCATGTGGCCGACACCTGCGGGGACGATGCCCTGGCCACGGTGCTTGCCGACGTGCTCGCCACGCCCGTCTCGCCCGAGCTCCTGCCGGCCACGGCCGACGGCACCATCTCGCAGCGCACGGAGGACCTCGTGGGACCCTATGAGCTGCATGACTTCTTCCTCTATGGGATGCTCCGCCAGGGGTTCGGCCCGGCCAAGGTCTATCGCCTCGCGCGTGTGGCCTTCGACGGCACCCATGGCGCGCGGGCCTATCCTGCCTCGACGATACTCTCGTGGGAGAAGGTCTTCTACCGGCGCTTCTTCGCCCAGCAGTTCAAGCGCAGCTGCCTGCCTGACGGCCCCAAGGTGGGCTCGGTGGCCGTGAGCCCGCGTGGCGACCTGCGCATGCCGAGCGACGCGAGCCGCGCGGTGTGGCAGGCGGAGCTCGACCAGCTGGTGTAGGGAAGGACGTTCTCCCTCGTCAGTCAGCATGGGCGCCCGGAGGGGGAGGATGTGCCGAGTAGCTGTTAGAGCAGCGCCTCCACGGCAGGTTCGACGACCTTCTCGACGTCGGCCGTGGGCTCGAAGCGCGCCACCACGTCGCCCTCGCGGTCGACCAGGAACTTGGTGAAGTTCCACTTGATGGACGGGTCGCTCTGCCAGTCAGGGTCCGCCTTGCCGAGGATGTCCACGAGCACCGGCGTGATCTTGTGGTCAGGGTCGAAGCCGGCAAAGCCCCTCTCGGACTTGAGCCAGGTGTAGAGGGGTATCTCGCCTGCGCCATTGACCTCGACCTTGTCGAACTGCGGGAACGTGACGCCGAAGCGGCCGGTGCAGAACTGGTGGATCTCGTCGGCCGACCCTGGCGCCTGATGGCCGAACTGGTCGCAGGGCAGGTCGATGATCTCGAGGCCGCGGTCGTGGAGTTTCTCGTAGAGGGCCTGCAGGTCGGCGTAGGTGGGCGTGAATCCGCACTCGGTGGCGGTGTTCACCACAAGCACCACCTTGCCACGGTAGTCGGCCAAGCTGACGTCCTTGCCATCGCGGTCATGGATGCTGAAGTCATAGAGGTTCATGGTCGGTTCCTTCCGACGTCGTTTTAAATGATAGGCATATAGTAGCAAATACCGAGGGGAGCGTCATCGACGTCCACGGTCGTGACCCTGCCCTCTCGTCGTAGCGAGGTCGCACCGTCACTATGTGGGGGCAGGCTCGCCTTCGAGGCGTGAGGCGACTGCGAGGTCGGGTGTCTCTTTCTCTCCCGTGATGACATCGAGCGCGTAGCTGAGTGCCGCTCGCCATTTGGTGTCCTTTTGGTGTCCATGGCATGCCATACTGCTCCTAAGCCTTAAAGCCATCTGATGACGACCAATCGAGGATACGAGCAGAGGAGACATCATGGCGCAGACAGGTTCGGTGGCCTCGTTCGTGGGCTATGGGATGTGCAATCCCCTCATCCGCAAGATGGCCAAGAAGGCCAACACGCTCGAGGTCACAGGTGATGTGGCCACCTACCAGGGTATCGCTCACAAGACGATCTACTTCCTCGTGCTCTGTCTCGCAGGGTACTTCGTCTTTGGGATCGCCCACTCCTACCTCATGGCCAACGCCGCCGCCTATGGCGGGACCATTTCCGTGACCGACCTCGATAACCTCACGGGTATCGTCGCCATCGACTCATGTGCCATCGAGCTCATGGTGGTGGCCGTGGCTGGCGTCATCGTGCTCTTCACACCGCTCCTGGCCTGGCTCATCCGCCCTGCCATCCCCGTGGTGGGAACCCTCTACGCCCTCTTCGAGGGCTACTTCATCGGCATGTTCACGCAGAGCCTCACCCCCGAGTACAAGTGGGTGTCGCTCGCTGCCTTCATCCTCACGGCCGCGCTCGTGGGAGGGATGCTGTTCCTCTACGTCCACATGAAGGTGCGTCTCTCGGGCAAGGCGAAGACCATCGTATTTGCCCTCTTCCTCACCTGCATCTTTGGTGGCATCGCACTGTTCGCGCTGTCCTTCATCCCTGGTCTTGGGACCATCATCCAGTCCATGATGACCTTCATGGGGTCACCGATCGTGAGCATCGCCATGTCCGTGGTCTTCGTCATCATCGCGGCGCTCTTCCTGCTGGTCGACTTCGACACCATCCAGGGGTGCGTCGAGGGCGAGATGCCCAAGAAGCTCGAGTGGATGGCCGCCTTCGGGCTCGTCTACACCGTGATCTACATCTACTTCAAGATCATCAACATCATCCTTCAGATACTGGGACAGTCGAGGAGAACCGCCTGATCGTCCCTATCCCTCCGACATGACGTCCTCACTGTGTCACGTCGGGTGCAAGTGAGTCTGCCGAGCCACGTGGAGGACACCATGACCCAGAACCATCCGAGAATGACGTCCCTGTCCAGGATGCGCCTCGTGTTCGCGGCGTTCCTCTCGTTGGTCCTGGTGCTTTCCGGGGTGCCGATGCCTGCCGTGGCATCCTCTGAGCCTGCCGAGGATTCCACCGTCACCACCGACGTCTCGAGTACCACGAGCGATGCGTCGGATACGGCAGCAGCCTCGACGTCCGACTCCGAGTCCGACAAGGCCACCCAGATCTCCGATCTCCTTGCCACAGGCGACTATGTGGAAGGCGAGGTCGTAGCTGCCGTCTATGGCGACGCGGCTTCCACGACGGACTGGTTCGCGACGGAGGGCGACTCCTCCGATACCGAGACCCTCCTCGACACCACGGCATCGTCCTATGCCACGGCGACCGACGAGGCCGTATCCGCCCAGTCGACCGATGACACCATCTCCGTCATCCTCATCACCAACCCGGACATGACCTGCGAGCAGATGCTCGACGCCCTCTGGGATGACTCGCGCGTCCTCATGGTGGAACCCAACTATGTCGAGCAGGCAGGGGAGGACACCGCAGACGAGGTCGACACCACGTCCGTCGATGCCGCTGCTGAGCTCGCCGCCCAGGATGCTGTCTCGTCGGCCTCCTCGACCAGCTCTGACACCGCGACAGTACAGGCCACGAGCGTGCCCGACCTCACGTCCTACCAGTGGGGCCTCGACAACGACGGCTCGACCTTGAATGACGGCAAGTCGTATCTCGGCTTCGACATCAACTCGCCCAACTGGCCGGATGGCGACGAGAACGCTGCCGGTGTCGTGGCGGTCATGGACTCAGGCATCGACTACACCAACCCCGACCTCGATGACGTCGTGATCGACAACATGCGTTCCTACAACCTCGACGGCGGCGACTATGGCATGAACGTCAGTGGCGTCGGTGACGCGACGGACGTCATGGACACCCTAGGCCATGGCACCCACTGCGCCGGCGTCATCGCCTCCGAGTGGAACGACTTCGGCACGAGCGGTGTGGCCAACGGCGTGAAGCTCACCGCCGTCAAGGTGTACAACGCTGACGGGGCCCTCACCACCGCAAGCATGGCCCGTGGCTATGCCTACCTCTCGAAGTGCGTCGACAACGGTCTCAACCTGGTGGCCGTCAACAACTCCTGGGGCGATCGCCAGATCACCAGGATGACCTCCCTCATCGTGACGCAGCTGGGCGAGAAGGGCGTGGTCAGCATCTTCTCGGCGGGCAACGAGGAGGACGACACCGATTACAACCCCCGCCTGGCCTCGGCCCTGAAGGACAATCCCTACGCCGTCGTGGTGGGTGCCACGGGCAAGAACGGCGAGGTTGCCTACAACTTCGGCCAGTCGACCACCGACGTGATGGCGCCGGGTGCCCAGATCCTCTCGACGGCGATCCTCGAGGGGACCTCCGAGCCGGAGCGGGCCTCCTATCTGGCCGAGACCGACGGCAACCCCACGGTGTACGACAACTTCGACACTGCCAACGGCTCCGTGAAGGTCTATAAGACCTTCGACGAGGCCACCCTTGTTGCGGCAGACCAGGTCGGGACCACGAGCTCGACGTACTACTACGAGGGTGGGTCCTCCCTCAAGCTGGGTACGGACGACCTGGCAGATCTCGGAACGGCGTATGGATACCAGCAGAACGGGTGCTACCTCAAGGTGCCCCTTGGCTCCGCCACCATGGCCAACTTCAAGACGTTGGCGGTCTGCGATGCGGCATCTCAAGTAACTACTACTGCCAAGACCCTTGAGCTGGCCACCATACGGTCCGATGGGTCTTTCGAATGGGTGACATATTTCTCGGCCTCCTCATGGACGGACGACTACTTGGCCGATCGGGTCTGGAGGGGCAGCTCCTTCGACCTCGCGTCGGTGGGGACCGCAGGCAGTCATATCGCCCTCGATGCGGACGGATGCGCCACCTTCAGGCTCTCCTTCGCGCCTGCGGTCTCGGAGGCCTATCTGGACTGTTTCGCTGCTGGTACGACAGTGGCCCCCTATCGCTACATGTCGGGGACCTCCATGGCCGCGCCCATGGTCGCGGGTGCGGCGGCCGTCGCCGCCCTCGACCAAGGCCTGACCTCGCAGGCACCTTCCAGCATGCGTGGCCAACTCGCACGCGATCGCGTGTCCTGGCTGAAGTCGCACATCAACCAATATGATGGTCGCTTCCTCACCACATGCACCTCTGGCGGCCAGATCGACCTCTCCACCTCCTCAGCCAAGGTGCTGCCGGTCATCGACTCGGCCGAGCTCGTGGATGGCTCCGACCCTCTCCAGGTCAGGGTCAGCGGCAGCGACTTCGGGAGTTCCGGTACCGTGAGCGTCGCAGGTACGAGTGCGACCGTCATCTCATGGACGGACGATGAGATCGTGGCAGAGGTGCCCGAGGGTACCATGGCCGGTGTCCTGCCCATCACGGTGACGACGAGTGCTGGCAGCTGTACCGAGAGCTACCTGCTGGAGGTCCCCTCGGCCAGCAACAAGGCCCTCTTCGAGAAGGACATCGAGATGCCGGCGGAGCTCTCGCAGAACAGCATGGACAACCTCATGGTGGGCCTCGACGATTGCCTCTATGTGCTTCCCCAGGACCAGTACGAGGCCTATTACCAGAGCGATCACGACCAGAGCTATGAGATGGGGTCCTATCGCGAGATGTGGCGCTATGACCCCAGCGATGAGAGCTGGACGACGTGTGCGGCGCTGCCCGAGCAGGTCAACACGCTCTCTGCGACGGTGCATGACGGTCACATCGTCGCATGCGGCACCGTCCTCGACTGGACCGCAAAGACGGCCCGATCGGTGCTCTACTCCTACGATCCCGCTGCCGATGCCTGGCAGGTCCTCGATGCCTCCCAGGTACCCCTGGCCTCCTCGATCGCCGATATGGGTGGCCAGCTCGTGCTCGTGGGTGGGGCGAGCGGCATAGGGACGTCCCCCCTGGGGTTCACGTCGCTGCTTGCCCTCGACAAGGACAACGTCGCGACGCTGGATGTCTCCGATGGTACGGTCACATCGGTGGGAAGCCTTGCGAGCGGTTGTGTCTGCCCCAGGGTCGCGGCAGACGACACTTCCATCTATGTCTGCCAGGGCCGAAGCATCTCGTCTAGCTCGGTCATGACGATTGCTGGCATGCAGAAGGTCACCAGGTCAGGGGATGCCTGGTCGACGGAGGACATCAGCTCCGCCTTGCCCCGTGTTACGAAGTCCTCGACGAGTGACCGCACCAAGACCATCCATGGTACCTATGGCATCGCCATGACCAGCACGGGACCTGTCATCAGCGGCGTGCTCGCCTATACCGATGACACCGAGACCACCTTCGTCGACGCCGACACGTACCTCTCGTCCGATGGCGGTAAGACCTTCTCGGACTTCGGCAAGCGCGCGTGGCGGGCACCGCTCTTCTATGCCAGCGCCGCCACCTCGGGGGGTTGGCTCTACGTGATGGGTTCCACGGCCCTCGATGACGATGTGTTGGTACTTAGGGCTACGAGAATCGAGCCTGAGCCCACGAGTCCCGAGACACCCACGTCACCCGAGACCCCTACGAGTCCCGAGACACCCACGGCGGAAGACGGCACGACGCAGGTCAGCATGACCACTGCCCAAGCCGTCCCACGTACGGCGGACGACTCGATGTCGGTGCTGCCCATGGCCCTTGTCGGCTGTGTCCTGGCAGGTCTTGCCCTCGCACTGCGCAGGCGCAACGCCTAGGAGGCATGACGGTCCCGATGGATGGATCATTGGGACCGTCATGCCTGTTCTCCCGACCACCACAAAATCTAAGTGCAAACTCAGAAGATTTTTTGCCTTCCCGTTGTATAGGGTGGGCCAGGTGGGTAGTATCCTTTGCGTTAGCACTCGAAGGGCGGGAGTGCCAGATCTCTCGCCGAGGGTTGCGCCGGGAGGCGCAAGGAGGAGGTTCATAGATATGAATTTGAAGCCACTGGGCGATCGCGTGCTCGTGAAGCCGGCTCCCAAGGAGGAGAAGACCTCCACGGGTCTCTACATCTCGAGCGGTGCTCAGGAGAAGCCCCAGAAGGGCGAGGTCATCGCCGTGGGCGCAGGAAAGACGAACGACAAGGGCGAGCGCATCGTCCCTGACGTGAAGGCCGGCGACAAGGTCTTCTACGGCAAGTTCGGCGGCAACGAGGTCAAGATCGACGGCGAGGACTTCCTGCTCCTCCGTGCCGATGACATCTACGCCATCATCGAGGCCTAGCTTCTCGCCAGGCTCCTCTCGCACGCTTCACCCAATGCTCACCACCCGCAATGCGGGCTTCCACTGGAGGATAAGAACATATGGCTAAGAACATCAAGTTCGGCACGGACGCACGTGCCAAGCTCGCCAAGGGTGTCAACACCCTTGCCGACGCCGTCACCACCACCATGGGCCCCAAGGGCCGCTACGTCGCCCTCGAGCGCTCCTACGGTGCCCCCACGATCACCAACGACGGTGTCTCGGTCGCCAAGGAGATCGAGCTCAAGGACCCCGTCGAGAACATGGGCGCCCAGCTCGTGAAGGAGGTCGCCACCAAGACCAACGACACCGTGGGTGACGGCACCACCACCGCCACGCTGCTCGCGCAGGTCATCGTCAACGAGGGCCTCCGCAACGTCGCTGCCGGCGCCAACCCGCTGGCCATCCGTCGCGGCATCGACAAGGCCGTCAACGCCTGCGTCGACTCCATGAAGGGTGCCGCCAAGGACGTCTCCACCAAGGAGCAGATCGCTGCCGTCGGCACCATCTCCGCCGGTGACCCCGAGATCGGCAACAAGATCTCTGACGCCATGGACGTCGTGGGCAAGGACGGCGTCATCACCGTCGAGGAGTCCCAGACCTTCGGCATGGACATCGACACCGTCGAGGGCATGCAGTTCGACAAGGGCTACATCTCCCCGTACTTCGCGACCGACAACGAGGCCATGACGGCCGAGTTCAAGGACCCCTACATCCTCATGACCGACCAGAAGGTCTCCAACATCCAGGACATCCTGCCCGTGCTCGAGGCCGTGCAGAAGTCCGGAGCACCGCTGATCATCATCGCCGAGGACGTCGACGGCGAGGCCCTGGCCACGCTGATCCTGAACAAGCTCCGTGGCACGCTGCAGATCTGCGCCGTCAAGGCCCCTGGCTACGGCGACCGTCGTAAGCGCATGCTCGAGGACATCGCCGTCCTCACCGGTGGCCAGGTTGCCATGAAGGAGCTCGGCATCGAGCTCAAGGACACCACCGCCGAGATGCTCGGCCGTGCCAAGTCCGTCAAGATCACCAAGGACAACACCACCATCGTCGACGGTGCCGGCTCCAAGGAGGCCATCGACGACCGCATCTCCCAGATCAAGGGCGAGATCGAGCACACCGACTCCGACTTCGACTCCGAGAAGCTCAAGGAGCGCCTCGCCAAGCTCTCCGGCGGCGTCGCCATCATCAAGGTGGGAGCTGCCACCGAGGTCGAGCTCAAGGAGATCAAGCACCGCATCGAGGACGCGCTCCAGGCCACGCGTGCGGCTGTGGAGGAGGGCATCGTCGCCGGCGGCGGCGTCGCATTCCTCGAGGCAGCCGACGCACTCGACAAGGTCGAGTGCAAGGATGCCGACGAGAAGATCGGTGTCGACATCATCGCCAGGGCCCTCACCGCACCGGTGAAGACCATCGCTGACAATGCCGGCTTCGAGGGCTCCGTCGTGGTCGAGAAGATCAAGAGCCTGCCTGCGGGCCAGGGTCTCGACTCCGCCACGGGCGAGTATGGCGACATGATCGACATGGGCGTCCTCGACCCGGTCAAGGTCACGCGCACCACGCTCCAGAACGCCGCGAGCGTCTCGAGCCTCATCCTCATCACCGAGGCCACCGTCTCCGACGAGCCCAAGGACACCACCATCGAGGAGGCAATCTCCGCAGCCGCCTCGCAGGGTGGCCAGGGTGGCGGCATGTACTAGGCCGTCAGGTCAGCATCGACTCGGAGGGGCATCCCGCGATGGCGGGGTGCCCCTTTCTTGTGCGTCGGCAAACCGTCTCCCTCCTGCCGTACAATAGGATGCCGTGGGTATCGCAGAAGCGGCCCATCGCATCCCAACGACCCGGCTGGAGGCAGAGGCATGGCCCAGAAGCGCGACTTCCTCGATGACCTCATCGACATACAGACCGACTGGAAGGCCATCCAGAACCCCCTCGGCAACCTTGCGAACAGCCTTACCGGCGAGTCGACGGACGAGCCCACCTGGAACCCCGCGGACTGGAAGGAACGCCCCCGCGCCAACACGATCCCGTGTGCCAGCTGCAAGATGAAGGACGACTCGTTCTGCACGCGCTGCAAGGACGTCTGTCCCACGGATGCCATCGAGTTCGACGAGGGCGCCATCGAGCTGGCGGATACCTGCCGCAAGTGCGGCCTGTGCACGGCGGTCTGTCCCTCGGAGTGCTTCTCGACCCAGAAGACCTCGGCGCGCAAGCTCTACCAGCGCATCTGCACGGCGGCGACCTCCCATGAGGAGGCCTACGTCACCTGCACGCGCGCGCTCGGCCGCATCCCCGAGGAGAACGAGGTCGTGCTGCCGTGCATCGGTGACGTACCCGTCGAGGTGTGGTTCTCGGTGCTCGTGGAGTATCCCAACGTCTCGGTCTACCTCCCGCTCGACATCTGTACCCGCTGTCGCACGACCACGGGCGAGGCGAGGCTCACCGATGCCATCTCGCAGGCAGAGACCTGGGCTGGCAAGCCGATGAACCTCGAGGTGGACGACTATGCCCTCAATCACGAGATCCGTCGGAGCTGGCAGCGCAAGGAGTTCGTGAACTCTGCCCTCAAGACAGGTACCCAGCTGGTTGGTGGCGTCTCACGGCCTGCGAGCGCGCTCCAGGCCGTGACGGCCAAGCTCGACCTCCATTCCAAGCAGATCATCGCGCTCCAGCAGTCCCTTGATCGCATGTGCGGCGAGCGGACCACGCAGTCGAAGCGACGCATCCTCACGGCACGGCGGCAGATCATGCTCTCGGCCCTGCAGAAGGCCCCCGAGCTCGCCCTGCAACATCAAGCCCGCGCGTCCGGTGGCCGACACGTCCGTCTGCACCCTCTGTGGGGCCTGCGAGGACATCTGCCCGGTCCATGCGCTCGACCTCACCGAGGACGGGCATGTGCGCATCGAGGCGGCCTACTGCACGGAGTGCGGTGCGTGCGTGGAAGCCTGCTCGGCGCATGCGCTGTCCATGGAGGCGTTCGATGCCCAGGAGCTCGTGGTCGTGCCCGATGAGCCGACCGAGGAGGAGATCCGCAAGAAGACCGAGCGTGCTGCCCAGGCAGAGCTTCTCAAGCAGAAGAGCAGGGAGAAGCTCAACCAAGGCCTGGACATGCTCGAGAAGCTCGATGACGGGTCGTCGGACCAGTAGCAGACCGGTCGCATGGCCTCGTCCCATGTCAGGAAGTCCCGTGGCGCGCTTGCGTGCCCTGAAGAAGGAGAGAACGTGTCACTGTCAATCGGAATCGTGGGCCTGCCCAACGTAGGCAAGTCGACCCTGTTCACCGCCCTCACCAAGAAGGGCGGTCTGGCGGCCAACTACCCGTTCGCCACCATCGAGCCCAACGTCGGCGTCGTCGACGTTCCCGACGCACGCCTGGCCAAGCTGGCCGACATCGTGCACCCCAGCCGCATCGTCCCTGCGTCGGTCGAGTTCGTCGACATCGCCGGCCTCGTCAAGGGCGCCAACGCGGGCGAGGGCCTTGGCAACCAGTTCCTCGCCAACATCCGTGAGACCGATGCCATCTGCGAGGTCGTGCGCTACTTCTCTGATCCCGACGTAGTGCACGTGGAAGGTAGGGTCGACCCTGCCTCCGATGCCGACACCATCAAGACGGAGCTCATCCTCGCGGACATGGCGACCCTCGAGAAGTCCTTGCCGAAGCTCGAGAAGGAGGCCAAGCGGGACAAGGAGAACGCCCCTCGCTACGAGGTCGCCAAGCGCCTCTCATCCTGGCTCGACGAGGGCAACCGTGCCGCGACCATGGAGATGACCAAGGAGGAGCGTGCCGCTGCACATGACCTGTTCCTCCTTACGATGAAGCCCATCATCTACGTGGCGAACGTCGACGAGGACTCCCTCTCGGCGGACCTCGCGCCCCTCGAGGACACGGCTCCCATCCCCATCTGTGCCGAGGTGGAGGCCGAGCTCGCCGACCTCTCCGAGGAGGACGCGCGGGAGTACCTCGACTCCCTCGGCCTCGAGCACAGCGGCCTCGAGACCCTCGCGAAGACCGCCTATCGCACGCTGGGGCTCCAGAGCTACTTCACGGCGGGTGAGCTCGAGGTCAAGGCCTGGACGGTCCGCATCGGCGCGAAGGCGCCCGAGGCTGCTGGCGTCATCCACTCGGACTTCGAGCGTGGCTTCATCAAGGCAGAGGTCGCCAGCTACGAGGACTATGTCGCGCTGGGCGGAGAGGCGGGGTGCCGCGATGCGGGACGCCTCCGGATGGAGGGCAAGGACTACGTCGTCGAGGACGGCGACGTCATGCACTTCCGCTTCAACGTCTAGCCATCGGCTGGCAACAGGTTCCAGGTAATGCAGGAGGGCCCGGCATCATACGATGCCGGGCCCTCTCATCTGTCTATGTGACGGCCCTGACCTGTGTCAGGACTGGTCTGCGCCGAGTATCACGATGACGCCAGCGCTCGAGCTGTAGCTGCCGTCGCTCGCCTCGACGGTGAGGCCGCCGAGGGCGGATGCGACCTTCTCGGCCTCGTCCTTGTACTCGTCGCTTGCGTACATGACCTTTGACGTGGCAGAGTGCGAGCTTGCGTTCGATGCGGTCGCCGTGAGTCCTTCGGCCTCGAGCGTCGTGACCGCCTTGGCGGCGATGCCTTGTACGCCGGCGGCGTTGAGGACGTCAATGTCCGAGGAGGTTCCCGTGGTGGAGCTCGTCGTCGAGGAGTCCGTCGAGCTCGAGGTGTCTGAGCTCGTGGTGGCACCCTCGTTCTTGGTGTTGTCGGTTCCGCCGGCGACGCCCTGCGTGGGGTCGTCGGACGAGTCCTCATAGGGGGAGAGGCCCTCGTCGACGCGGGTCATCATCTTCTGCCAGGCGGTCGTGTCGCAGATCTCGTACCAGGTGTTGTTGACGTACTCGGAGTTGGTCGGCTCCATGCCGGAGTAGACGTTGTTGTCGACGTCAAGGCCGCGCATCTCGTTGGCGAGCGAGAGGATGTCAGTGACGCTCATGTCGGTGGTGACGGAGCCTGCCATGGTCGAGACGGTGCTTGCCATGCTGGCGGTGTCGAGGGTGAGGACCTTCTTCACGATGGCGGCGATGACCATACGCTGGTTGGCTGCGCGGTAGAGGTCCCCGTCGCCATAGTTGTCATAGGCATGACGCGCGCGGCAGAGCTGCAGGGCCTGGTCGCCGTTCACGGTCTGGACGCCTGCCTTGATGTCGGCGCCGGTGTACTCGGGGTCGTAGACGTCGACAGGTACGTCGACCTCGATGCCGCCGATCTGGTCGACGATGGCACAGAAGCTGTCGAAGTCGAGCTCGGCATAGTGGGATATGGGCACGCCTGCGAACTTGGAGACGGTCTGGACGCAATAGGAGGGGCCGCCGATCGAGTAGGCGGCGTTGAGCTTCTGCTTGCCACCGTCGCTGCCGAAGTCGATGAGGGTGTCACGGTGGAGCGAGACGAGGGTGACCTGCTTGTTCTGCGGGTCGACCCGTACGAGCATCATGGAGTCGGAGCGATAGGCGCTGTCCGAGGGACCATACTCGTCGCCCTCGGCACGGTCCTGGCTCTTGTCGACCCCGAGGAGGAGGATATAGAAGGGATCCGATCCCGTCGTCTCGGTCAGCTGCCCGCGCAAGGAGTCATCGACGCCGCTGTTGAGTTGGGAGGATATGTTATTGAGGTAAGCCCAGGCGCCACCGACCGCACAGACGAGCACGCACGCGACGGTGATGAGGGTTATCTTGAGTGCCTTCTTGTGCGAGCGGTGCTTGCGCTCGTCGGAGTAATGGTCCGTCGACGCATCTCGGGAGAGGGCCGACGCGCTGGATACCTGTCGTGCCTGCTCACGAGAAGAGCGATGGCGCGTGGTGCCATCGCTGACAGGGGCCTTGCTCTCGGGGTTCTTCTTCTTTGGGCCGATGCTCAAGGGACTCCCTCGGTCATGCCTCCATGCACCGGTGCCCATGAGGACAAGGTACATGCAGCAAAAGGTGGCATTCATTCCAATGAACGTGCCTATGGTACTGCCGGCGCGCCTTCCACGGGGGAAGTCCATAGGAAATGCTGGCTCCTTTCAGGGATGGGTGTTACGGGGCTTTGCCTACGGGGTTCGGGCGCTTGGCATAGAATGTCCCATGTAACCCTGTGGGATGACCGCTGCCCTGTCATGGCATGCGGTCTCACGATCTGGAGGACACAGACACATGCAGAACCTCTCGCCCCGGCAATACGTGGCAGTGCTCGACTTCGGCGCCCAGTACGGCCAGCTCATCGCGCGCCGCGTGCGCGACCTTCACGTGTACTCGGAGGTCGTCCCCTGCGACGTCACGGCCGCCGAGCTCGCCCAGAAGGCCCCCGCGGCCATCATCCTCTCGGGTGGGCCTGCAAGCGTCTATGCCGACGACGCCCCTGACATGGATGCGGCCATCTTCGACATGGGCATCCCCGTGCTCGGCTTCTGCTATGGCGAGCAGATCATGGCGACCAAGCTCGGCGGCAGCGTCGCGCACACCGACAAGGGCGAGTATGGCCCGGCATCGCTCACGCGCCTGGGCTCGTCCGTCCTTCTCGACGGCACCCCGCTCGAGGCCCAGACCGTGTGGATGAGCCATCGCGACTCCGTGGCCGAGGCACCTGAGGGCTTCATGGTCACGGCCAGGACCGAGACCTGCCCGGTGGCTGCGATGGAGTGTCCGCGCAAGCGCCTCTTCGCGACCCAGTTCCACCCCGAGGTGCGTCATACCGCCTACGGCACGCGCATCCTCAAGAACTTCCTCTTCGAGATCTGCCATCTGGAGCCCAGCTGGACCATGGACAACATCGTCGAGCAGAAGGTCGCTGCCATCCGTGACGAGGTGGGCGACAAGAAGGTCATCCTCGCGCTCTCGGGCGGGGTCGACTCGAGCGTCGTGGCGGCGCTGTGCTCCAAGGCCATCGGCCGTCAGGTCACCTGCGTGTTCGTGAACCACGGGATGCTCAGGAAGAACGAGCCGGAGCAGGTGGAGGAGGTCTTCACCAAGCAGTTCGACGTGGACTTCGTGCACGTGCACGCCGAGGAGCGCTATGCCAAGCTGCTTGCTGGCGTGACCGACCCCGAGCAGAAGCGCCGGCTCATCGGCACCGAGTTCTGGAAGGTCTTCTTCGAGGAGGCCCAGAAGCTCGATGGCGTGGAGTACCTGGCGCAGGGCACCATCTATCCTGACATCATCGAGAGCGGCGCGCGCAAGACCGGCGGCAAGGCCAGCACCATCAAGAGCCACCACAACCTCATCCCGTTCCCGCCGGGAGTCAACTTCGACCTCATCGAGCCGCTCGACCACTTCTTCAAGGACGAGGTGCGCGAGCTGGGGCTCAAGCTGGGTCTGCCGGCACACATCGTGTATCGCCAGCCCTTCCCGGGACCGGGCCTTGCCATCCGCATCATCGGTGAGGTGACGCCCGAGAAGCTCGACATCCTGAAGAACGCCGATGCCATCGTGCGCGAGGAGCTCGATGCCTACAACGCGCGCCTCTTCGAGGAGACGGGTGAGCGCAACTCCGAGCACAGCTGCTGGCAGTACTTCGCCGTGCTGCCTGACATCAAGAGCGTGGGCGTGATGGGTGACGAGCGTACGTATGCGCGCCCGATCATCGTGAGGGCCGTGGAGTCGAGCGATGCCATGACGGCGGACTGGGCCAAGATCCCCTACGAGGTGCTGGCTGACATGAGCCGCCGCATCGTGGATGAGGTACCGGGTGTGAACCGTGTGGCTTACGACATCACGTCGAAGCCGCCCGCGACGATCGAGTGGGAGTAGTTCGGGCCCCAGAACACCCCATCACACTATGCGCCAGAAGGCAACGTTATTGCAGGTAGAATAGCGAATCGGAGAAGGGCCAACGCAACACTAACGAACGCTCCAGGACGCTCCTCTCGGGATTATTCTTCCATGAATTCTTCCATGGAAGAGAGGGCGGAGAAGCACAAGGGACCAGCAAGACAACGGCGCATCTTGGCAGCCAAGCCAGGGCGCGCCGTTTCTCATTAGGCGGTCGACCCCAATAGGTCAGTTAGTGTCAGAGGCGAGGGTATAATCAAATTGTTGGAAGTCCTCTTGCTCTGTATAGGGATGGAGGTCTTTCATAGAAGACGGAGTACGCCCAGACCATCGAATCGGGAAACGGCTCCGTCTTAAGCTGATTGAATAGCCGCTTCGAGAGGGTCGTCCAGCGTGGGGCAGGTGCCGGTATGTTTGATGAGAACGAGATGTTCAATGGCATCTCCCCTGACCCAGATAACGTCGTGTGCAAATCATGCAAGCTTGCACTAAAGGGTTCTAACAAGTTTGATGGCGAGCCGTACTACTGCAAGGGGAGCTGTGGCCACTATTCGCATGACCACGACAAGCCCTCAGGAATCCTCTTCTCAGGAGATCCTTGCGAGTACAAGGTCGAAGGCATCCCATCGGTAGACCAGAAGGATGTCATCGACTTCGAGTGACCGGTACAGGTTTAATGGCCGTTTGACCTCCAGCAGGTCATTCAGCACTAGACCGACGGCGTGGGTATAATATGCTCGAGCGATGGCCCGGTCTACTGTTGACCCTTGGCTGTCGCTCAGTTCGTGTCTTATAGCCATCCTGACCTCGGCAATACAGCTGCCGCTGTAATTGAACGATCGGCCGATTTCAGCAGGTCATTCTGCATGGGCATTCTTGCATGACCCCGAGCTTCTCAAGTTCGTGCTAAACAAGCTCTTGGAGGTGTGATGATGATTATTTTCGATGTCGTCGACGGGGACAAGACATATCGGGTTGACGCCGAGCACCCATACCCTGAGCTGTATGACGGGAAGACCCCATTGTGGCTCGGTGACCCATGGCGCGACACACCACAAGTACCGGACGTCATCACCGACGATTGTGGATGGGTCCTCTTTGATTGCGTCCCATCAAGTGTCATTGAGCGCGCCAGAAGAGCGATAGATGGGCTTGGATTGTGCGACGATCCATTCACCGACCCAACTCCATACTGTCTCAAGGCGCTCAAGAATGAGTTCGACGACGCGGGGCTCGTGAGCTCCGATTTCGTCGTCGGGGCAATCTACTAGGAGGAGCCGATGGCACAGGATGACATGCAGGTCATCATGTACAAGATTCTCGCCTATCTGTATTCCTGCCTGAAGAGCGGGGAGCCGGTTGACCACAAGGTCGTGTCCTGCTCTGGAGGTATGTTCGAGATCCCGTACGTCTACTGGGCGCAGGTCATGAGGCAGCTCGTCGATGCCGGCTACATCGACGGCGTGGTCGTTACGAAGACATGGGGCGGAGACGTCATCGTCAGGCTCGTGGAGCCGACGGTCACACTCTCAGGTGTCGAGTTCATGCAGGAGAACGGAGCGATGAAGAAGGCGTTGAGGTTTCTTCAGGAGACCAAGAGCGCGCTCCCGTTCGTCTAGACCGGAGCAAGAACAGGCACGATCGAGGGCCACCCGAGGTGGTGGCCCTTCTCATATCCAGGGAACACGGGGCGCCCGCACGGGTGCCCCTCTGCTGTGGGTGCAATCCGGAGAGGAGAGAGATGCGGCGGAACTGGCAGTTGACCTCACTAATATGTTCTCTGTCGTTCGACCTTGTCGGAGGTTTATCGACGAGGCTCGTACAAATGCGGAGACGAATATTACCAACATGTTTGTCTCTGCCTTTGGCAATCAGTACACGATAGAGTACGAGTGGCGGTGATGGCAGTGAAGAAGAAGGTCCTCCTCGTGGTCCTGATCGCTGCTGCACTACTCGCGGCGTTCTTCTACATCAATAACGCGATTCTATCCTGGAGATGATGAGCCGTCTTCCGCGGCGCGGATGCTAGGAGCATTTTGCTTGAGACGGCCGCCTAATTCATGACGGTCTTCATTTTGAACACAGTCAGACTTGCCGAATGTCTTGTTGCAGTGCACCATCGAACGACATATAGCGGATAGGTAGACAAGCAGACCTTAGCTCCTCGATGCAACGCGAGCGAACCCTCCAGGACGCTCCTCGCGGGTTGATTTGTACCGGAATTCGTATCACCTCAGGAGCTTGGTGCCAGCAGCAATGTAAGATGACGGCGTACCTTGGCAGCCAAGCCAGTGCTGCCTCTGGATGCTAACTGGTCGCCGCGTCTCTTGTCGTGCCACCTCGTTGTGGTTTTCAGATTAAACAACCCACCGGTTTCATCGGGTCATTCAAGTCATGAGGGGAGGGGCAAACAATGCGCACTACAGAGGAGCTATCGGACGCTCTGGGGATTAGATTCAAGAGCGACTCGGACGATGCCGAGTTCATGAGGTTCTTCGAGATCGTGCAGGGCTCAGCCTCGAAGCTCGGGAAGGTCTACTTCCTAGACTGCGGCGAGAACCATGATGGCATCGTCGGAGGGATCCATTGTGAGGAGACTTCAGGTTGGCTCATAGACAAGGATGACGCCGATGAGTTCGAGCCTATCTGGAGGAACGATCCGAACGACGTTCCAGATAAGTTCATGGACGACATGCGCTTGGCCGACTGGGAAGACGATGGCGGAAATGTGTCAGTGTCGTTCTTAGAGTTCTAGTTCGTTCACATTGCAGCAACCAGAGGGCCATCCGAGAGGGCGGCCTTTCTCTGTTTAACAACCCACTGGCTTCATCGGGTCGTTCGGCTATACGGCGTGGGTATAATTAGCAATGAAGCTGATACCTACCCGGCTTAAGTTGACGGGTGTCTGGGTCAGCTTCGACTATCTTCTAAGCCTGACTAGCAATCCATCAGATGCCATGATGAGGTCATTTCTTTTTTGTTGAGGGACCCACCGGTTCCATCGGTCCGTTCAGCCAACGAGTGCGGCGCCTCAGGGTTTCACCTCGCGCGCATAACAGAAGAAGCATCCCAGCATCCAAACCAGGGTGCGCCGTCCTTCTATCTCTCGAGCCCCTGCACTATCCACGCCAAAAGCACCAGCGGCAGCACAAGCACCATGAGTGCCATGCCCGCCATGAGTCCCGCTCCCCAGCGCACGTCCTCCCGCGTCACGAGAGGATCTCGTTCACGCGCATCTGAACGGCGGCGTAGTTGGCACCGAGTCGTCGCTTTCGCTCCTCGCCGTTGCCGTAGTCGCCGTTGATGACGGCCTGGGCAAGGGAGTCCACGTCCACGGCATCGCCCGAGCCACCGCCGCATCCCAGCATCTCGTTCACGCGGGCCTGCACGGCTGCGTAGTCGGTTCCCAGCGCCGCCCTGCGGGCGTCGCCGTTGCCGAACTCGCCGCTGATGGTCCTGCGTGCGAGCTCGTCCACGTCCACGGCGGGCGCGGGGGCACTCGGTGCAGATTCAGCTCCCAGCATACGGTTCACCTCGGCCTGCACCTCCTGGTAGCGGTCTCCCAGGGCGGTACGCCTCGCGTCGCCATTGCCGAACTCTCCCGCGATTACGCGCCTCGCCAGGTCGGCCACGTCACCGGAGGGCGCAGAGGCGCCGCCTCCCGTGGCAGGTGCCGCCCCACCGCAGATGCGGGCATGGAGCGCTGCCCACTTGCCTGCGTCCACGTAGGGTGCGGGGCAGAGCTTGCCCGTCACGTCGTAGTGGCGGATGACGTCACCGGCTCCGATGCCATACCTGGCGCGGAGGTCGGCCACCAGGCTCGCGAGCGTCGCGACCTGCGCCTCGGTGAAGTCCTCGCCTGCGCTCACCACCTCGACGCCCACGGAACGTAGGTTCACTTCCCAGTTGCCGGCGTGCCAGGCCGTGTCTCCCTCGCGTACGCTCTGGCGCAGGGTCCCGTCCTTGTCGATGAAGTAGTGGGCCGACGCCTTGGCATCCGAGCGCGAGAAGTACAGCAGGTTGTCGTGCGCCGAGGCACCGGTCGAGGCGTAGTGCACCACGACGTTCGAGATGCCGCAGCCGCGACGGCCCGGCGTGTAGTTGCGCGCGTCGCACTGTATGAACTCGGCCACGTCAGCCATTCTCGGCCTCCCACCCCGTAGGCGCGCCCTCGGGCCCGTCCTCTATGGCGGAAAGCTCCGCCTCGGTCGGCTCGGTCACGTCACCCATTGTCTGTCTCCTTCCCCGTCGTGGCACCCAGCTCCGCCATCACCGGCGAGAGCTCCGCCATCACCATGGCCACGGTGAGCGCGCGCCATGTGGGGTCGAGCACGCAGGTGCCCATGATGAGGTCGACGTTGGCCACGACCACGCCCAGTATTCCCCGGATAATGGTGCGCAGCAGGCGCCATTGCCACTCGTTGCTGGTCAGGAACTCGCTCATCTCGTCCTCGCTTCCTCCTTGATCGTGTCGATGTCGTTCCTGGCGAGGGCCATGTCGCGCTCGAGCTTGTAGGTCCGCTCGATCATGTTGTTGTGCCTCTCGACGTGGTGGGGAGGCATTTGTGTCCCAGTCGGGTGATAGGGTCTGCGCTGCCCCATAGCTCTACGAGAGAAGGGTGGCAGACATGCTCAGGGCGATCGGCAAGATGCTGATAGTCGCGTTACTAGCGCCGCTGGCGGTGGTAGTGGGGATCCTCAGCATCCCGTTCAAGGGCTGAGACCCATGCCAATGACGTGTGCTTGGTGCCATTGTGCGATGGCAGGGACGTCCAAGGGGAGCTGGGAAATATGGCGCTATCACTAGTCAATGGGGGGTTGCCTCCGCGCATGACCTATGGGCAGTGGCTCGCGGCGCATCCCGAGTCCATGCCCCATCCATGTCTGAACTGCGGACATGAGATGCTGGCCAAGACATGCGACCGAGACCCGATTGGTGAGGCCTATGTCTGGTGCCCCGTGTGTGACAGGGGCTACGACTCATCGCGCAAGGAGTATGACGAGGAGACCGGTGCGCCTGTGGATTGGAAGTCGCGGGGCGTGTACTGACGGGGCCTACTACAGGCCATTCTCTATACAACCTGGACACGAGGTGCTCTCCATGTCCACGATGGGCATGATGACCAGCATGGCCTTTGCTCAGCGCATCGAAGGACCGACTCGTATGCAGACAACGTCGCCGCTCCCTCTGTCCCATGCATGTACTATCTGCATCAAATAACGCAAAATGATGCAGTAAATAGATGGATGAGGCAGAAGGGACCGTAATGAGGTCGTTCGACTACACTGGACTTCCCGACGTCCTCATGTCTCCAGACATCACCAACATGGCGTCTGCCATCCATGAGTTCAAGGGTAGGTAGGACCTCTACCTCGCGACCAAACCCGACGTCCTCGACAAACTCTGCGAGGAGGCGCGGATCAAGAGCACGGGGGCTTCCAACCGTATCGAGGGGATCCGTACGACGGATGGCCGCCTCGCGAAGCTCGTGTCCCAGCGGATAGAGCCGCGGGACCGCGACGAGGCGGAGATCGCTGGCTATCGGGACGTGCTGGCGACCATCCACGAGGACTACGAGCACATAGAGGTCAAGCCCGGCGTGATTCTCCAGCTCCATCGGGACCTCTACCGTCATACGGCGTTCTCGTACGGAGGCCGCTGGAAGGACTCGGACAACGCCATCGTCGAGTTCGATGCGGCTGGGGCAAGCCACCTGTGCTTCAGGCCACTGTCTGCCATTGAGACGCCCGACGCCGTCGAGGGGCTATGCGCCACGTACCGTGATGCCGTCTCGATGTAGAGGTACGACCCACTGCTGCTTGCCTGCATGTTCATGTTCGACTTCGTCTGCATCCACCCGCTCAACGATGGCAACGGACGCATGAGTCGTCTGATTATGCTCCTCCTCTATCGGAGCGGGTATCTGGTCGGCAGGTACGTCAGCATCGAGAGGATCATCGAGCAGACCAAGCAGACCAAGCAGACCAAGCAGACCAAGCAGGCCTACCATGACGCCCTGCGTCAGAGCTTGGTGGGCTGGCACGAGGGGACCTGCGACTATGCTCCCATCGTCCGGTACCTGCCGGGTACCGTCCTGGCAGCGTATCGCGACTTCGAGGGAAGGCTCGGGAAGGTCACCAAGTCAGACACCCTGGTCGAGTGCCCCGACATATCCCAGACCACTGTGGAGCGAACGCTCAAAGAACTCCTCGATGCGGGTGCGATCGAGAAGGTCGGTCGCGGACGGTCCACGGGATATGTCGCGAGGTAGGGCTCGCCGGGGCATCTTTCCCTGTGGCGATGGGGGAGAGCGTCCGTCTCGGTCATGGGCCGATCAATAGTCGTTGGCTCCGAGGTGCCAAATGGGTGTCAATGAAACCACGGATTCGCCGAACCTGGGACACGGCACGCCATCACGACGCACGGGAGGAACTGGGCGCACGGATTCACCAATCGAGTGGGAGTAGAAGATTTGGAGTACAACTCCAAATCTTGCAAACTCACCGGTACACTCTAGGATGAACCCAAAGAGGGGAGCATCCGCATGTATATCGAGCGCGAGTTAGAAGAGACGCTTGACGAGCGACTCCGGCAGTCGAAGGTGGTCCTCGTCACGGGTGCTAGACCTTCGTGGTCTCCGAGGTGCTCAAGAGCTATATGAATGCGGGCAGGAACGTACGTGACGTCTGGTTCTACCGTGACTCCCGAAAGCGCGAGATCGACCTCGTCATACAGGAGGGCCATGTGCTGCACCCCGTGGAGGTGAAGACGGGCTTCACCGTCGGGACCGATGCGATCAAGCACTTCTCGGCCTTGGACTCCCTTACGGATTACGAGGTGGGGGAGGGCGCCGTCATCTGCCAGACGAAGGAGCCCTATCTCATCACGCGTGACGTGCAGGCCGTTCCCGTCTGGGCCATCTAGGGAGGCGCGGGCATGAGGACGCTCTATGTCGTGGGTGGCACGATGGGCGTGGGCAAGACGACCGTCTGCAAGATTATGGCCGATGACCTGCCGAACAGCGTCTTTCTCGATGGCGACTGGTGCTGGGACCTGCATCCTTTTCGCGTGACGGACGAGACCAAGCGCATGGTGATGGGCAACATCGTCACCTGCCTGACCAACTTCCTCGCCTGCCCAGCCATCGACAACGTCGTCTTCTGCTGGGTCATGCACGAGCGGTCCATCATCGATGGGATCCTGTCGCCTCTCGACCTCGAGGACGTACGTGTCGTCACGGTGTCGCTCACCTGTGACGAGCAGACGCTTCGTGACCGTCTGGCGCATGATGTGGACGCTGGCCTGCGTGAGCCTGACGTCATCGAGAGGAGCGTGACCAGGTTGCCGCTCTATGCTTCGCTCGAGACCGAGAAAGTCGACACGACCTCGCTCTCCCCTGACGAGGTCGCGCGGCGTATCGAGGCTCTCCGATAGCCTTGAGGGGAGGCACTCGTTTTGAGGTGCCGGGTACCAGATGGGTACCACACGAAGCGTCAAATCGGCGAACCTGGGGCATCGGATGACATCACGACGCACAGGAGGAACTGGGCGCACGGATTCGCCTCCTACCTAGTCTCAGAGTCCATCTACTCTTGTTTGCGGTGGTACATCATGTTCTCCATGACTTCCGCGAGCTCTTCCGGCTCTTCGCGAAAACCTGACTCGACCCATTCCAGCAGCATCCCCATGAGCGAAGCTGCCAATACGACCCTCACATAGCGCATCTGCTTCGCGCCGACGTCCTTCTCCATGACGTTCTCGATGCTGAACAGGGTCGTTTCTTCCAACATCTGCTCATATTCATCAAGCAGCAGATTCAGAAGGCTGTTCCTCTGTAGCAAGAGGAGGAATTCCCGGTGTTCCTTCCAGAAGCGAAAGAATGCAATCGTGTCATGTCGGGAGTCTCTGCTCCCCGCTGTCTGCAAGGATCTGCTGAACTCATCGAACAACACCTCGATGTAGTCCTTCATCACCCCTTCTTTGTTCTGGTAGTTCAGATAGAACGTCCTTCTTGCGACCTTCGCTTCCTGTGCGATCTGAGTGATTGTGATCTCGGCGAGGCTATTCGTTTTCAGCAGCTCAAGGAGGGCGACGATGATGTCCCTTCTCGTCCTCGACAGCTTCCTCTGCATATGATGCTCACTTCCGTGAATGTGCGCATGTTCGCCTATGCCAACCGTTCTGGCTGTGGCTGAATCACATACTCCTTCTCGAGAATATACAAACGTATACATATATACATACGAGTCAAGGAGAACGGGATGGGCTTCGTGCTCGCGTTCTTCATCATGTTCACCGGCGGGGACTTCTTCAGCCACTTCAGCTACTTCTTCGATAACTCTGCCAGGGAGGGTGCGAAGTTCATCGCCTTCATCCAGAACGCCATCATGAGCGTGCTGTTCATCCAGATGTTCTATACGAGGAAGCACTATGGGCATCCTATCGATGGCCAGTCCTTCTACATCGCTCTCACGAAGTTCATCGGTACCTCACTGACCGTCGGTATCTCGTTCTGCATGTCCCATGCGACCGACTGGTACTTCGTGGGGTCGCTGAACGCCGTGTGCTTCGTCTTCGACCTTTGGTACTGCGTCCTCATCTGGAAGGAACTCAAGGCCAACGGCATCAACCCTCTGAAGAGGCTCTGAGGCGGACGCGGCTAGAAGCACTTCGGACGTCCGTCACTCAACGGATGGGTCATGGCTTGGGCAGCCCGTTATCGTCACGAGCGGTCCGGGCCATGGCATGGACCATCCAGAACGAATGCAGCACTTCTGCCAGCCATGGCAGACGACGACTCCACCGAGAGGAGCTATTAGCTTGGAAGATGATCGTTCCATTGTCGGGGGCCTGCTCCCGACCCTCGTACTCACCGCATCCATGATGGTCTCGCTCACGGCGGGACTGCTGATCGGTAACCGACCGCTCGTCGTCGCCTTCGTTTTTCCGGTGGTCTACTACGTCTTCTACTTCATCACGAATGCGAACGAACTGCCCTTCCCCATGTACTTCTTCATCGCCATGTGTCTCGTCATCGGCTGCAATGCCGGTCTCCCGGAAGGCATCCTCGGGACGGTGGCCGGCGTCGAGGCAGGGATTACCCTCCTCGTCTGCGCGGCGAACGTCGTGCCGTCCTGTTTGAAGGGCCTTCCTCTCTGGCCGCAGGACGGTCTGCGGCATGAGGTCATCACCAAGTATCGCCTACTGCTCCAGCGGGACGAACGTATGCCCCTGCGCATCCTGGTCCATTGCCTTCTCCTGTTCGTGGCGGGCATCATCGCCTATCGGCTTCGGGACTTCCGGGGGCAGTGGGTCCTCCTTGCCACTGGTGCCGTGCTCATTGGTGATGACCTCGACACGCTTACGATTCGCGGGCTGAACTTCGCAATCGGTGTTACGATCGGCTGCTCGATTGCTTGGCTGTTCGAGCATTTCGCCGTGTCGCTGGGCATCAGGGTATGGGTGTACGTTCCGGCCATGCTCGTCGCGTTGACGTTCATGCCGAAGGTTGGCGAGAAGCCATGGTGCTACATAATCGGGAGCTCGATGGTCGCCCTGATGGCGATGACGGGAAACTCACTGGGACAACCCTATCTGACCCAGGACATCATTGCGGAGCGTTTCCTCTGCGGCCTGTTGGGTGTGGCATTCTCCCTGGTCTCCTGTCGGGTGGTATCAATCTTTGCCAAGGAGGTGTACTCCGAGCCTGAGGATGGGTCGCACCGAATCGCATGAGATTGGAGTCGAGGACGCAAACCGTTGGGAGGTGGCAATGGGTAGCACTCAAGACTACAGAATGAGGGACCAGAAGCTCCAGATGGCATTGCTGCGGGCCGTGGGTACTAGGCGCACGGATTCACCCATGGAGTTGGAGTGGTCCGGCCCCAGGACACCCCGTCACACTATGCGCCAGAATGCAACGTTATCGCAGGTAGATTGAGAGTTGATAAGGGCGCACGTAGCATCGGGCAGCTCCGCTGGCCGATGCTCATACGATGACCCCAGCGCTCATCACCTCGCCATGCTGCTCGCTCACGATGCGGGCGACCTCCTCGGCGGACTCATGCTTGCCGTTCTCCATCCACGCGCGCATCATGCCCACGAAGAAGCCGGCTCGCACGGAGATGAAGTATGTGTAGTTCCTGGTCGACATCTTGATGCCTCGTCCGTGCAAGTAGTCGAGGACGATGCCGGCATTGTCCACGAAGCAGTTGTAGATGATGTCCAGGCGACCGACCTGCATGAGCGTCTCGAGGTCCTTCGAATGGCCCATCCAATAGCGGAGCACATAGAGGAGCAGCTCGTCCTGCCTCTCGAGGGTCGGCTCGGACCTCACGAACGAGGTCAGCACCTCCGAGAAGTCCTGGTCGCACTTCCACCAGAGGATGTCGGCCAGCTCGTCGAAGTTCCGATAGAACGTGGCACGTCCGACGGTCGAGACCCGCGAGATGTCAGAGATGCTGACCTTCGAGAAGTCCTTCTCCTGGAGCATGGCAAGCAGACCCTGATAGAGCAGCTCGGAGGAGCGTCGTGCGCGGATGTCATCCTTGACGTGATACATATCAAATCCTTCTGTATTACACGTTGCGAGGCGATTGTCTCGCAATCATGCCAATGATACATTCGTCTCGTTAGATACAATCGTATCATATATGAGGACGAGAGGATGATCGGCATGAAGGAGAGCCAGACGCACGTGAAGGACATGGACCGTCTCCGCAAGGACCACGAGATCGCGAGGCAGGCGCTCGTCCGTGCTGGCAAGAAGCAGTTCAAGCGTGAGAGCTCGGCCAAGTGGGCCGACTACGTACAGGACGAGAGGGGCTGCTTCTTCGCGCAGGTCCAGCATGATGACCTCGAGGGAGTGACACCAGAGATGATCGTGTGGTTCTTCGAGCATCTGGGGTGCTGCACCACCTGGAACGGCATCGACTTCTCTGGCCCCGAGGTCTCGATCTACCATCTGTGGCACAACCGCGACCACGTCGCCGTGACGCCCCTTACCGATGCCGCGGATGGTACCAAGAACCTCGGCTTCCGTGAGGGTGCGAAGTCGCGCATCCATGAGCTTACCGGCGAGGTCAACGATGTCATCTACTTCGAGATGGAGACCGTGTGCCTCAACGAGCATGAGTTCACCTTCAACGTGATGAAGGGCGGCAAGGCCACCGGTCATGTGAAGCATGTCTTCGGACCCTGCGAGGGTGGCTCCACCTTCTATGCCGAGACCATGGTGGGCATGACCGAGGGCGGTGCCGAGGCCAAGGCCTTCAACAAGGCGGTCATCCCCAAGCTCTACAGCAAGACCTCCGGGATGCAGTGGATCCATCACAATATCCAGGAGACCGGTCGCGTCCAGGATGTCGCTCCCATCCTCTTCGCCAATCAGGACAAGGTCTTCTTCGACCCCGAGTTCACGAAGTTCGACTAGTCTGCAAGGCAACGTAGTGGGGTCGCCGCCACGATCGGCGGCAACCCTTGGGAGGTGGCCTGATATGAGACAGAGGCTGACAAAGGCATGGCTTTCCATCTGGCTTTATGTGATGGTGCTCATAGCCGGGGTCCTTATCGGGCTCGTAGTGGCCAACTGGGACGTCTGGGATCTCCAGACCAAGCTCGTGGCCCTCTCCACGGCGATGCTCTCCTTCCATGTGCTGGAGGAGTGGCGTTTCCCGGGCGGGTTCCACTACATGTACAACGTCATGGCTGACTCCAAGACACCCGACCGCTATCCCATGAACCAGCTCTCGGACATGTGGACCAACTGGATAGGCACCCTCGTCGGTATCGCCATGCTTGTCATCGGCGTAGGGCCGATGTTCGCGCTCATGCAATGCCTCCAGGGGGTCGGCGAACTCTTCGCTCACACGACCTCGGGGTTCTGGGCGCTCAAGCGGTACCGCGCCCAAGGGAAGCGGACCATCTACGACCCGGGGTTCGCCACCTCATGGCTTGGGTACTTCCCGCTCACGGTGGCCTATGTGGTGTCCTTCTTTGTCGAGGCCGGTCTCACGCTTCCCGACGTGATCGGTGCGGTCGCACTCGGTGCGGTCCTCATGGCGGTGGCGCTTCCCCTCTCGGAGCGCATCTGCAAGGACAAGGACACGCCCTATGGCTATACCTGGGGTGATGGTTACTTCGAGAAGTTCGAGCGATAGATCGTGCCCGCCAGGGTCTTCGACCTCATGATCTAGCCAAAGAGGAACGTGCGCATCATCCGGAGTGTCGCCTCCGGTGGCTCGGGCCCCTCCACATGCCGGGAGATGTAGAGCAGCCTGAGGGCTGCATATGGGTACAGGCCATGTTCGATCTCTGCGATCCTCGCCGGGTCGTCGGTGCCATAGTAGTGGGGGACGAACAGCTTCCAGAACCGCTGCATGGTCTCGCTGTCGAGATGGAACAGGTTGTGCGCGATGTCCTCGGGCGTGAAGCACATCGTGAAGTACATCGAGCCCAGGTCGATGTCGGGGTTGCCATAGCCGAAGTCGGCGAGGTCGATGAAGAGGCACTTGCCGTCTGCCCTGATGACGTTGCCTATATGCAGGTCGCCATGCACGCAGCGGCCGGTCTCGTCGATGCCGTCGAGGAAGGCGCCCAAGGTCGTGCGCACGGGATCGGGCCAGAAGGCCTCGCGCCCGAGGACCCCGCGGTAGTACTCCGTGACCGAGGGGAAGGCGCGCGTGTCGCACGGGGTCGAGTGGAGCTGCCTGCACGCCTCGGCGAACTGCGCCGCGTAGGCCTCGATGTGGTCCGGGTCGTCGGCGACGAGCCGCGAGAAGGACCTCTTGCCGGTGATGCGTTCGAACGTGACGCCGTGGCGGTCTCCCACCTTGATGAGGTCGCCCGAGAGGGGGGTCGGGATGCCGCATGACAGCACGGCCTGTGCCTGGACCTTCTCGGTCTCGATGATGCCCTGGGGCATGGATGCCTGATAGAGCTTCACCATCGAGTCCCCGTCGGCGCTGGTGTAGCTCTCGGCGGTCCATCCCTCGCCCTGGCGCTTGACCGTGGACATGTCGAACTCGCGCGGACGACGGCACACGCTTATGAACCTCGAGGTGCCCGTGGTCTCGAAGCGCATGTACACCTCGTCCGATGCGTTCGAGACCCTGAAGGAGCCGCCATCCTGTCGGCAGTCGAGGAGAACCCTCAGGGCAGCGAAGTCGACCGAGGTGACGCGAGCGAAGTCCAGGACGGTCATGGGCGCACCGAGCTCAGCCACCAACGCGCTTGCCTCGTCCCTGCCGATCGCGCCCGTGACGTGGAGCACGTCACCGTCATGCTCGAGGGAGAACGTATCCGTGCCGCTGGTGAAGGTCCGGTCGATGAGCCAGACGAACTCACGGTAGGCGCTCGTGTCGGCGAGCTCGGAGAGCGAGGCCGCCAGCCCGCGGTAGTGCCACTCGTGCTCGGCAGAATCGGTGGTATGGAACCGCTGCCAGAGCTCGTCGCCCAGCTTGGCGTGGTCGCGAGCGATGGCACGCATGTTCGAGAGCTTGTCGCCCAAGGCGACCATCTTGGCGTCAGTGGTGGCTGCCGCCAAGCGGTCGATGGCGGCCTGCTTGCGTCCGTGCCAGGAGGCCTCCTCGCTCATCCCCTCGACGGGGACCTCGCTCTCGGACGCGACCAGCTCCGCGACCCGATCACCGAACTCGTCGGCCACGTCACCGATGGTGACGTCGGTGTCCTCGACCACGTCATGGAGCGCCGCTGCGGCGAGGAGCTCCTGGTCGGTCGTCATCGTGGCCACGATCTCGACGGCCTCCATGGGGTGGACGATGTAGGGGAAGCCCTTCCCGCGGCGCTCCGTGCCCGCATGCGCCTTGACGGCGAAGATGATGGCCCTGTCCAGAAGCGTGGTGTCGAGTTCCATGACGTCTCCTTGTTTCGGTGACCGCACGGCAAGACTACCTAGATATACCCTGTGCCCGACGTCCCCTATCCGATGCCGACCTCGTTCGCGCGGGCGAGGTAGCGTCGCGCCGATCCCGCGTTCGACCTTCGCTCCCCATAGACGGCCTCGAGGAATCGCCTGATGTCGGCCTCGCCGCCGCCGTGCTTGACGATGTGAACGATGCAGAGGACGTGCAGGGCCGCGGTGGTGGCGATGATGTCGATGTCGGTGCCCTCGAGCTGGCTCGCGATGAACCTGCGGGCATCCTCGGCATCGTCTGTCCGCATGCGCTCGATGTCGGCGAGCGTCTCCATGCCCATCTGCTTGAGGGCTGCCAGGTAGGGCCACTCGCTGACCTTGTAGAGCTCCGCCCCGTTCTCTTCGGCCATGCTCTGGGCCAAGGCATCGAAGGGATTGGTCTTGAGATAGAGCTTGAACGTGTCGCCATCGAGCGAGACCTTGTCGTAGTCCCCGGTGGCGATCAGCTCCTTGATGCCATCACGATAGTCATTGATATGGTTGCGGACCTGGACGAACTCGTCGTCAGCGAGCTCGAGCACACCAGCGAGGCGCGACAGGTCCCTGACGTACTCGGTCGGGACCTCGATGTCGGACTTGTAGCCGGTGTCGTGGGTGATGCTCGCCCAGACATGCTGTAGGGCGGTGCGCATCTGGATCTCGAAGCGGTACCGGTTGATTCCGGGACAGCCCTCGTCATGGAAGAGCTCCTTCGGGATGGTGCAGATGTAGTGCAGTGACATGTAGCCGAACTGGTCAGGGCTCAGCAGCTTGCGCTTGTCGACGGAATTCTCCCAGTCGATGTCGAAGGTGTCCCTCACGATGTTCGCGATGGCATCGACCTCGTCGGTGTAGAACGTGATGACGCGGACGCCGAGAATATCCGTTATGTCCGAGAGGCCATGGTACTTAAGGCCCTTGAGCTCGAGCTTTCCTGCGAGGCTCTCCTCGGTCTTGACGCGTGCCTCCAGGCCTCCGACCGCAAGGCCGTTGGCCTGCAACCTGTCCCTGAGGGTGTCGAGGACGATGCCCTGCATCCTGACGAAGGTCGGCCGAGCCTCACGGTACTGGTCCAGGATCGCCTTTGAGTGTTCGTCCATCCGGCATCCAATCCCTTGGCTTCTCGCATCTGGCCGTCGGCCTGGTATGAACGGAGTATAGGGCGCCCCCTCATGCCGGCGCGTCCGCAATGGCATGGGCGGTCATGATGGAGGGGATGAGCGTACGTGGGGAGCGCCCGTCAGACGTTCCGGTCGAGAAGGACCTCTCGCGTCTCGGATGGTGCCTACCATGGTCGCGGATGACCGAAGCCCATCTCCTGTAATGATAGACTGGGCCCCGTCAGGGTCGATGCGGGCGAGGTCGTCACCTACCTCGCCCGGACTCATCATCTGGAAGCCAGGCGATTGCGATGACACCGCTCAACCTCGTGGACATCTCCCTTCTGCTGGGCCTCTGGCTCGTTGCCTGGAACACGGACGTGCTGTTTCGCTGCCGCGCGTCGAATGCCAAGTCGCTCATGCTCTGCATGGGCTTCATCGCCGGATTCACCTGCATCGGCTACTTCATGGAGCTCAACGCCCAGTCGATCGACGGTGCCTCCGCTGGCGTCACCCTCGAGTTCGTCTGCGGCAACCTCTCCCTCTATCTCTACTACCTCTTCATCGCCGACTGGTGCCAGGCGAAGGTGCCCACGTGGCTTCGCGTCGCCCTTGCGCTCGAGGTGGGGATCGGCTGCCTGATGGCCCTTCCGGGAAGGTACCAGCCCCTGTACTTCACCCCGACGGGCATCGCCACCGGGGAGCTGCTGCCGGGCGTGCTTCTCGACTACGGTCCGTTCGAGTACATCAACAGTGCGGTGCAGATCTTCATGTTCTGCTCGACCATCGCCATGAGCGTCCATGCGCATCATACGCACCGCCTCCTGGGTGACACCTCCATCCTCGTCCTGTTCACCGTCTCGGCGGCCACGCCTCTCCTCCTGTCGCTCCTCCAGGCACTCGGCGTCTTCGGGAGCTTCGACCCCTCGTCCCTGAGCTCGATCATCACGCTCGGCATCCTCACGTACTGCATCGTGCGCAGGCGCGCCTTCGATGCCCTGCCGCAGGCCTTCGAGACCATCGTGGCCACCATGCCCGAGGTCGTCTGCGTCCTGGACTCCGAGGGCAGGCTGCTCTTCTCGAACGCGATGGCAAACGACCTGTGGGGCGACCTCGACGTCGGGAGTCCCCTGCCCGCCTCGGTGAGGCACTGCCTCGACCAGAAGGAGTTCTTCCTGAACGACCATTACTATCAGCTGACGACGATCGACCTGCCTGGGAGCGACGAGCATCAGGGCCTCATCGCGACGGCATCGGACATCACCAACCTCAAGCACATCAACAACCTGCTCGAGACCGAGCAGGAGCACATGCGGAAGGACCTGGTCCTCGCCGCGTCCATCCAGGCGAACGCCCTGCCGAGCGTGTTCCCGCCCTGGCCTGGTCGCATCGACTTCGACATCTTCGCCACGATGCAGGCGGCGCGCGAGGTCGGTGGTGACTTCTACGACTTCTTCCTGGTGGACGAGACGCATCTGGGCGTCGTGATGGCCGACGTGTCTGGCAAGGGCATGCCTGCCTCCCTGGTCATGATGTCCGCGAAGTCCTACATCAAGGACCACATGATGGCCGGCAGGACCCCGGCCAAGGCCTTCGAGCTCGCCAACGACCGTCTCTGTGCCGAGAACGGCGCAGGTATGTTCGTGACCGCCTGGGCGCTGCTCGTGGACCTCTCGAACGGCCATGCGCAGTTCGCCAACGCCGGGCATAACCCGCCGCTCATGTGCCACGGCGGGTCCAAGGACTGGTTCTTCGTCGAGTCACGTCCGAACTTCGTGCTGGCCGGCATGGCGGGCGTCACCTATCGGACCTGCGAGTTCGACTTCCAGGCGGGGGACGACATCTTCCTGTACACGGACGGCGTGACCGAGGCCATGAACGGGGCCGGCGAGCTCTTCGGCGAGGACCGCCTGCAACATGCCCTTGCCTCCTCCGACGAGAAGGACCCGACCAAGCTGCTGCCCGCGGTGCGCCAGGACATCGCAGGGTTCGTCGATGGGGCCGAGCAGTCCGATGACATCACCATGCTCGGTCTGCGCATCAACCTCCTCGGGAGCTATCTGCGCGTCCCGGCGACCTTCGAGGCCTGCGCCGTCGTGGCGGACTTCATCGAGGGTTGGCTCACCCAGGGGCATCTCCCCCCTCGCCTCATCGCGCAGGTCATGGTGGTCCAGGACGAGGTCTTCTCGAACATCATGAGGTACGCATATACGACATCTGCCTCGGGTGATGCTAAGCGGCAAGGCGTCATCGCCGCCCCTGGTGGGGAAGAGGCGCTGGCCCCCGCTCCCCCCGAGGGGGTGCGCGGTGCGGGCTCCCTCGGCCGCGCCGCCCCTGGCGAGGCGACGGTCGAGCTCGCCGTCGAGGGAGGTCAGGTGGTGCTCCGCTTCATCGACGCCGGCGTGCCCTTCGACCCCACGGGTGGTTCCCCCCATCCCCATGGCGTCGAGGAGATAGGCGGGCGCGGCATCATCCTCGTGAAGGGCATGATGGACGGGATGGCCTACCACTATACGAACGGCCTCAACGTCCTCACCCTGAGCAAGAGGGTCCCCTCGGATTCGTGACGGTGCCCGACCGTGTGCTACCGCTCGTTGGTTCCTTCGCGTGGCGGGGCTCGCGGTGTCTACAATGGCGCTATGCATGCGTGGCGTCGCTGGCCACCCAAGCGGAAACGTCTGACGGAAGAGGTCTCGATGGACATCATCAAGCATCAGGATGGCACGACGCTCACCATCGGGCTCGTGGGTCGGCTCGATACCAACACCTCGCCCCAGCTCCAGGAGGAGCTCGACTCCTCGCTTGACGGCATCGTCGACCTCGTCGTCGACTTCGCCCAGATCGACTACATCTCCTCGGCGGGCCTCCGCGTCCTCCTTGCCGCGCAGAAGCGCATGGCATCCCAAGGGTCGCTCACCATCGTGAATGCCTGTGATGCGGTCATGGAGGTCTTCGACATGACGGGGTTCTCGGACATTCTCACGATCAAGTAGGCCCGTCCCATGACGCCGCCGGACGAGTCGGTCCTGTTCAGGGGTATTGCCGAGGTATCTGATGTCGGCATCATGGTCAGCGATGTCGCGACACATGAGGTCGTCTATATCAACCAGGCCTTCAAGGACCTGATGCACCTCGGTGTGTCTCCCCGTCCTGGCGAGACGTGCTTCTCGTACCTGCGTGGCCTCGATGCCCCCTGCAAGGACTGCGCGGGCTGCAGCCTGGAGTGCGGGGAGTCCCTGGAGTCCATACGCCATTATCCCAAGGTCGGCCTCTATATCAGGATCCGCAGCACCGTCCTCGAGGTCGGCGGACGGAGGCTCCTCCTCGAGTACGACATGGACGTCACGGAGGATCATGCCGAGCGCCTGCGCCAGCAGGACCTGCTCGACCTCATGCCGGCCGGCATCGGGATCTATGAGATACGGGGTGACGTCGCCCACCAGGTCTACATGAACGAGGGCTTCCTGCGCATGGTCGGCGAGACCCGTGCGCAACATGAGGGGCGGGTGGGGGACGACCCCATACGCGGGGTCCATCCCGATGACAAGGAGGCGGTCTCGAGGTTCATCAGGGGCCTCTCCACCAGGGACGAGGTCGCCACGACCGTATATCGGAACCTCTGCGGCGACGGCTCCTACAAGTGGCTGAGCGTCTCCGCGTCGGTGGTGAGGCGCATAGACGATACGACCATCGTCTACTGCGGGTATTCCGACTATGACCACACCATGGCGACGAAGCAGCACCTCGAGCGTGCGAACAGCCAGGTCAAGGCTCAGTATGAGCTCGAGCGCAACCGGCGGCAGTTCCTCGAGCAGGACAGCCTGGTCACCATCACCTATGACGTCACACGCGACATCGTGACGGAGTACCGGAACGTGCACCATCCGCAGGACCGGTCGCTGGACAACAAGACCGGATCGGAGTGCGTGGCCCTCCTGAGGCAGGGCATGCCCGTCGAGAGTGACCGTGCGCTGCTCGCGTCACGGTTCGACCGCATCACGAACCTCGACCTGTTCGACGGCGGGATGCCCGAGCGCAGCATGGACTTCCGCGTCCGGTTCGATGACGGGTGCCTCCACTGGCTGAGCGCGGACAGCAGGATGGAGCGTGACTGCGACACGGACGACGTCGTCGCCTACGTCTTCGTGCGTGACGTCGACCTCGAGAGGAAGCGCTCCCTCGTGGCAGATGGGGTCATAGACGAGGAGACCGACTTCGTCATGCTCCTGAGCGTGGTCTCGGGCAAGGCCGTGCTGCTCCGTCTGCGCGACGACTATGCGGACCGTGGCCAGGCGCTTGGCGAGGGGTTCGACTATGATGCCGCGCTCTTCGGTGGGGACGCCCCCGTGCTCGAGGGCATCGTGCCGGAGGACGTCGCCAAGGTGCGGAGGTTCTTCTCGCGCGACGCGTTGGTCGAGGGGGCGCAGGGAGGGGCGGTCGACAAGATCACCTACCTGCGCATGGGCGAGGACGGCGAGCCGCATTGCAAGCGGACGCGGGCCTTCTATCTCGATGACACCCATGAGGACATCGTCCTCGCCAGCCGGGACATCACCGACATCTACGAGCAGGACCTCAAGCAGCAGCAGGTCCTGCAGGAGGCCTTGAGCAAGGCGGAGGGCGTGAGCCGCGCCAAGAGCGAGTTCCTCTCGAACATGAGCCATGACATCCGCACCCCCATGAACGCCATCATCGGCATGACCCAGCTCGCCCTCGACGAGACCAAGGAGCCTGGGACGAGGGAGGACCTCCAGCACATCAAGGAATCGAGCGAGTACCTGCTCCACATCCTCAATGACATCCTCGACATGAGCCGCATCGAGAGCGGCCGTTTCACGCTCAACTGCACATGGGCCCCTCCCATGGAGGCCCTCATCCCCTGCGTGAGCATGGTCGCCCCCGAGATGGAGTCGAAGCATATCCACTTCGAGTACCCACAGGGTACGGGTGTCGCTGGTTACGAGTACTACATGGACGTCCCCAAGACGCAGCGGCTGCTCATGAACCTGCTGAGCAATGCCCTCAAGTTCACCGGCGAGGGAGGCCATGTGACGATCGCCGTCAAGAACCTGAGCCATGACGAGGAGGACACGTGCGACCTCCTCACGGTCTCGGATGACGGGTGCGGCATGAGCGAGGGGTTCCTGAGGCAGGTGTTCACCCCCTTCGCGCAGGAGCGCCTCGAGGGCACGGGCGCCATCCCGGGGACGGGGCTGGGGCTCGCGCTCGCGCGGAGGACGGCACGCGCCATGGGCGGTGACATCTCGGTGACGAGCGCGCTGGGCGTCGGCACGACCTTCTCGGTGACCCTGCCCTATCGCTACCGCTCGAGGGACGCGGCCGCGCCAGCCGTCCAGGACGTCTCGCAGGGGCGGCAGGCCGCTCTGGCGCAGGGGATTCCCAAGGAGCACGAGCCCGTGGACCTCACGGGGCTCAAGGTGCTCCTCTGCGAGGACAACCACGTCAACGCGCTCGTCGCGCAGCGTCTCCTCGAGAGGCAGGGCTGCGACGTCCGGCATGAGGCGGACGGGCAGGCAGGCCTCACGGCGTTCTCGGAGGCCGAGACGGGGGCGTACGACGTCATCCTGATGGACATCCGCATGCCGGTCATGGACGGCCTCGATGCCACGCGCGCCATCCGTGCCCTCGACCGCCCTGATGCCAAGACGGTCCCCATCATCGCGATGAGCGCCAACGCGTACGAGGAGGACGTGAGGGCGAGCCTCGAGGTCGGGATGGACGCCCACCTTTCCAAGCCCATAGACCCACAGGTGCTCTTCGACCTGATCGCCGAGCAGGTGGGCAGGAAGGCCTAGGGGGTTGCCGACGCGGGGTGACGGCCGTGCCTACGCCTCGAAGACGACGGACTCCAGAGGGCGGAGGGTCCCTGCGAGCGAGTCGCCGTAGGTGGATGCGAGGAGCCCCATGCCGTCGACGAGCGATGCCTCGTAGGGCGCGTCCTCGTCCGAGAGGTTCGCGAGCACGACGGCCTTTCTGGCCCCTGCCGTCCTCTGGAAGGCGAGGACCTGCTCGCTCGCGGGCATGAGCTCGACGTAGTCGCCCGACACGAGTTCCTCGTGCGAGGCGCGGAGGGCGACCAGCCGTCGGTACCAGGAGAGCACGGAGGCCTTCTGGGCATCCTGCGCCTCGACGTTGTCCGTGGCGTAGTCGTCGTGCACGGGAAGCCAGGGCGTGCCCGTGGAGAAGCCCGCGTGGCTGCCGTCGGTCCATTGCAGGGGGGTGCGGGCGTTGTCACGGCTGAAGCGATGGACGCACCTCAGGGCCTCGTCCGCCGTGAGGCCGGCCGCGATCGCGGAGGCGTACTGCGACGCGGACGAGACGTCGTCGTAGTCGTCGATCGAGGGCCAGGCCACGTTGGTGTAGCCGAGCTCCTCGCCCTGGTAGACGAAGGGCGTGCCCCGCAGGGTGAGCAGGACCGTCGCCAGCACCTTCGCGGCCAGGGCAGGGTCCACGCCCGCTGGGAGGAAGTTGGAGGGCGACCTCGGCTGGTCGTGGTTCTCGAAGAAGATGGGGTACCAGCCCGTGGTCGCGGTGTTGGCCTGGGATGCGGCAAGCGCTGCCTTGAGCTCCGTGAGCCTCCAGGCGGGAGCCTCGTACCAGACCTCGGCGGAACCCATGGGGACGTGCATGTGCGAGAACTCGAAGACCATGTCGAAGACGCCGTCGTCGCCCACCCAGAGGGGCAGGTCGGACGCGACGACGCCGTTGGCCTCGCCCACGGTGAAGATGTCGCGCCCGTCGCAGACGGCGTCCTTGAACTCATGGAGGTAGTCGAGGATGCCGGGCGTGTTGGCGGTCATGTCATGGATGCGGACCATGCCGTCATCGGCGTCGGGCGTGCCGTCGCGGAACTCGTCGGGCTTCCTGATGTAGGTCACGGCGTCCACGCGGAAGCCGCCCACGCCCTTGTCGGCCCAGAAGTTGGCCACGTCGAAGAGCGCGGAGCGGACGCGGGGGTTCGCCCAGTTGAGGTCGGGCTGCTGGGGGGCGAAGGTGTGCAGGTAGTACTGCTGCCGTGCCTCGCACCACTCCCATGCCGAACCCCCGAAGATGCTGCGCCAGTTGGTGGGGGCGCTGCCGTCGGGTCTGGCGTCGCGCCATATGTACCAGTCGGCGTGCTCGGCCGTGGGTGACGAGGCGGAGTCGACGAACCACGAGTTCTGGTCGGATGTGTGGTTGAACACGAGGTCCATCACGATGCGGATGCCGCGCTCGCCGGCACGGGCGATGAGCTCGTCCATGTCGGCCATGGTCCCGAAGCTTGGGTCGATGGCATAGTAGTCGGCCACGTCATAGCCGTTGTCGACCATAGGGGAGGCGTAGACGGGGGTGAGCCAGGCGGCGCCGACGCCGAGCGAGGCGAGGTGGTCGAGCTTGGACGTGATGCCCTGTATGGTGCCCGTCCCCTGGCCCCTCGTGTCGAGGAAGCTCTTGGGGTAGACCTCGTACACGATGGTCCTCTGCCACCACTTCAGCGAATCGGACATGGGCGCTCCTCCATCTGCCAGTCACTGGTCTTCTCAAGTTGTTCAATCAACATGGTGACACTTCGGACGGCGAGAGTGACGTCCCATCGGTGGGCGGTCGGCACCTGCATCCGTGACAGCCGGGGGTTCGCCCCCACTCCGGTGGCTCGGTCTGTCATGATGGCATCAACCCACACGAGAGGACCCAAGCATGAACGAGAGCGGTCGCGCCATCCTGTCTGACCCCCTGACCAACAAGGGGTGCGCCTTCACGCGGGAGGAGTGCCTCGACCTCGGTATCGACGGCCTGCTCCCTGCGGCCTTAGAGACCCAGGACCAGCAGGAGGCCCAGGTCTGGGAGCGCTTCCTCGCCCAGCCCACCGACCTCGCGCGCCGCATGTACCTCATGGACGTCTGCCATACCAACACGAGGCTGTTCTACCTCAGCATGGAGAGGCACCTCTCTGAGTACATGCCCGTCGTCTATGCGCCCACGGTGGCCCAGTCCATCGAGGGGTACTGCGACCACTACTCAGGCAGCTCCGTCGCCTACGTGGACGTGGAGCATCCCGAGGGAATCCGCCGCGCGCTCACCCAGTTCGCCGGCGTGGGCGCGGACATCCGCCTCGTCGTGGCCACCGACGGCGAGGGCATCCTCGGCATCGGCGACTGGGGCGTGAACGGGGCGGAGATCCTCACGGGCAAGCTCGCCGTCTACACGGCGGCCGCCCACATCGACCCGGCCCAGATCCTCCCGGTCATGATCGATTGCGGCACCAACCGGCAGCAGCTCCTGGATGACCCGCGCTACCTCGGGCTCCGTGAGCATCGTGTCCGTGGCGAGAGGTACGACGCCTTCATCGACGCCTTCGTGACCACGGCACTCGACCTCTACCCCAAGGCGCTCCTCCACTGGGAGGACTTCGGACGCCCCTGCGCGGCGCCCATCCTCGAGCGCTATCGCGACCGCGTCCTCACCCTGAACGACGACATCCAGGGGACGGGGGTCACGGTGCTGGGTGCGCTCGAGGCGTCACGGCGTGTGGCAGGCGCGAGCTACGACGACATGCGTGTCGTCATCTTCGGAGCCGGCACGGCGGGCATCGGCATCGCCGACCAGATCGTGGACGGGATGGTCTCGTTCGGTGGGCTGAGCAAGGAGGACGCCTCCTCGCGCATCTACGCCTTCGACCGGCAGGGGCTGGTCACGTCCGACCTCGATGACCTCACCGAGGGGCAGGGGCGCTATGCCCATGACCGCTCCGAGCTTCCCGCGGGACTCGACCTCACCAGCCTGGCCGATGTCATCCTGGCCGTCCGGCCGTTCGGGCTCGTCGGGACCTCGACGGTGCATGGTTCCTTCGACGAGCAGGTCTGCAAGGCCATGGCCCAGGGCTGCGATCGGCCCTTCATCGCCCCCATCTCGAACCCCACGAAGCTTGCCGAGGCCGCGGCTGCAGACGTGCTCGCCTGGACCGAAGGACGCGCGCTCGTGGTCACGGGGACGCCCTCCGACCCGGTCGAGGTGGCCGGCATCACCCATAGGATCGGGCAGGGCAACAACGCCCTCATGTACCCCGGCATCTGCCTGGGGGCCATGGTCATCTGCGCCAAGGTCGTGAGCAGGTCCATGCTGCTTGCCGGCGCCCGCGCCCTTGCCGACCTCGTCGACGTGGAGACACCGGGTGCCCCGGTCCTGCCGCCCATGGCCGAGCTGCCTCGCATCACCCGCCGTGTGGCCGAGGCCGTCGCGACGACGGCGATGGACGAGGGCCTGGCACGCGTGCCAGCGGATGACGTCGACGCCGCGCTCGATGCCGCTGCCTGGAGCCCTCTCTACTAGGTCGGGGCCCACCGTCGAGTCAACGATGGGCCCCGCCTGTCGTGACACGCAGGACCTTGGTGCATCAGGCCTGTGAGGTCGCGCCCTCTGCGCTCGTGCTGACCTGCGGGTCGGTCGAGCTTCTCCTCCAGATGATGCTCGTCACTGCGTAGCCTGCGGCGAGGAACGCTATGACGACGAAGGGGAAGATGTTGAAGGGGAACTCGAGGGCATCGGGGGCCACGTTGGCCCACAGCACGTAGGCCAACAAGACGCTGCCAGCGGCCGGGAAGATGTTCTGCCAGGTCCACTCGTGGCTCTTGACCCCGAACTCGGCAATCGCGGCTATGCAGGTGAGCAGATAGACGAGTACGAGCGCGATGGTGCCTATGGTGCCGACGTACTGGAACACGAGGAAGCCGTCGATGGTGGCACCGGACCCGAGGAAGACCGCGAGAACGGTTGCCACTGCGACGACGGTGATGACACCGTCTGCCACGGAAGGGGTCTGATGGCGGGGATGGACCTTCCCGAGCGAGATAGGCGCCTTACCATCCTTTGCCAGCTGGTAGAGGACGCGTGAGCTTGCAGTCATCGACCCCAGTGCCGTCGAGAAGGCCGAGATGCTGATGAACAACGTGATGATCGTGGTGAACGTCGGACTCAGGTAGCGTGAGGAGAGCTCCACCACAGCAGAACCCGATGAGGCGAAGGCGGCGATACCCTCTGGCGAGAGACCGTAGGCGTTCACCTCGACGAAGCTGACGAAGACATAGACGATGCCAGCGAAGATGACGGTGCTCAGGATGGCGACCGGGATGTACTTGTGAGGGTTCCTCGTCTCCTCGCCCAGGCTGGCAGCCCCTTCGAACCCGCCGAAGCTCAGGATAGCGGCAACCATGCCGGTACCGATGCCCGTGGCCGTGGTGTCCCCGGACGTCTGGAACGGAGCGATGCTCAGACCGGTCGTCCCAGCCACCTGCACTGCGATGGAGATGAGACCTACCAGGAGCAGGGCCACAGCGATGAGCTCCACCACGAGCATGAGGCGTGTGCTCAGGTGTACGTCGGAATACGTTATGTACCATATCCCCGCAAGCGCGAGGAGCGTGAAGACGACCCAGGAGATGTCGATGCCGGTCAGCTCGAGCACGAACTGGCCGAACAGGTAACCAAAGGCCGACGAGCAGCCGGCCGTCCAGCAAGTGTAGGTGAGCAGGAGCGCCCAGCCGCTGAGGGCACCGACATGCTTTCCCAGGCCGACCTCGATATAGGTGTAGGCCGAACCTGCCGAGGAGTATCTCGACCCGAACTTGACGAAGGCCGTCGCTACGAAGAGAAGGGAGACCACCGAGATGACGAAGACGAGGCTCACCGATGACCCTGCATCCGCGGCGATCATACCGAAGTTCATCGAAGAGGCGAACGTGGGCGCAAGTATTGCCACGGAGAGGGCAATCACCTCGAAGAAACCAAGTGCATCCTTATGAAGCGTTCCAGTAGATGAAGTCTCAGCCATGATCTCTACTCCTCGTTACCATCGTCGACGATTGCCCATACGCGAGCCGGAAGTCCCGTGGCCCCATCTATCCGCGGTACCGAGGCGAAGAGGACGGCGCCTGTCGCGGGTACCTGATCGAGGTTCGCGAGAAGCTCGATCTGGATCTTGCCCTGCTGCAGGACGAAACGCTCTGCGACCAGGTCACCTGTGCGTTCGGCCCCCACGGATGCGTCGGTGTCCAACGTCTCGTGGCCCGTTCCCTTGACCCCTCGCTCCTCGAACAGGAACCTAAGGGTCTCGATCGTCCAGCCAGGCGCGTGCTCGTGGCCTGTCTCGTCAAGGTTCGCAAGGGCATCACCACTCGGCCAACGCTTGTACCAGTCGGTCCGAAGGGCTACGAAGGATCCGGCCGGGATGATGCCGTGCCTCGACTCGTGCTCATGGATGTCGTCAAGGGTCAGCTCGTAGTCGGGGGACTTGGAGACCTTGTCGGAGATGTCGATGACTACCAGGGGAAAGACGAGCTGCTTCTGGTCATAGGCATCGGAGAGCTTCCCTCCCTTGACGAAGTGACCGGGAAAGTCGACGTGCGTCCCGAACTGGCCTGGGAACTTGAAGGTCTGGATCAGGCAGGAGAGTACGTCGGAATCGAAGTCGAGCACCGTCCTGCCTATCTCCACGGCGCCCTCGTCGAGCCCTCCCCAGTAGGGGGAGTCGTCATCGAGGTGGTGCGAGAGCTCGACCCATCGGTACCGTTCCAGCCGTTCGAATGTGTCCAGAAGGCTCATGTCGTCATTCCTCTCAAGTGTGATCGGTAAGAAAAAGCCCGCGGTGTGCGGGCTGCTACGGTGGCTGCGGCCCCGAGGTCACTCGGGCGCAACCGTTGGTTGTGGAAGAGTGGCCTATGGTGTGTGCGGCATCATGCCACACATGCACATGCGCATCTTCCTCTCTGTGCCCGATGTCACGTTGCTCATGGTGCCGCTCCTCTCATGTCGTCTTGGTCGTTCACTAACACCTAGTAATGTACTAGGAATTAATGTGATGAACAGGATGCCACTCGTGCCGTGCCCTGTCAAGCACTCTCTGCACATCGCCATTCCTAGGCGAACAGATGCTTGCTGAAGTAGCGATCCCCACGGTCGGGGAACAGCGTGACCACGGTCCCCGCATGCATCCCCCGTGCCACCTCCAGGGCCGCGGCAAGGGCTGCTCCCGAGCTCGAACCGGCGATGATGCCTTCCTCACGTGCGAGCAGACGGGATCCCTCATAGGCCTTCTCGTCATCGACCTTGACCACCTTGTCGACGAGTGACATGTCCATGGTCTCGGCGACGAAGTCGTTCCCGATGCCCTCGGTGGCATAGTCGGCATGCGTGCCGCCACCCATGGTCGATCCCACGGGGTCGGCCAGGATCCCTCGGATGCTCGGGTCCCTCTCCTTGAGGAGTCGCATGATGCCGGTGAACGTGCCTCCCGATCCGGCACCGGCCACAAAGCAGTCGATGTCCCCATCGAGGTCGTCCCAGATCTCGGGCCCCGTGGTCTCGTAGTGGGCCTGCGGGTTCGCCTGGTTGTGGAACTGCCCTAAGGCCACGGCTCCAGGGATGCTCGACGCGAGCTCGTCAGCCTTGGAGGCCGCTTCCGACATTCCGCCTTCCTGGGATGTGCTCACGATCTCCGCGCCCAGGGCGCGCATGAGGGTCTGCTTCTCCTCGCTGAACTTCTCGGGCACCACGAAGATGACGCGGTAGCCCTTGCCCAGGGCTGCGAAGGCGATTCCTAGGCCCATGTTGCCCGCGGTCCCCTCCACGATGGTCGAGCCCGGATGGAGTAGGCCCCGACGCTCGGCGTCCTGGACCATGTACATGCCCGTCCGGTCCTTCACGCTGCCCGAGGGATTCCAGAGCTCGAGCTTCGCGAAGAGCCCCACGCCCTCGGGCGCTCCCACGTGGCTGAGTCTCACCATGGGCGTGTGCCCGACCAGCTCGTGCATGGACTCGTAGTGATGTCCCATCTCAGTTCCTTCCCTGGGAGCTCGCTCGAATTGCCTGTCTGACATCGGCGAGGATGTCATCCGCGTCCTCGATGCCCACCGAGAGCCGGATGAGCCCGTCGGTGATGCCCGCACGGACCCGCTCCTCGCGGGGGATCGCGGCGTGGGTCATCGTCGCCGGATGGCAGGCCAGGGACTCGACGCCGCCGAGGCTCTCGGCGAGGGCGACGAGCCGAAGGCTCTTGAAGAAGATACGGTGGTCGTGGCCCGGAGCAAGCTCGAAGGAGAGCATGCCGCCCGCGCCTGTGGCCTGCCGGCGGTTGGTCTCGTAGCTGGGGTCATCCTCGAGACCGGGGTAGTGGACATGGGCCACCTCCGGGTCTTCTGCGAGCGCCTCGGCGATGATCTGCGCGTTGCTCACGTGGCGGTCCATGCGGACTCCCAACGTCTTGATGCCTCGGATCAGGAGGAAGGAGTCGAAGGGTCCCAGGACGCCACCGGTCGAGTTCTGGATGAAGGCGAGCCTGCGCGCGAGCTCGTCGTCCCGGACGATTACCGCGCCGGCCACGAGGTCGGAATGGCCGCCCAGGTACTTGGTGGCGCTGTGGACGACGATGTCGGCGCCGAGCTCGAGGGGGCGCTGGAGCCAGGGGGTCATGAAGGTGTTGTCCACGATCGAGAGGAGCCCATGCCTATGGGCGACCTCGCTCACGGCGGAGATGTCGGTCACGGAGAGGAGCGGGTTCGCTGGGCTCTCCATGAGGACGGCGACCGTCTTGGGTCCCATGGCGGCCTCATAGTCGTCGGGGCTGGTCCCCTGGGCGACCGAGAAGCCGATTCCGAAGTGCGAGAACACCTTGTCGAGGACGCGATAGGTCCCCCCATAGACGTTGCTTGAGATGAGGATCTCGTCGCCCTCATCGAAGAGCGAGATCACGGCCGTGATGGCGGCCATGCCCGAGGCGAACGCAAAGCCGTGCGTGCCGTCCTCGAGCTCGGCGAGAAGGGACTCGAGGGCCGCTCTCGTCGGGTTGCCCGTGCGTGAGTACTCCCATCTTGGAGTGCCACCGATCTCCTCCTGTCGAAAGGTCGAGGTCTGGTAGATCGGGACGTTGACGGAACCGGTCGTCAGGTCCGTCGTGCCCCCTCCATGGATGAGCCTTGTCGCACCATGGAGGGTCGAGGTTGGGTTCGTAGGGGGCATCTTCTCTTCTCCTTGTCCGCTGTCATAATCCTAGTACGCAGCTAGGAATTATGGAGAGTATAGGAGCCGAGCGACATGCAGTCAACGTATCGTCCCGAGAAATCTAATCAGGCCTCCGGGAGCTCCCACAGCTGGTCGATGGGGCCGTTGCCATGCCCGAGGTCGAGGCCTGCCGCAAGGGCCCCCTCGAGATAGGCCTTCGCGGCACGGACGGCGTCCTCGAGGGGGCTCCCACATGCCAGGCCGCAGGCGATGGCCGACGAGAGGGTGCATCCCGTCCCGTGGGTGCCCTGCGCCTCGATGTGCTCGGCCCTGAGCCAGACCATCTCTCCCGAGGCGAGGCGCAGCAGGTCATCCGCCCCCCTTCCGGGCATGCCCACCCTTCACGAGGACGGCGCCGGGGGTGAGGCGCGCGATGGCATCGGCTGCGTCCTCGGCGCTGGCCTCGTCGGTGATGTGGGCGTCCGCGAGGCGCTCCGCCTCGGGGATGTTTGGGGTCACGACCGAGGCGAGTGGGAAGAGCTCCCTGGTAAGGGCGTCCACGGTAGCGTCGTCTGCGAGCGTGGCCCCGCTCGTGGCCACCATCACGGGGTCGAGCACGACGTCCTTGGCGTGGTGGGCGAGAAGGGCGCGCGCGATGGCCGAGCACGTCTCGGCGCCTCCCACCATGCCGACCTTCACCGCGGCAGGTGGGATGTCCTCGAAGCATGCGTCCATCTGGGACCCCACGATGCGGGCGTCGATGGTCTGGACGTCGCGGACCTCGCAGGTGTCCTGGGCGGTCACGGCCGTGATGGCGCACTCGGCATAGAGGTGGTGCGCGGCGATCGTCTTGATGTCGGCGGGGATGCCTGCCCCTCCCGACGAGTCCGTCCCTGCGATGGCGAGGACCGCAGGCAGCCTCATGGTCGGTCCAGGAGGGCGGCCACCCCTGAGGCGAGCTCGCGGGTGGCCGACGTGACGTCCTCGGCCGCGAAGATGGCCGACACCACGGCGACGCCGGCGACGCCGGTCCCGGCAAGCTCGTGGACCGTGGCCGCGTCGATGCCGCCGATCCCTATGACGGGAATCGAGACGGCCTTGCAGATCCCGGCCAGCCCATCGAGCGTGACCTCGGCGGCGTCCGGCTTGGTCGGCGTGGGGTGGAGCGCGCCCACGCCCAAGTAGTCGGCCCCTTGGCGCTCGGCTGCGAGGGCTTCCCCGACGGTCTGGGCCGAGACCCCGATGATGGCCTCGGGGCCGAGGAGCTCCCTCGCCCTCTCGCAGGCCATGTCCGACTGCCCAACGTGCACGCCGTCCGCGCCGACCTCCCGGGCGAGCTCGACGTCGTCGTCGATGACGAAGGGCACGCCTGCCTTGGCGCAGATGTGCCTGAGGCTGAGGGCGAGGTCGCGCCTCTCGTCATGACCGGCGTGCTTCTCGCGGAGCTGGATGAAGGTGGCACCTCCCTCGATGGTCTGTGCCACGCAGTCGGGGAGGGTCCTGCCATGGAGCCAGGCCCGGTCCGTGACGGCATAGAGCCGCATCGCATGGCGGATGTCCTGCCTCGACCAGGTGCCGCGGGCTGCCAGGGGTGTCATGCGTCATGCCTCCGGCTCGTCGATGCGGGCCCCTGCGAGCAGGGAATCCCCCGTGAGGTTATAGAGGGCGTCGAGCAGGTAGGTCCTGAAGCTCCCGTTCCCGTCAAGCGGACCCATGCGTCCTGCGGCGACCTCGCCCGCCACCCCCATGGCGCACACGGCCGTGACGGCCGCCTCGAAGGCGTCGTCGTGCGCGGCAAGGAATGCCGGCGTGATGGCCGAGAGCATGCAACCGCTGCCTGTGATGCGGCTCATGGTCGCATCACCGTTGGCAATGGCGACCGTGCGCGTGCCGTCGCTCACGAGGTCGATGGCACCGGTCACGGCCACGATGGTGCCGCATGTGGCCGAGAAGGACCGTACGAATGCCGCCTTGTCGGCAAGGTTGTCCCTGGTGACGGCATCGTCCGGGTTCGCGTCGACCCCGTGCGTGGTCGAGCTCGCGCCTGCCACGGCCTGGATCTCGCTCATGTTGCCCCGGATGACGCTCACGGGGAACGAGTCGAGAAGGACGCTCGCCGTGGAGGTGCGCATGGCCGAGGCGCCGGCTCCGACCGGGTCGAGCAGGATGGGATGCCCGAGCTCCCCTGCGCGGGTGGCTGCGACCCGCATGGCTGCGACCGACACCTCGTCGAGCGTGCCGATGTTGAGGTCGAGCCCGTCGCAGATGCTGGCGATGTCACGGACGTCGCTTGCCTCCCCGCTGCTCATGATGGGGCTTCCCCCGACAGCGAGCAGGGCGTTGGCGCAGTCGTTCACGGTGACGTAGTTGGTGACGCAGTGCACGAGGGGCGCCTGCTCGCGGACGGAGTCCATGCAGGTCTTGAGGTATGAGGTATTCATCTAGTTCTCTCCCAGGTCTACGGTGAGTCCATCCATGATGCGGTTGACCGTGCGTGCGGCGCACATCTTGCCGCACATCGTGCAGGTGCCCTCGGTCTCGGGGGGTGCCTCGGCAAGGACCTCGCGGGCATGGTCACCGTCGAGCGCGCAGTCGAACATCTCCTCCCAGGAGACACGTCTGCGGGCGTCACTCATGCGGTCGTCGACGTCGCGGGCATGGGGGATGCCCTTGGCGATGTCTGCCGCATGGGCGGCGATGCGCGTGGCGACGAGCCCCTCTCGCACGTCATGTGCGTCGGGGAGCCTGAGGTGCTCTGCGGGGGTCACATAGCAGAGCCAATCGGCACCGGATGCGGCAGCGACGGCACCCCCGATGGCAGCGGTGATGTGGTCATACCCCATGCCAACATCGGTGACGAGCGGGCCCAACACGTAGAAGGGGGCGTCATGGCAGAGGCGCTTCTGGAGCTTCATGTTGGCGGCCACCTCGTCCAGTGCCATGTGGCCGGGACCCTCCACCACCACCTGCACCCCGGCGTCCCAGGCGCGGGTGGTGAGCTTGCCCAGCTCGACGAGCTCGGCCGTCTCGGAGGCGTCGGTCGAGTCGAAGGTGCTTCCCCCACGCATGGCGTCCCCGAGCGAGATGGTCACGTCGTGCTCGTGGAGGATGGCGAGGAGCTCGTCGAAGTGCTCGTAGAAGGGGTTCTCGTTGCCCGTCGTCATCATCCAGGCGAAGAGGAGCGAGCCGCCCCTGCTCACGATGTTGGTGAGTCGCTTCGTCTCGAGGAAGGTGTCGAGCACCCGGCGGTTGAAGCCGGCATGGATGGTCATGAAGTCGACGCCGTCCTCGGCGTGGGTCCGCACGACGCCGAGCAGGTCCTCTGCCGTGAGCTCGACGAGGGGCTTGTCGAGGTAGCCGATGGCGTCGTAGATGGGGACGGTACCGACGGCCAGGGGGGTGCGGCCGATGAGCTGCTGGCGGAACCGGCGGGTCTTGCCCGAGTTGGAGAGGTCCATGATGGCGTCGGCCCCATACCTCTCGGCGATGTCGACCTTCTCCCACTCCGTGGGGGCGTCATGGATGTCGCCCGAGATGCCGAGGTTCACGTTGACCTTGGTGCGGAGGCCCGCCCCGAAGCCGCGGGGCGCGAGACCCACATGGGCTGGGTTCGCGGGGATCGCGATGCGTCCCGCCGCCACGCCCTCGCGCACGAACCCGGCGTCCCGATACTCGTCGGCGGCGACCGTCCTCATCTGTTCTGTGATGGTTCCCGCACGTGCGGCATCGATCTGCGTCATAGCGCATCCCTTCGTTGGCATTATCCACATCAGGTTCCCTGGGTCGGAGCATGTGCTCCCTCTCAGCCTGCCGTCGCAAGCTCCCCGTCTATGCAATTGCGGTCGACTATAGCAGAGCTTCGTGACATGTGCCTGAGGATGTGCGGGGGAGAGCCACTCGAGCCCGACCTGACCGGTATTGCATAAGGTCCGTCACCGCACCTGCTGCTTCGGACGAACTTGTGGCTTTCTTGGCGAAACAAGTTGGAAAACAAGATACAGTACACTCATTTAACATATACAGGTATCGAAAGCCATCAAACGTTGGGGGTCAACCATGTCTCATACCTTCTCTCGTCGTGAGTTCCTCGGTCTCGCAGCTGGTTCCGTCGCCATGGTCGGCCTCGCGGGTTGCGGCTCGTCCTCCTCGTCATCGAGCTCCTCGTCGACGACCTCGTCATCCTCGTCGGACTTCTCCAAGAGCAGCTACATCGTCGCGACGGACACCACGTTCGCCCCGTTCGAGTTCACGGACGACTCCAACAAGTTCGTCGGCATCGACGTCGACCTGCTCGCCGCCATCGCGGCCGAGACAGGCTTCAACTACGACCTCCAGTCCCTCGGCTTCGACGCCGCGGTGGCCGCACTCGAGTCCGGCCAGGCGGACGCTGCCATGGCCGGCATGTCCATCACGGACGCCCGCAAGCAGAAGTACGACTTCTCCGATGAGTACTACGACTCCTACGTCTGCGTCGCCGTCAAGGACGGCTCGGACATCACGAGCCTCGACGGCCTCAACGGCAAGACCGTCGCCGCCAAGACGGGGACGCAGGGGGCCGACTGCGCGGAGAGCCTCAAGTCCCAGTACAACCTGACCATCACGTACTTCGATGACTCCTCGCTCATGTACCAGGACGTCCTGACGGGCAACTCCGTGGCCTGCTTCGAGGACTACCCCGTCATGGCCTATGGCATCTCCAAGGGCAACGGCCTCAAGATCGTCGTCGAGGAGAAGGACGACTTCTCCACGCCGTATGGCTTCGCCGTGCTCAAGGGCAAGAACGCCGACCTCCTCGCCGCCTTCAACAAGGGCCTCAAGAGCATCAAGGACAGCGGCAAGTACGACGAGATCGTCAACCAGTACCTCAAGGCGTAAGCTGGATGGTACGCATGACAACTGACATGGGGCCCCGCGGCCCCCGGATGTGAGGGTGGTCCATGAGCCTGTCGAGTATGCTCGAGACGTTCGAGGACCTGGCGCCGATGCTTGCCAGCGGCCTCTCGGTCACGCTGCAGGTGACGATCATCTCGCTCGTGATCGCCATGGTCCTGGGCATCCTCGTCTGCCTCATGCACCTCTCCAAGCATCGGGTGCTCCGCGGCATCGCCAAGTTCTACATCTGGCTCATCCGCGGCACCCCTATGCTGGTCCAGGCCTTCTACATCTACTTCGCCATGCCCCAGCTCATCCAGATGCTCACGGGCTCGGCCTTCCGCATCGACGTCTTCACGGCGAGCCTCGTGACCCTCTCGCTCAATGCCGGCGCCTACAGCTCCGAGATCTTCCGTGGCTCGATCGAGTCGGTCGACAAGGGTCAGATGGAGGCGGCGCGCAGCCTCGGCGTGGGGTATGCCACGTCCATGCGGAAGATCATCCTGCCGCAGGCCGTGCGCATCTGCCTGCCCTCGCTCGTGAACCAGTGCATCATCACGCTCAAGGACTCCACGATCCTCTATGCCATCGGCCTCGGCGAGGTCATGTACCAGGCCAAGATCTATGTCGGCAGGACCATGGAGTCGTTCGCCACCTATACCTGGGTGGCGATCTGCTTCCTCCTGATCACCAGCGTCCTCATGCTCGTCTCGAGGACGATCGAGAAAAGGATGCATGCCTAACATGGCCGAGCCAAAGATAAAGGTCGTAGGTCTCACGAAGACCTTCGGTGAGGTCGAGGTCCTGAAGGGCATCGACATCGAGATTAAGCCTGCCGAGGTCGTCTGCGTCATCGGGCCGTCCGGGTCGGGCAAGTCCACGTTCCTGCGGTGCCTCAACCGTCTGGAGGAGCCCACCTCGGGTGAGGTCTTCATCGACGGCGAGAGCATCACCGACAAGAGCGCCAACGTCGACCAGGTCCGTCGGCACCTAGGCATGGTCTTCCAGCAGTTCAACCTCTTCCCGCACTACACGGTGAAGCAGAACCTCACGTTCGCGCCGGTCGAGCTCAAGCTCAAGACACCCGCCGAGGCCGAGAAGAAGGCCCTCGAGCTCCTCGAGCGCGTGGGACTGTCCAACAAGGTCGACGCGAAGCCCCGGGAGCTCTCGGGCGGGCAGCAGCAGCGTGTCGCCATCGCCCGTGCCCTCGCCATGGAACCCGACATCATGCTCTTCGACGAGCCCACGAGCGCCCTCGATCCCGAGATGGTCTCGGAGGTCCTCGACGTCATGCGCGAGCTTGCCAAGGAGGGCATGACGATGGTCGTCGTGACCCATGAGATGGGCTTCGCCCGCGACGTCGCCGACCGTGTGGTCTTCGTCGATGACGGTGTCATCCTCGAGCAAGGCACTCCCGAAGAGGTCATGAGCCATCCCAAGAACGAGCGCACCAAGAGCTTCCTCAGCAAGGTGCTGTAGGCACACCGAGAAGGGTCTGCCGTGCGTCTGCTTCGTGGCATAGCCTCCGTGCTGCTCGTCACGACCATCTGTGTGGCCGTGGGCCGGGCGACGGGACTCATCCCCACGTCCGCGTCGCGGGTCTCCTCCTCCGTGACGACCTCCTCGGCGGCTGCCTCGGGCAGTGGGGCCTCGGATGCCGCGACGGCCTCGTCGACGAGCGAGAGGCCCTATCCGGCCTCGCTCTCCGCCGACCTCCATGACGACTTCGACACCATCTGCGAGGACCTCGATGCGGGTGTGCTCGACGTGCATGTGGGGGCCTCGAGCGACTCCGACCTGGACGCGCTCTTCGACGCGGTCCGTCAGACGCCCGACCTCTTCTGGGTCTCGGGGTCGGGGAGCTACACGAGGTCCATCCTGGGGACCACGATGCACTTCTCGGAGAAGTACGGTGACACGGCTGCCGTGCGGACGGCCGTGGAGTCGGTGGCGGACTCAGCCCTCTCGGGCCTGACGGCTGATATGGGTGACTACGAGAAGTCCGTCTACCTGCACGACTGGCTCTGCGAGCACGTCACCTACGAGGCGTCGGTCGACGAGTCCGACCAGGACGTCTACGGGGCCCTGGTCAATGGCCGTTGCGTCTGCATGGGATATGCCAACGCCTACTGCTACCTCATGCGCAGGGCAGGCGTCTCGTGCTACGACGTGGAGGGCACCTATGACGGCGAGAGCCATGCGTGGAACCGCTCGGTCCTCGACGGCGAGGTCTACTATACGGACGTCACGGGTGACGACCAGGCGGACGCGACGCTCCGGCACGACTGGCTCAACGTCACGAGCGACGTCATGGGCGCGACGCATGCCCCCACCTACGCCGAGGACATGCCGGCGTCCTCTGCCACCGCAGACAACTGGTACGTGCGCCGCGGCCTCATGCTCTCTGCCTACGATGTCTCCGAGCTCGAGGGGATCCTCGCCTCGCAGGATGGCGACGTGCTCGACGTGTGCTGCGCCGATGCGGACACCTACGCGCGGCTCTGCGCCCTCTTCCAGGGGCAGGACGCCTTCGATGTCCTGGGCGACTCCGGCCATCCGTGCCGCAACGTCCAGTACGCCACCTCGGTCGGCACCTATGCCCTGCAGCTCACGTTGTCATGAGGGTGGCCACATCGGTCCGTCGGGACCTCAGGACGCGCCCTCCTCGCTCTCGAGGTCCGCGCGCAGCTCGTCGAGGAAGACCTCGGCGGCGTGCGAGGGCAGCCGGTACTTCTTCCACACGATGACGCCACCCATGGTGAGTCGAGGGCGCAGCGGCACGAACCGCAGGCTGCTCGTCCCGCTCACGTCACTGAGCCCCTCGAGGGTGAGCGAGTAGCCGACGCCTGCCTCGACGAAGAGGCCTGCGTTGAAGATGAGGTTGTAGGTCCCCACGAAGTCGACCTGGTCGGGGTCTATCCGGTTCTTGGACCAGGTCCTGAGGTCGAAGTTATGCGCGACGTCGCGTGACGAGTGGAGGAGCGGCATCCGCGCGAGCTGCTCGGGGGTGATGGCATCCTCCTGCGCGAGTGGGTCGTCGGCGCGCATGAGCACGCCCACGGTGTCCTTGTCGGGCAGGGTGAGGTACTCGTAGCGGGCCTTGTCCACGGGTTCGAGCATGAGGCCGAGGTCGAGCGTGCCGTGCTCGAGCCTCTCGGCGACGTCGTCAGCGTTGCCGCTGTAGAGGTCGAAGTGGACGAGCGGATGGCGCGCATGGATGCGCTGGGCCACCCGTGCCACGCGGCGCATCATCACGGTCTCGCCTGCGCCGATGGCGACGGTCCCGGCGAGGTCCTCGTCGGGGAGGCGGAACTCGGCCTCGCAGCGCTCGGCCAGCCCCACGATCTCCTCGGCGCGCTGTCGCAGGCGCATGCCGTCCTCGGTGAGCGTGGTCGCCCGGTTCGACCGGATGAACAGCGTGGCCCCGAGCTCGCGCTCGAGGTCCGCTATCTGGCGCGAGAGGGTGGGCTGGGTCACGTGGAGGACGTCGGCGGCTGCGGTCATGTTCTCCTCGCGGGCCACGGCGAGGAAGTACTCGAGCGTACGAAGTTCCATGAGGCGCTCCCTGCTGACGAGAATGACATACGTGTCACGTATACCCAATAGTGCAAGATAGGCATTTTACATTCCTGCCACCTCACCGGAGAATGGAACCACGGAACCGACGGGGAGGGGAGGCATGGTGCTCGATGACGGGGACATCACCTGCTGCCTGTGTGACATCGGTTGCCCGCCAGGGGAGGCGTCGCGCATCGCGACCGCCGACGCCCGGACGCGCGACCTCATGCTCGCCCGGGTGAGGCAGAGACTCCTCGAGCGGATCCACGGCGACCAGCAGCGTCTCGATTGCCTGGACTACCTCATATTCCGGCTCAGATGCAAGGGCGATGCCGCTGCCGATCCGGCAGGCGGATGTGCCACGAGATGTGGGTGTACGAAGACCGAACGAGAGGACACCACCATGGGTAAGGGAGATCTCAGCGTGTTCGAGACGGGCGCGCCCAATGACGCGTACGCGCAGTACTTCGTGGGACAGAGCTACCTCAAGATGCTCAGCACGGAGCAGGTTGGCGTCGGCAACGTCACCTTCGAGCCGGGATGCCGCAACAACTGGCATGTCCACCATGCCACCAAGGGTGGCGGCCAGATCCTGCTCGTCACGGCCGGATGTGGCTGGTACCAGGAGTGGGGCAAGCCCGCACGAAGGCTCGGCCCCGGGGACGTCGTCAACATTCCCGAGGGCGTCAAGCACTGGCATGGCGCGACCAAGGACTCGTGGTTCCAGCACCTCGCCATCGAGGTGCCGGGCGAGGACGCCTCCAACGAGTGGCTCGAGCCGGTGTCCGACGAGGACTACGCCAAGCTCGGATAGGTCGATGCCCGTCACGAGGTCGCACGATCAAAACCATCACAAGCGAGGAGCTCACATGCTAGGTAACTTCACGTTCCATAACCCCTGCGCCGTCCACTTCGGTCCCGAGGCCCTCGACGAGCTCGCGGGCGAGCTCGCGTCCTACGGCGACCGCGTGCTTCTCGTCTACGGCGGCGGCTCCGTCAAGCGCACCGGCCTCTATGACGAGGTCATCTCCATCCTCGCTGCGGCCGGCAAGACCGTGGCCGAGGTCGCGGGTGTCATGAGCAACCCCACGGCCGACAAGCTCCGCGAGGGTTGCAAGGTCGCACGTGACAACGACGTCGACCTCATCCTTGCCGTGGGCGGAGGCTCCACGATCGACTACGCCAAGGGCGTCTCGGTCGGCGCCTGGTGCGACGGTGACCCCTGGGAGCATTACTACCTGCACATGGAGGACCCGCAGAACCGCATCATCCCCGTGGGCGACGTGCTCACGATGAGCGGGACGGGCTCGGAGATGAACGCCGGCTCCGTCATCACCGACCATGCGGCCAAGCTCAAGATCGGCCACGTCTTCGGGTCGGACGTCATCCCGCGCTTCGCCATCGTGAATCCCGAGGTCACGTTCACCGTGCCGGACTACCAGATGAGGGCCGGCATCTTCGATGCGTTCAACCATGTCCAGGAGCAGTACTTCTCGGGTGACGATGACAACGTGAGTGACTACCTCTCCGAGGGCCTCATGCGCTCGCTCGTACGCAACGGGCGTGCAGCCGTGGCCGACCCTGCGGACTACGAGGCCCGCTCGAACGTGACCTGGGCCTGCACGCTCGCCCTGAACACGCTGATCGCCTGCGGCAAGGCGACCGACTGGGAGGTGCACATGCTGGGCCAGGCCATCGGTGCCGTCACCGACGCGACCCACGGCATGACCCTCTCGGCTGTGGCCATGCCCTACTACCGCCTCGTCATGCCCTATGGCCTGCCCAAGTTCCGCCGTTTCGCGACCGAGGTCTTCGACGTGGACGCGAACGGCAAGACCGACGAGCAGGTCGCGAGCGAGGGGCTCGACGCCCTCGAGGCGTGGATGGGCGAGATCGGCGTCGTCATGCACTCGCGCGAGCTCGGACTCTCCGAGGACCTGATCGATGACACCGTCAAGGCCACCTTCGTGCTCGACGGCGGGTATCACGAGCTCTCTCCCGACGAGGTCCGTCAGATCCTCGTCGCGAGCCTCTGATGGCGGCCAGGGACGACACGAGGAGGAACGACCATGGCATCATGGACTGACGAGAAGGTCGGGCGCTTCGGGTTCGGGTGCATGCGCCTACCGATGGTCGACGGGAAGGTCGACCTCGAGGCGACGAGCGCCATGTTCGACGCGTTCCTGGCCTCTGGCTTGAACTACTTCGACACGGCACATGGCTACCTCGACGGCCAGAGCGAGGTCGCGGTGCGCGAATGCCTGGTCAAACGGCATCCGCGCGACGCCTTCTTCCTGACGGACAAGCTCACGGCCAACTTCTTCAAGACGGCCGACGACGTCATGCCCGTGCTCGAGGACGAGCTCGTCGCCTGTGGCGTTGACCACTTCGACCTGCTGCTCATGCACGCGCAGGGCCTCTCGAACTACGACCACTTCATGGAATGCCGTGCCTATGAGCAGGCCCGGGAGTTCGTGGCTCAGGGCAAGGCCCACCACATGGGAATCTCGTTCCATGACCGGCCTGAGGTGCTCGCGCGCATCCTCGACGAGCACCCCGAGGTCGAGGCCGTGCAGATCCAGCTCAACTACGAGGACTGGGAGGCGCCGGCCATCCAGAGCAGGCGTTGCTACGAGGTCTGTGCCGAGCGAGGACTCCCGGTCATCGTGATGGAGCCCGTCAAGGGCGGCAACCTCGTGAACCTGCCTGATGACGCGCAGGCGGCGCTCGATGAGGTCCCCAACCCGGAGCACCTCTCGAACGCGGGCTTCGCGCTGAGGTTCGCCGCGACGCAGCCGGGGGTCGCCATGATCCTGTCGGGCATGGGCGACATGGCCCAGCTGCGCGACAACCTCTCGACCATGGTCGACCCGTCTCCGCTCGATGACGAGCAGGTCGCGGGGCTCAGGCATGTGCACGAGGTCCTGGCCGCGAAGGGCCTCATACCCTGCACGGCATGCCACTACTGCACTGCCGGCTGTCCCAAGCACATCAACATCCCCGAGGTCTTTGGCTGCCTCAACGACAAGCGCGCCTTCGGGGGCTGGAACTCGGCCTACTACTACGGCCAGGTCCATACCACGGGAGGGCACGCCAAGGCCTCGGAGTGCCTCGGATGTGGCAGATGCGAGCAGGTCTGCCCGCAGCACCTGCCCATCCGCAAGCTCCTGGAGGAGGTCGCGGCCGAGTTCGAGTAGGCCGCGACGACCGCTGGCGAGAAGGACGGGGGCCTTGGGGCCCCGTGCCAGACCGTCCGCTCAGGAACAGTTCCTGGCACCTCTCAGCTCGGCAAGCCTGACCTTGATGGCCTCGAGCGCCTGCTCGGGGTCATCGATGCCATGGACGGCATCCTCCATGGGGCACGGACCTGTGCCGGCCCGGTTCACGATGTGGTCGGCGAGCGTCGCCATGCTGGTCTCGATGCCGTGGGCCAGGAGCACGTCCTGTGCCCCCTCGCTCATCGTGTCGGCAAAGACCGCACCCACACCCATGAGCACATAGAGGAACGCCGCCGCACGACCCACCACCTTGTCCGCGGCCGAGAACCCCGCGAGGTCCTTCTTGGACGCCAGCCAGGCGAGGAGCGGCGCGACGCCGCGCGCGGAGCTCGTGAGCGTGACGTCACCCTTGCAGAGCACGCACGTGAAGGACCCGCGTCCAAGGAGCCCTTGGGCGCGGGTCATATCGGATCTGCTCGATGAGGCGGTCATGGGACCTAACCCTCGAGCGAGGTGCCTTGGGCCTTGTCGACGAGGTGGATCACCAGCGGGAGCAGGGCCCACTGGAGGATGAGGCCGGGGAGGCCTGCTGCGACGCTCGTCCAGATGGTGCTGATGGCGATGGCCTGGTTTCCCAGGGCGAGGACGGCCACCAGGATGGCTGCCGCACGGACGAGGCGGCCTGCGACCTGTGTGATGAGGACCTTGCCGACCGTGGGGGCCTTGGTCGGGCGGAGGAGCCCCGCCACCAGGCCATAGGTGCCGAGCTCGATCATCATGAACGGGAGCATCCCGATGCCGGGCATGCCCGAGATCGCGAAGCTCGCCAGGGGACCGAAGACGCCCGCGATGATGCCTGCATACGGGCCGGCGAGAAGGCCGACGAGGATGATGGGCAGGTGCATGGGGAGGAACGTCTCGCCCAACGCGGTGCCCAGCCCCAGGGCCGCACCGGCGACATGGAACAGCTGTGGCACGGCGACGGCCCCCACTATGGCGGCGATGGTCGCGAGCGTCTGGACCCTCACGGAGGGCAGCGGTCGGGCGAGCGTGGTTGCGGATGTGCTCATGATGGATCCCTTCCTATGGGAGGTCGTGCCTTGATGCTACAAGGATACCCACTCGAGGCGATGACCTGCGTGGGGTCGTCCGGCTGGTCGGGCGTCAGTCGTGCGTCCGAAGCTCGTCGAGCCAACGGTCAAGCTCTGCCTGCGGCGTGACCATCTGGTCACCACCCTGGCTGTCGAAGCGGAACTCCTTCGCATGGGCGAAGGCGGCCCCCGGGCAGGCGTCCTCCATATCGTCGATGACGGACCCCGGCCATCCGGCGTTGGTCATGAAGGGGACGACGGTCCTGCCCTCCCAGTCGTGTGCCCCCAGGAACGTGCGGACCGGGGGTGCCATGGTGTACCACCAGGTCGGGGTACCCACCACGATGACGTCATAGGACTCGGGGTCGAACTCGGCAGGCTCGATGTCGGGCATGAAGCCCGTGTCGACCTCCTCCTTGCCCTGCTCGACCACGTCGTCGTAGCTGCCGACATAGGGGCTCATGGGTTCGATGGCGCAGAGGTCGGCGCCCAATGCCTCGGCAGCCGCCCGTGCGATGCCCTCGGTGTTGCCGTTCGAGTAGGTGAAGTACGTGACGAGCGTGCGGGACATGGTCACTCCTTGTCTGCCGAGGCGGCTGCGGCCTCGAGCGCGGTGATGGCGTTCAGGGTGCGGGGGTAGCCGATGAGCGGCAGGTTCGACGAGATGACGGCCAGGAGGAGCGCCTCGCCGTTGCCGATGTGGAGGTTGCCTGCGGCATGGCCTTGGAGCTGGCCGTCGCAGCCACCCTGGGCCGCGATGATGCAGAACGTGACGAGCTCGCGGGCCTTGAGGTCGAGGCCGCCGCGCGTGTAGTAGTCGCCGAAGCAGTTCGCGGCCAGCCACTCGTTGATCTGGGGGTACTCGGCGTCGCCGTTCCTCCAGAAGTCGCGCATGCCGTCACCGAAGATGTCTACCTGGGCCTGCGTGCCGGCCTCGCGGCGACCCTCGGGCGTGGTCCTCGCCTGGGGCGCGAGGGGAAGCGTGACGTCCTTCTCGGCAAGCACCTCGTTCGTCGCCGTGAGGAAGGGGAACACCCTCCCTAGGCCAAGATAGGCCGTCGCCTGGTAGACGGCCTCCTTGGCTTCCGTGGGGGTGATGCCCATCGTGAGGGCCAGGGGGAGCATCACGCGGTAGGCGTCGATGCCCTGGCATCCGACGAGGGTCGAGAGCCATCCCAGGGCGCGGGTGTGGTCGTCGAGGGGGACGCGGTCGGGCACCTCGTCAAAGGCGAAGGCGTCGAACAGGTCGACGAACTCGGGATCGGTGCTGGCGAATTCCGAGGTGAGGCCTGCGAGGCTCTCGGTGAGGTCGACCCGGTCGGTCGTCGTGGCGTCTTGGTCTGTGGCTGGCATCGCATTCGTCCTTTCGCCATGCGCCGGTGGGGGCGCCGTTGCTCACAAAGAGCATATGGCCAGGGGGGTGCGATAACAAATGCCTATCTAGCATCATCTGGAATAGATGGAACGTATGGCAGAGGCGATACCACTCGCCCGACCGACTCGACGGAACGTCCCTCTCGATGGGGCCGTTCCGTGGAAGTGGCCGTCTCCTTGTCAGAAGACGTGTCAGCTCGGGTCATATGTCCGTTGAGCTCGGAATAACCCTAGACGACACGTCTTCTGGTGAAACGGGGATGCGGAGAGGATCGTCATGTCGCGAGGCACCGTGACGTATGTCCCTACTTGCGGGCCCTCCTGACACAGGCGTTGGCCTCGGCTGCCAGACGGGTGATTCCCTCGTACTCCCCGCCCTCGACGAAGTCCGGCCTGGTCACCCAGTCCTCCGAGCAGCAGGCCAGGACGGCGGGATCTGCCAGGAAGTCCGCGGTGTTGTCCTCGTCCACGCAGCCGATGGGCATGAAGCGGTGACCCTCGAAGGCGGCCGCGAACCGATCGATGCACGAGATCGCGTCCTGGGGGTTGGCGGTGACCATGCCCGTGACGATGAGGCCCATCTTGTGGGCCTTGAAGATGCCACCCTCGTCGACCGTGGTGGGGATGCAGGGGATGTCGGCATCGAGGCAGGCGCGGCAGAGCGTCTCGTCATAGGTGGGCAGCGTCACGAAGCCGGCGCCGGACTCGATGGCCGTGGCGAGCGCGTCCGTGGTGGCGATGGCCCCCGCGCCCACGAGGAGGTCGGGCTTGGCGGTGGCCATGTCGTGGATGGCCTTGGCGCCTGACGTGCCCATGCATTCCACCTGAACGACCGTGAGTCCGCCGCCGACGAGGGCATGGGCGAGCGCTGCACCGTCGCGTACCTTGTCGGAGTAGGTCTGGGGGATGTAGCCTGCATGCTCGAGCTTGTCGTAGAACGCGTCCATGTCCATGGTGATGCCTCTCGCTCCGATGCCTGTTTTTGACTTGTGTTCAAAACGCCATATTCGCTGTACCCGTTTTCGGGCGCTCTAACATGTCGGGCACGATCTCAGGCTGCCGGGACGGCCAGGTTCGGAGGAGGGGTGCCACCTGCGAGTTCACCATTGACATATGGGACTCTGCCGCCCACACTAGTCATGTCTGACGGGCGGCCGCGCGCCTCCCGAAAGACCCACATGATTCGTTTCGCATGCAGTGACGGCAAGGGTCCCCGAGCCGGAATCGTATGCGCAGGGCGTGGCCGGCTGTCGGCACGTCCATGCCATCGCTTCCCCTCCCTATGATCCCACGACCGTCGCGCCCCGTGGGCAGGCTGCCTGCGACCGTCGAGGGAGTGCCATGCTCAAGGTCGCCATCTACGGCAAGGGCGGTATCGGGAAGTCGACCGTCACGTCGAACCTCTCGGCCGCGTTCTCGACGATGGGCCTCCGCGTCATCCAGATCGGGTGCGACCCCAAGGCCGACTCGACGGTGAACCTGCTCGGCGGCGAGCCGCTCACGCCGGTGATGAACTACCTCCGCGAGCACGACGAGGAGCCCACGAGCCTGGGCCAGGTCTCTCGCGAGGGCTTCGGCGGGGTGCTCTGCATCGAGACGGGCGGCCCCACCCCGGGCCTGGGATGCGCCGGTCGTGGCATCATCGCCACCTTCGACCTCCTCGACGAGCTGCGACTCTTCGAGACCTGGAAGCCCGACGTCGTGCTGTACGACGTGCTGGGCGACGTGGTCTGCGGCGGCTTTGCGGCCCCCATCAGGGAGGGCTATGCCCAGGAGGTCGTGATTGTGACCTCGGGTGAGAAGATGGCGCTCTACGCGGCCAACAACATCAACGAGGCCGTGCACAACTTCGAGGACCGAAGCTACGCCAAGGTCGCCGGCATCGTGCTCAACCATCGCGACGTCGCCGACGAGAACGAGAAGGTCAAGGCCTTCGCCGACGGCGCCGGACTTCCCATCCTGGGTGAGATCCCCCGCAGCGACCAGATCATCGCGTGCGAGGACGAGGGCAGGACGGTCGTCGAGGCCGACGCGACCTCCGGCATAAGCCGGCGCTTCATCGACCTCGCCCATACCCTCCTCTCACGCCAGGGGGGCGCGTCATGACAGGGCATCCCCACGAGGATGGCCTGGCCTGCTCGGGGCCCTGTGGCCGCGCGTCCGCGCAGGGTGCTGCTGCCGCGAGCTTCTCGGTGGCCGACCTCGTGCGTCGGGGTCCGGCCGACCTACCCTCGGAGCTCGTCTCGTCCAAGCACCTCATCTACAGCTCCCCCGCGGCCCTGGCCTTCAACTCACCGGGTGCGGAGGGGTTCGGCGTGAAGCGCGCCGGCCTCTCGATCCCAGGCTCGGTCATGCTGATCGTGTCGCCGGGATGCTGCGGGAGGAACACCTCGCTCGTGAGCCGCCTGCCGGGCTACCGTGACCGCTTCTTCTACCTCACGATGGACCAGACGGACGTGGTCACGAGCCGTCACCTCAAGCTCATCCCGGAGGCCGTGCGCGAGGTCTGCGAGGGTCTGGCCCAGCCGCCCTCCATGGTCATGATCTGCATCACGTGCGTGGACGCGCTGCTCGGCACCGACATGGAGCGCGTCTGCACCCAGGCCTCCAAGGCCGCGGGCGTGCCGGTGCGCCCCTGCTACATGTACGCCCTCACGCGCGAGGGCCGCCGCCCGCCCATGGTCTACGTGCGCGAGGAGCTCTACTCGCTGCTCGAGGGGCGTCCGCGCAGGTCCCGCGTGGTCAACGTCATGGGGTTCTTCTCGCCGCTGCGCGATGCGTGCGAGCTCCATGGGTTGCTCGGGCAGGCCGGCATCCGCAAGGTCAACGAGCTCGCGCGGTGCTCCACCTATGACGAGTACCTGGCCATGTCCGAGGCCAACTTCAACCTCGTGCTCGACCCCGAGGCGCGTGTGGCCGCGGCTGACCTCGAGCGCCGACTGGGCATGCCGTCGGTGGAGCTGCGTCGCCTCTACCAGGTCGAGAGGATCGCGAGCCAGTACAAGGCCCTCGGCCAGGTGCTGGGCTGCGACCTCGACGACGTCCCGCCCTCATTCCGAGGCGGTCTCGGCGCTCGCGTCCTTCTCGGAGAGGCACGCCGGGGCCCGCGTGGCCATAGGGGAGTGCGCGAACGCAGACCCCTTCGAGCTCGCCCTCGCGCTCGCCCGCGCCGGCCTCCGCGTCACGGAGCTCTATGCCACGGTGACCGACGAGAGCTTTGCCTACCTGCGTCATCTCGCCGAGGTGAGCCCAGAGACCCGCGTCTTCTCGAACCTCGAGCCCACGATGCTCGACTATGATGCCTCGCTCCTGCCCGCCGACGTCACCATCGGCCACGATGCCGCCTACTACCAGCCCGACGTCCCCAACGTGGCCTGGAACGACGAGGTCCAGCCGTTCGGCTACGAGGGGCTCGTGGAGCTGCTCCGTCGTCTGGACGAGGTGATGGCGTGAGGGGTCTCAGGAGGTGCCTCACGCCCTTCGCCCCCGACCAGTCGGGAGCGTCCTCGGTGCTCTTCGACCTGGGCGGCATGATCGTGATCGTGGACGCCGGGGGGTGTGCCGGCAACGTCTGCGGCTTCGACGAGCCGCGCTGGTCCACCCGCAGGAGTGCCATCTTCAGCGCGGGCCTGCGCGACATGGACGCGATCATGGGGCGGGACGACCGTCTGGTCGCCAAGCTGGCCTCGGCCGCAGACCGCATCGAAGCGAGCTTCGTGGCCCTGGTGGGGACGCCGGTCCCTGCCGTCATCGGGACGGACCTCGCCGCCGTGGCGACCATGGCGACGCATGCGTGCGGCCTGCCGGCGCTCGCGATCGACACGGACGGCATGCATCTCTATGACGTGGGCGCGAGCAAGGCCTACCTCGCCCTGTTCCAGGCCTTCGCGACCGAGAGGGGGCCCGTGGTGCCGGGACGCCTCGGCGTCGTCGGGGCCACGCCGCTCGACCTGTCGACGACCCATGCCGGCAGGCTCCTGCGCGGACGGCTCAGGCAGGAGGGCTGGGACGACGTGGTCTGCTACGGGGCCGGGGCCTCGATGGACGACGTGCGTGCGGCATCCACCTGCGAGCGGAACCTCGTGGTGGCGCCGTCCGGCCTGGCCGGCGCGCGCTGGCTCGAGCGTACCTACGGGACGCCCCTCTCGGTGGCGTACCCGCTTGCGGACGACCTCCTCGCGGGGCTCCAGCTCGAAGGCAGGCGCGTGCTCGTGTGCCACCAGCAGGTCGCGGCCGACACCTTGCGCGAGAGGTGCGAGGAGGCCGGTGCCGAGGTCGTGGTCGCCTCCTGGTTCATGCTCGACGACGCCCTCGCGCGTCCCGGTGACGTCCACCTGGACGAGGAGGACGACCTCTCGCGGCTCGTGGCCGACGGCGGCTTCGACGTGGTCGTGGCCGACACGGACATGCGCGCGCTCGCCCCTGGGTTTGCCGGGACGTGGGTCGACGCCCCCCACTTCGCGGTGTCAGGGAGGTTGGTCCCATGACGGGCTCGCATCCCGAGGTCCCGAGGGGTGATGCGCTGGCATCGGGCCTGGTCACGCGCCGCATCCGCGTCTATGGCATCGTGCAGGGCGTGGGCTTCAGGCCCACGGTTGCCCGCCATGCGACGAGCGCGGGCGTGTGCGGCAGCGTCTGCAACAAGGGTCCCTATGTCGAGGTCGTGGCCCAGGGCACCGAGGCCCAGGTGGGTCGCTTCCTGCACCTGCTCGAGCACGAGCCGCCGCGTCGGGCGTCCATCCTGAAGCTCGACGTCAAGCCGGTCGGGGACGCGCCGTCCCTCTCGGACTTCGAGATCGTGGAGAGCGAGAAGGTCACGGGCGAGATCTTCGTGTCGCCGGACATCGCGATCTGCGATGACTGCAAGCGCGAGCTCTTCGACCCGACGAATCGCAGGTACCTGCACCCCTTCATCAACTGTACCTGCTGCGGGCCGCGCCTCACCATCCTCGACACCATGCCCTACGACCGTGAGCGCACGAGCATGGCCTCCTTCGGGATGTGCCCCACCTGTGCCGACGAGTACGCCGACCCGGGGTCGCGTCGCTATGACGCGCAGCCCGTGTGCTGCAACGACTGCGGTCCCGAGGTCTTCCTGCTGGGGCGGCCCGAGCGCGGGCACGATGCCATCAGCCACGTGCGCCGTACCATCGCTGCCGGCGGCATCGCGGCCGTGAAGGGCATCGGTGGCTTCCACCTGTGCTGCGACGCCACCAACCAGGAGGCCGTGGGGCGGCTCCGCACGCTCAAGGGGCGCCCGGCCAAGCCCTTCGCCGTGATGATGCGCGACATGGGCGTGGTGCGTCGCGAGTGTGAGCTCACGCCGGCCCAGGAGGAGGTGCTCGACAACCACCAGAAGCCGATCATGCTGCTCGGACGTGCGACGACGGCGACGCTCTGCGAGGCGGTCGCGCCCGACGACCCGCGCGTGGGCGTGATGCTTCCCTACGCACCCGTCCAGCTGCTGCTCTTCTCGTACGATGACGGCATCGAGGTGCCCGACTGCCTCGTCATGACGAGCGGCAACGTCTCGGGGGCGCCCATCTGCAAGGATGACGAGCACGCCGCCGCCGAGCTTGCCGGCTTCTGCGACTGCATCCTCACGAACGACCGGGCCATCCGCGTACGTGCCGATGACTCCGTCATGGACTGGTTCCATGGCCGGCCGTACATGATCCGCCGCTCACGGGGCTACGCGCCGCTGCCGACCATGCTGTCGCGCGGGTATGCCGGACAGGTCCTTGCCGTGGGTGGCGAGCTCAAGAACACCTTCTGCCTGGCCAAGAACGACCTCTTCTACCCGTCGCCCTACGTGGGCGACATGGGTGACGTACGGACGCTCGACGCCCTGTGCGAGACGGTCGGCCGCATGGAGGCCCTTCTCGAGATCGAGCCCACAGTCGTGGCCTGTGACCTGCACCCGCGGTACAACACGCGCCTCGTGGCCGAGGAGTCGGGGCTGCCTCTCGTGGAGGTGCAGCACCACCACGCCCACGTCGTCTCGTGCATGGCCGAGAACGACTGCGCGGGTCCGGTCCTGGGCCTGGCCTTCGACGGGACGGGCTACGGCACGGACGGGACCATCTGGGGTGGCGAGCTCCTGCTGGCCGACGCCGCGGGCTTCGAACGCCTGGGGAGCATCAGCCCCTTCCTGCTGGTGGGCGGGGACGCCGCCGCCCGCGAGGGCTGGAGGGTCGCCGTCTCGATGGCGCGCGAGCTCGTCGGGAGCACCGACGAGCTGGTGGTGGCCTGCGAGCGGCTCGGGCTCGCCGACGAGCGGACCTGCCGCGTGCAGGCGCGAATGGCCGAGAGGCACGTCAATGCCGTCACCTGCACGAGCACGGGCCGCCTGTTCGACGCCCTCTCGGCACTGTTGGGCATACGGCGCGCGTCGACCTACGAGTCGGAGGCGGCCTGCGCGCTGCAGGTGACGGCCGAGGCCGCGCTGCGGGCAGGCGCGTCGTGCGACGGCTGGGCGGTGCCGGGCCTCACGAGCGGTCCCGATGGTCGCATCGTCATGGACACCCGCGCGCTCTTCTCGGAGGTCATGGACCTCAGGCTTGCGGGGGCCGACGCCGGGGCGCTCGCGCTCCTTGCGCACAGGGCCCTGGCAGCCCAGGCGGTCGACGCCTGCGTGGCGGCCCGTGACGAGAGCGGCGTGGGCACGGTCGCGCTCTCGGGCGGGACGTTCCAGAACACGCTGCTGTTGGGGATGGTGGCGGACGGCCTTGCCGAGGCGGGCTTCTCGGTGCTCACGCACTGCCTGGTGCCTCCCAACGACGGGGGCATCTCGCTCGGACAGGCCGTCGTGGCGATGGAGCGGCTCCGTGGTCACGGGTGATGGCGCCCGCTGAGGTAGCGCATCCGGCACCTTTATGGCCTATAAAAGGTGCCGGATGCGCTACCTCAGCGAGGAGGAGAGGGAATTGCGGCTCATGGTCTTCGTGATGGTGGCCGTGACATGCGAGGGAACCGACGCGCCGGACGGCGCGAGGAGAGGAGAGTCACATGTGCGTAGGACTGCCGGCAAAGGTAGTGCGGGTGCAGGAGGGGACGGCCGTCGTGGACGCCACGGGGGCGCAGCGCGAGGTCTCGGCCGAGCTGCTCGATGACCTCGAGCCAGGTGAGTACGTCATGGTGCATGCGGGCGTGGCCATCTCGCGCATCACGTCGGACGACGAGGACGAGACGGACGCCCTGCTCGAGGAGCTCTCGTGACGGGGGCGGCCGACAAGGCGCGGGCGATCATCGAGTCCTATGACGGTCCTGCCCTGCGCATCATGGAGGTCTGCGGCACCCATACGCACGAGATCTTCCGCCTGGGCATCCGTGGGCTGCTGCCGCCCCAGGTGAGGCTCATCTCGGGCCCGGGCTGCCCGGTGTGCGTGACGCCGCCCGGCTTCATCGACGAGGCCGTCATGCTGGGCCTCGAGCACGACGTCACCGTGTGCACCTTCGGCGACCTCGTGCGCGTGCCGGGGACCGACATGAGCCTGGCGGGCGCCCGCTCCAAGGGCGCGCGCGTGCAGGTGGTCTATTCGCCGCTCGACGCCGTGGACTATGCGCGCGACCATGCCTCCGAGCAGGTCACGTTCCTCTCGGTCGGCTTCGAGACGACCACGCCTGCCAACTGCCTGGCCGTGGAGCGGGCCGACGCCGCCGGGCTCGGCAACTTCTCGCTGCTCACGGCCAACAAGACGATGCCACAGGCCTACCAGGCCCTGAAGGGGAGTGCCGACGCGTTCCTCTATCCGGGGCACGTCTGCGCCATCACGGGCACCAGGGCCGAGGAGGACCTCGTGGGCCAGGGGGTCTCGGGTGTGGTCTGCGGGTTCACCGCACCGGAGATCATGTGCGCCCTTGCCATCATCCTCAGGAGGTCGCAGGAGGGCAGGCCCTTCTTCGCCAACGCCTATCCGCGCGTGGTGACCCGCGAGGGCAACAAGGGCGCCCAGGGGCTCGTCGCCCGTCTCATGGAGCCGTGCGACGCCACGTGGCGCGGCCTCGGCGAGATCCCCGGCTCGGGCATGCGCCTGCGCGATGCCTACGCCGCCTATGACGCCCGCAGGAAGTTCGACCTGCCGCACGTGGAGGGCCGCTCCAACCCGGCCTGCCGTTGCGGCGACGTGCTCAGGGGAGCCTGCACCCCGCATGACTGCCCGCTCTTCGGGAAGGTCTGCACGCCGCAGCATCCCGTGGGCGCCTGCATGGTCTCGGGTGAGGGCGCCTGCTCGGCCTACTACCAATACGGAGGAGAACAGCTATGAGCGATACCGTCATGCTCGCGCACGGGGCCGGAGGCCGGCAGACCGCCGAGCTCATCGACACGGTGTTCAAGGCCCACTTCGACAACCCACACCTCACGGCGGACGATGCCGCGGTGCTGCCCCGGCCGGCCGGCCCGATCGCCATGACCACGGATGGCTTCATCGTGAGCCCGCCGTTCTTCCCGGGTGGCAACATCGGCAAGCTCTCCGTCTGTGGCACGGTGAACGACCTGGCTTGCATGGGCGCGCGTCCGCTCTACCTCACGTGCTCCTTCGTGATCGAGGAGGGCTTCCCGTTGGAGAGGCTCGAGCAGGTCGTCTCGGCGATGTCCGCCACGGCGGCCGAGGCCGGCGTCGAGATCGTGGCCGGTGACACCAAGGTGGCCGGCAGGGGGCAGGTCGACAACCTCTTCATCACCACGACGGGCGTGGGCGAGGTCATGCCGGGCACGCACCTCGCCGGCGATGCCGCCCGCCCGGGCGACAAGGTCATCGTGACGGGCGACATCGGCCGTCACGGCTGCACGATCCTGCTCGCGCGCGACGAGTTCGGCATCGACGCCGACGTCACGACCGACTGCGCCCCGCTCTGGGGACCGGTCAAGGCCATGCTCGACACCACCTCTGACGTGCATGTCATCCGCGACGCCACGCGTGGCGGGGTGGGCACCGTGCTCTACGAGATCGCGGGCGAGTCGTCCGTCTCGGTGGAGCTCGACGCGGAGGCCGTGCCGGTGGCGCCCGAGGTCCGTGGCGTCTGCGACATGCTCGGCCTCGACCCGCTCTACCTGGCCTGCGAGGGCACGATGGTCGTCTTCGCACCGGCCGACGTGGCCGACGACGTGGTCGCTGCCCTGCGTGCCACGGACCACTCGCACGGGGCGGCCGTCATCGGCACCGTCTCGGCCGACCATCCCGGCAAGGTCATCATGCGCACGAGCATCGGCACGCGGACGCTCCTGCCCCAGCCCACGGGCGAGCTCCTGCCCCGCATCTGCTAGGAGGACATCATGGAGACCAGGGTCGCGATCGTCTCGATCATCGTCAGCGGGGGAGCCGACACCGAGGAGCTCAACAACCTCCTCTCGGAGGATGCGGGCTACATCATCGGGCGCATGGGGATCCCCTACCGGCAGAAGGGCGTCAACATCATCTGCGTGGCCATCGATGCCCCGCAGGACGTGATCAACACGCTCTCGGGCAGGCTCGGGCGCCTCGCGGGCGTGACGGCCAAGGCCACCTACTCCAACGTGGTCTCCCCCGAGGAGGGGGACGTACCATGCTGACGCAGGTCATGCGGCCCGTGCCCACCGACGTCGGCGTGCGCATGGCCGACGCGCGGCTCCCGCGGCCCTTCTCGCAGGGCCTCGAGTTCAACGCCCCCGTGCATGGGACCTGGAACATCGTGCACACGGGCATGCTCGTGCCCGAGGCGCACCAGGTTTACGTCTGTGCCGAGAACTGCGTCCGCGGCGTCGTGATGACGGCTGCCGAGATGGGGGAGCTCGACCGCTTCTCGCTCGTTGCCTTGGACGAGAAGAACCTCGTGGCTGGTGACCTCGAGCGCTTCACCATCGACGGCGTGGCCGACGTCCTCGCCAAGCTCGACGAGCTGCCGCCGGTGGTCCTGCTGTTCCTGGTCTGCGTCCACCGCTTCACGGGGTGTGACGTGGCCTATGTCATGCGGACCCTACGCGGGCGCTTCCCCGGCGTGGACTTCGTCGAGTGCTGGATGGACCCCATCCGCCAGAAGGAGCACCTCACCCCCGAGCAGGAGCTGCGCGCGTCCATGTACGACCCCCTGCGACCATGTCCCCACCAGGAGCGCGTGGTCGACGTGCTCGGCAGCGACTTCGCCCTCGACGACACGGCCGACCTGCTGGGACTCGCCCGGGATGCCGGCTGCGAGGTCAGGCAGGTCCAGGGGTGCGCGACCTATGCGGACTACCAGCACCTGGCCGAGGCGCAGCTCATGGTCTGCACCTATCCCACGGCGCGGCATGGCATCGAGGCCCTGGCCGGGCGCCTGGGCGCGGACCTGCTCTACCTGCCGGGGTCCTTCTCGTATGACGAGATCGCCCACGGGATCGATGCGCTGGCAGACGGGCTCGAGATGGCACATCCCGACTGCACGGACCTGCGGGCGGCGGCCGATGACGCGCTGGACCAGGCCCGTGAGGCGCTCGCCGGCCTGCCCGTGGCCATCGACCAGAACGTGCATCCCCGCCCGCTCGGGCTTGCGCGCCTCCTGCTCGAGCATGGCTTCGACGTGCGATGGGCCTTCCTCGACGCGGTCCGTCCCGACGAGACGGACGATGCCGCCTGGCTCGTCGAGCATGCACCTGACCTCATGCTCTATCCGATGGTCCAGGCACGCATGCGCACGCGTCCCCGTGGGGGCGAGGGCGACGTGCTCGCGATAGGCCAGTGGGCCGCCTGGGCGCTCGACACCCCACATTTCGTGGACATGGTCGAGGGCGGGGGGCTCTGGGGCTTCGACGGCATCCGTCACCTGGCTCGCCTCATGGTCGAGGCCGTCGCCACCGAGAAGGACACCAAGGCGCTCGTGCAGCGCAAGGGTCTGGGATGCGCGAGCTGCCTATGAGACAGACGCAGCGGATAGAGCCGGTCTACACGGGGGACGTCTCGGGGGCGGCCTCGGCCCTCTTCGAGCTGGGTGGCATGGTGGTGCTGCACGACCCGTCGGGCTGCAACTCAACCTACAACACCTTCGACGAGACGCGCTGGTATGACCAGGACAGCCTGGTGTTCCTCTCGGGGCTCAAGGAGTCGGACGCCCTCATGGGCAACGACCGGCGCCTCGTAGACGACGTCGTCGCGGCGGCGCGCGACCTCGCACCGCGCTTCGTGGCGCTCGTGGCCTCGCCGATCCCCTACCTCGTGGGAAGCGACCTCGACGCGCTCGCGGCCACGATCGGGCGCGAGTGCGGCGTGCCCTGCTTCGCACTGCCCACCAACGGCATGCACGACTACGTGCGCGGCGCCGGAGCGGCCTTCGCGGAGGTCGCCAGACGCTTCGTGGACGACGCCCGACCGCAGCCCCGTCACCTCAACATCCTGGGGGCCACGCCGCTCGACCTCATGGCCGACGGCGCGCTGGGCTCGATACGCGCCTGGGTCGAGGGTGCCGGCTGGCAGGTCACGTCCTGCTGGGCCATGGGGGACACGCTCGACGGGCTCGGCCGTGCGGCCCAGGGGTCGGTCAACCTCGTGGTCTCGGCCACCGGCATGGCTGCGGCCAAGGTGCTCCGCGAGCGCTTCGGCACGCCCTGGGTGGCCGGCACGCCCGTACCGGGCTTCGCGGACGGACTCGCGAGGGCGCTCGACGCCGCCGAGAGGACGGGGGAGTGCTCGGCGCCCTGCGGGAGCAGGCGTGCCGATGCCCCGGCTGCCACGGCGGTCGTGGTGGGCGAGCCGGTGGCGATGGGGTCGGTCGCCGTCGCCCTGGCCGGCCGCCTGGGACGTCCGTTCCGCCTGGTCTGCCCGCTCGAGGCCGACAACGCCCTCCTGGGCGCGGGCGACGTCCTCGCCCGGGGCGAGGAGGAGGTCGCGCGCGAGCTCGAGGGTGCCGACCTCATCGTGGCAGATCCCCTCTGGAAGCTCGTCGCGCCGCCTGCGGCACGGTTTCTCTCGGTCCCGCATCTGGCGTTCTCCGGTCGTGTGTATAGGGGCGAGGCCATCGACCTCGCGCATCTTATGGAAGGTGGGTCACTATGAGCCTGAATGACGTCCCGTCGGGGGAGCGTGTGCACATCGGCTTCTTCGGCAGGAGGAACGCCGGCAAGTCGAGCGTGGTGAACGCTGTCACCAACCAGGAGCTCTCGGTGGTGTCCGACGTGCGGGGCACCACGACCGACCCCGTGACCAAGTCGATGGAGCTGCTGCCCATGGGGCCGGTCGTCATCATCGACACGCCCGGCTTCGACGACACGGGCGAGCTGGGGGCCAAGCGCGTGGCGGCGACCAGGCGCGTGCTCGAACGCACGGACGTGGCGGTGCTCGTGGTGGACGCGACCCAGGGGATGCAGCCCTGCGACCACCAGCTCGTCTCCCTCTTCGAGGACCGTGGGATCCCATATCTGCTCGCGATGACCAAGGCCGACCTGCTCGACGAGGTGCCCACGGCCGACGCCAACGAGGTCTATGTGAGCTCCACCGAGCGCACGGGCATCGAGGGGCTCAAGGAGCGCATCGCGGCGCTGGGCGAGAACGACGCGCCCGAGCCCGGCCTCGTGGGGGACCTCATGGGGAGGGGGAGCGTCGTGGTGCTCGTGATCCCCATCGACAAGGCCGCCCCCAAGGGGCGCCTCATACTGCCTGAGCAGCAGGTGATCCGCGACCTGCTCGACTCCGGCGCCACCACCATGGTCGTGCAGGACACCGAGCTGGCCGACGCCCTGGGGCGCCTGCGCGAGCCGCCCTCGCTCGTCATCACGGACAGCCAGGTCTTCAAGGAGGTCGCCGCCATCGTGCCGGACGACGTCCTGCTGACGTCGTTCTCGATCCTCATGGCGCGCCACAAGGGGTACCTCGCCGAGGCCGTGCGGGGCGTGAGCGCCGTCGCTGGCCTGCATGACGGCGACCGCATCCTCGTGGCCGAGGGCTGCACGCACCACCGGCAGTGCAACGACATCGGCACGGTCAAGATCCCCCGCTGGATGCGCGAGTACACGGGGCTCGACCTCACCTTCGAGAGCTCGTCGGGGAGGGGCTTCCCCGACGACCTCACGCGCTACGCCCTCGTGGTCCATTGCGGCGGCTGCATGCTCAACGAGCGGGAGGTGTGCCATCGCATGCGCCAGGCCACCGACCAGGGCGTCCCCATGACCAACTACGGGGTGCTCATCGCGCAGATGCGGGGCATCCTGCGTCGGAGCCTCCGGGTGCTCCCTGACGTGGAGAAGGAGCTGGACGAGTGACGGACGAGGAGAGGGACGTCCGCGTGCCGGCGTCCGGGCGGGCCGGGCTCATCGCCCGCCTGGCGCGCGAGCGCACGCTTGCCGATGCCGAGCTCGTGCGGCTCCTTGCGCCAGGGTGGTCGGAGGCTGACGAGCAGGCGCTCTTCTCGGCGGCACGCGAGGCGCGCGAGCGCACGTATGGCCACGTGGTCTACCTGCGCGGGCTCATCGAGTTCACGAGCCATTGCCGGAACGACTGCTACTACTGCGGCCTCAGGGCGGGCAACGCCCATGCCGAGCGCTACCGCCTCGACGCGGACACGATCTTGGCCTGCTGTGAGCAGGGATATGATCTGGGACTCCGGACCTTCGTGCTGCAGGGTGGCGACGACCCGTTCTTCTCGGACGACCGCGTCTGCGCCATCGTGGCCGCCATCAAGGCGCGCTTTGCCGACTGCGCCGTGACCCTCTCCATAGGGGAGCGCGAGCACGCGAGCTACCAGGCCTACTTCGACGCAGGTGCCGACCGCTACCTCCTGCGCGAGGAGACGGCCGACCCCGTCCACTACCGCAGACTGCATCCGCCCGAGCTGTCGTGCGAGCATCGCAAGCGCTGCCTGGTCGACCTCAAGGCCATCGGCTACCAGGTGGGATGCGGGCTCATGGTGGGCTCGCCCGGCCAGACCGTGGCCGACGTCATCGCCGACCTGCGCTTCATGGAGCGACTGGGGCCGCACATGATCGGCATCGGTCCCTTCCTGCCGCACCATGACACGCCCTTCGCCCACGAGCCGGCGGGCAGCATGGCCGACACCCTGCATCTGCTGGGGATCCTCAGGCTCATGTTCCCCCATGCGCTCCTGCCGGCCACGACCGCACTCGGCACGGTCGCCGCGGACGGCCGTCGCCTGGGCCTGCTGGCGGGGGCCAACGTGATCATGCCCAACCTGTCGCCGGCGGGCGTGCGCGGCAAGTACCTGCTCTACGACGGCAAGCTCTGCTCGGGGGCCGAGGCTGCCGAGAACCACGCGGCGCTCGAGCGCGTGGTGGGGTCTGCTGGCTGCGAGGTGGTCGTGAGCCGCGGGGACTACGTGGGCTGAGGGCGCGTCGGACGTGGCGGTGCCGTGCGAGTCGCAACATGGCCGATACCTGATACCCGGGACCTTGCCTTCGTCTGTCGATGCATCCCCTATCGTTTTCTGGTGCCTGTGTGGCTCTGAAACGCTAGGAATTGCATCGACAGACGCAGTGGAGGCACCTCATGGCCGAGAAGGACGTCCCGTTGCGGCCCTGTTCGCACGCTGGCCCGTCCCTCCGCGCTAGACTGATTGAAAAGGTCCGGACCGGGTGTTGACATGACCCGACCCTTGAGTAAAGTGAAAACGGTTTTCGTTTTCACTTTGGAACGGTGAGACGATGGCTGGCAAGAGGGGACCATACGCGACAAGGCAGCAGGGGGCCGTGCTCGACCTCATGCGCGCCCATGTCGGGGAGTCGCTCACGGTGGACCAGATCGTGTCGGCGCTTGCCGCCACCGGCGGTGGCGTGGGCAAGACGACGGTCTACCGCACGCTCGAGCGCCTCTCGGCCACGGGCGTGGTCGTGCAGGTTCCCGATGGCCAGGGAGGGCCTGCGCGCTACTGCCTCGTCGAGGGCTCCGACGAGGGGACGTGCCTCGCCTGCCTGGGGTGCCACCGGGTGTTTCCGCTCGACTGCGAGGGGCTCGAGACCTTCGTGGAGCATGTGAGCGAGGAGCACGACTTCACGGTCGAGCCTCACAGGACGGTCCTCTACGGCTACTGCCACGAGTGCTCCAAGGGGCGCGCGGGGGCATCGTCAGGCGACTGACGGCGCGGCCTGCGTCCTGCGCCTCGGCCACCGGTCCCCATCTTCCATCGCGAGCGAGAGCCACATCTTCTCGTCACTCGTCTGGGAGGTCCTTCAACGTGTCTCGTTCCAGCTCCATGCTCTTAGGCCGCATTGCGACCGTGCTCTGCCTCGCCGTGTCCGTGCTCCTCGCGGCCTGCGGCTGCTCGTCCGCGAGCGCCGGCTCGACTGCCACGACGCAGGCTGCCGATGCCGGCACCTCGTCCAAGGTCAAGGTCGTCGCGAGCTTCTATCCCATGGCCGACTTCGCGCAGCGCATCGGTGGTGACAAGGTCGACGTCACCTGCATGGTGCCGGCGGGTACCGAGCCCCATGACTGGGAGCCGAGCGCTGCCGACATCCAGACCATCGACTCGGCCGACCTCCTCGTCTACAACGGGGCGGGGATGGAGTCCTGGGTGTCCGACGTGCTGGCGTCCGCCGGCTCCGACGCCCCTGCATCGGTATGTGCCTCTGACGGCATCACCCTGCGCCAGGTCACGGCCGACGAGGGGGCCGAGGCGGGCCAGCTCGTGGACGACCCACATGTCTGGAACTCGCCCAAGGACGCCAAGGCCGAGATGCGCACCATCGCCGACGCGCTCGAGAAGGCCGACCCGGCAGATGCCGACACCTTCGAGGCGAACTATGCCACGGCGGCCGCCGAGGCCGACCAGCTCGACCAGGAGTACGCGAGCACACTCTCGGCCTGCACGAACAAGAGGATCGTGGTCTCGCACGAGGCCTGGGGATACCTCTGCGACGAGTATGGGCTCACCCAGGTGGGCATCGAGGGCCTCGACCCTGATGCCGAGCCTGACGCCCAGGCCATGGCCGCCATCACCGACGAGGTCAGGCAGGACGGCATCACCACCATCTTCTACGAGGACCTCGTGAGCCCCAAGGTCGCCCAGGCCATCGCCTCGGAGACCGGTGCCACGGCCGAGCAGCTGAACCCCCTCGAGGGCCTCACCGACGAGGAGCTGGCGCAGGGGCAGGACTACTTCTCGGTCATGAGGGGCAACCTCTCCGAGCTCAAGGCGGCACTGGCATGAGGGCACGCTGCAGGCGAGAGGGACGTGCGGGTCGACGCGTCACGAGGCCTCATGGGGAGCCGCTCATAGAGCTCCGTGCCCTGGGGTTCCGCTATCCGGGTTCGGAGGGCTTCGGCCCGTGGGACGCGTGCGTCCTCCCGGGCGAGCTCTGCCTCGTCGAGGGTGACAACGGTGCCGGCAAGTCCACGCTCGTAGGGCTCGTGCTGGGGCAGCTCTCTCCTACGGCGGGCGAGGCACGTCTCATGGGGACCGACGCGCGGCGCTTCGCCGACTGGCGACGCGTGGGCTATCTCGCCCAGGGCGACCTCGAGGGGCTCGCGTCGTTCCCCGCCACGGTGGCCGAGGTCGTGCGGACGGGCCTCTTCGCCGAGGCAGGGGCCTTCGGCAGGCTGGGCGCGGATGCCCGCTCGCAGGTGCTCGCGGCCTGCGCGCGCTGCGGCGTGGCCGAGCTCGCAGACCGTCCGGTCTCGGAGCTCTCGGGAGGGCAGCGCCAGCGGGCCATGCTGGCCCGGGCCCTCGTGGGCGCTCCTGACCTGCTCGTGCTCGACGAGCCCACCTCGGCGCTCGACGCGTCTGCGACCGAGGCGTTCTTCTCGTTGGTGGCGGACCTCTGCCGCGATGATGGCCTGGCGGCGCTCGTGGTGACGCACGACCTCGCGAACGCGGCGGGGACGGGCGGGCGCATCCTGCACCTGACGCGCTCCGCCATAACCGAGGGGGTCGCCTGATGCTGGCCTATGCCTTCATGAGGAGGGCGATCGCCTGCGGCGTCGTGCTGGCCGTGGTGCTGCCGCTCGTGGGGTCGACGCTCGTGCTGCGGCGTACGTCCATGACGGGTGACGCGCTCTCGCACTGCTCGCTCGCCGGCGTGGCGGCGGGGCTCGTCGCTGGCGTGGACCCCGTGGTGGGGGCGCTTGTCGCCTGTGTCATCGCGGCGCTCTCGATCGAGGGGGTGCGGCGGAGGATGCCACACTATGCCGACGTCGCCATCGCCGTGGTCGCGGCCACGGGGGCAGGGCTCGCCGGCATCCTCTCGTCGTTCGCGGGTAACACCCGCTCGCTTGACGACTACCTGTTCGGGAGCCTCGTGTCGGTGAGCGATGCCGAGCTGGCGCTGGTCATCGTGCTGGGCATCGCCACCCTGGTGGTCCTGTTCGTGCTGCGCCGTGCCCTGTTCGTGGTGTCGATCGACGAGGGCCTGGCGCGGACCTGCGGGGTGCGGACGCGTCTGGTCGATGTCGCGTTCGCCGTCGTCGTGGGCGTGGTCGTGTCCATCTCGTCCCGGACCATCGGCTCGCTCGTGGTGTCCTCGATGCTGGTGGTCCCCGTGGCGGCGGCGCTGCAGGTGGCGCGTGGGTATCGGGCCTGCCTCGGCGCGAGTGTGGGCATCTCGCTTGCGTCGTGCCTGGTGGGAATCGTGGCCTCCTATGGCCTGGGCGTGCGGCCGGGAGGGGCCATCGCCCTGGTGGGGGCGGCGGCGCTGCTCGTGGCCATGGGCGTGCGGACGCTGCGGGGGAGGGGCAGCCACGGGCAGTGAGACGTCAGGGGATGCGTGCGTGCATCTGGCGCCGTCCCCACGTCTGCCCGCGAACTCGCTAGGATAGGACCAACCGCGCCCCACCCGAGCGCCCTCATCCCAAGGAGCTGCCATGTCCGCCACCGCCATCGCCACGCCTCAAGCACCCGCCGCCCTCGGTCCCTACTCGCAGGGCATCAAGTCCGCCGGTGCCACCATCAACGTCTCGGGCCAGATCCCCATCGACCCCGCCACCGGAGAGTTCGCCGGCCCCGACATCGCGTCGCAGACCCGTCAGAGCCTCACCAACATCCGTGAGATCCTCGCTGCCGCCGGCGCGTCCATGGGCGATGTGGTCGAGACCACCGTCGTCATGGCCGACATCTCGGAGTTCTCGGCCATGAACGACGTCTACGCGGAGTTCTTCTCGGAGCCGTATCCCGCGCGCGCCTGCTTCCAGGTCGCGGCCATCCCCAAGGGTGCCAAGGTCGAGATCAAGGCCGTCGCCAGGGTCTAGCTGCCTGCCTCGCTCACCAGGAGGCGCTGCGCTACAGCATGTTCTTGCGATGCAGCAGCAGTGCGCAGAGGGCGCAGATCGCGGCCGTGATGATGCAGACGATGATGAACCCGTGCGGCGTGGACGAGAGCGGCATCCACGTCCCGTCGACGTTCATCCCATAGAAGCCGCTCACGATGGTGGGCACGGCCATGATCACCGTGAGGCTCGTGAGGACCTTCATCGTGACAGAGAGGTCGTTGTTCATCACGTTGGTGAACAGGTCCCGCGTGCCGGCGACCAGCTGCTGGTAGATGTGGGCCATCTCGGCGGCCTCCTTCACCTCGACGTTCACGTCGGCAAAGAGGTCGCGGTCCTCGTCGTCGGCCGCGAGCCGGCTCCTGGCGGCGCGGTCGAGCACGGCGCGGTTGCCCGTGAGCGAGGTCTCGAAGTAGACGATGTCGGTCTCGAGGCCGTGGAGCAGCATGAGGTCGTCGTTGCTCGCGCGGCTGTCGAGGCCGTCGACGAGCGACTTGCGGGTCTTCTCGATCTCGCGCAGGAACCCCTGGTAGCTCAGGGCGATGGCCATGAGCAGCTCGTAGACGTAGTGGGGCTTGCCAGCCGGGCTCACGAGGGCCCGCTCCCGGGTCTCGCGCCTGAAGGTGCGCACGTCGACGAGCGAGACCACGATGGTGACGCCGCCGGCCGTGACGAAGATGCCCACAGGGTAGGTCTGGTAGCTGCTCGTCTTGCCCCTCGGCTCGCGGACGGGCGCATCGAGCACGAGCATCGTGTAACCGTCCTCTGACTCGAGGCGCGAGGGCTCCTCGTCATCGAGGGCGAACAGGAGGTCGCCGCGGTCGAGCTCGCACGTGCCGAGCCTGCCGCATGCCTCGACGACCGAGTCGATCTCTGCGGAGGTGGGGTCGACGAGGAGCACGAGCGACCCGGCGCCGATGTCGCCGCCGTGCCGGAGGCCCCTCTCGCCGATGGTGTAGACGTCCTTCACGGTCGCTCCCTCGTCATGCGGTCGGCTGGAACCCGTCGTGGGACCTGACGGGCGGGATGCTCCCTCGCCAGGGTGTCACACAAGTCCGTGGGTTCGGCAGGCTTCTGTTACACAAGTGCCCCTGTTCGGCAGGAATCCTGCGAATGAGGCCACCTGTGTAACAGGGGCCACGTGTGCCACACGTCTGGCGAGAGGAACACGTCACGTCCGGAGCCCCCGCCGGGCTCGCGTCGTTACTCCTTGATCTCCTGCATGGCGGCCATGAGGTTGGGGATGACCTGCTTCTTGCGGGAGACGACGCCCGGAAGCACGGCCATGCCGTCGGTGGAGGTGACGTCGAAGGCCTTGTCGACGACGTCGGATGCGCCCTCGCCCCACGAGACGAACTCGGTGGTCTGGGACTTCACGTCGGTGAACATGTAGAAGACCATCGGGAGCTCCTCGTCGGCCGCGGCCTCGGGGAGGTAAGGGGCGACGAGGGCCTCGGCGGCCTTGCGGCTCTTCTCGGTCATGAAGCTGCTCTGGCCCACGCCGAAGCGGGCCTGGCCACGGCTGAAGACCTTGAAGTCCGAGTGGAAGACCTCCTCGGCGGTGCGTCCCGTGAGGTCGGCGCCGGCCTCGAACATGGCGTCGGCGTAGGCCTCGATGTCCTCGCCGCAGATCCCGGCGAGGGCGTGCGCGGCGCGCTCGTCGACGATCGTGCAGGTGGGCGAGCGGAACATGAGGGTGTCGGAGAGGATCGCCGAGAGCATGAGGCCGGCGATGTTCGCGGGGATCTCGACGTCGTTCTCCTGGAAGATCGAGTAGATGATGGTGCAGGTGCATCCCACGGGCATGTTGCGGAACATGACCGGGCCGCTCGTCTCGATGGTCCCGATGCGGTGGTGGTCGATGATCTCCATGATCTCGGCCTGCTCGAGGCCCTCGACTGCCTGGGAGCGCTCGTTGTGGTCGACGAGGATGACGTGCTTGCGCTTGATCGTGAGCAGGTTGGGCGTGCTCACCATGCCGACATAGTGGCCCTCCTCGTCGATGACGGGGAAGTAGCGGTGCTTGGACTGTGCCATGACCTTCTGCGCGTCGTCGACGGCGGTGTTGACGCTGAACTTCAGGATGTCGTCGGTGAGCATGCGCGCGCGGACGGGGCAGGACATGCAGATGAGGCGGGCGGTGGCGTAGGTGTCATAGGGCGTGGTGATGATGGTGCAGTGCGCACGCTCGGCGGCGTCGCGGACCTTCTCGGAGACGTCGGCGCCACAGCAGATCACGAGGCAGGAGGCACCGCATTCGACGGCGAACTGCTGGCACTCGTAGCGGTTGGTGACGAGGACGATGTCGCCGGGGCTGATGACGCCGTCCATCATCTCGGGGGTGGTCCCGACGCAGAGGTTGCCCTGGTCGATGGTGTCGGCCGCGTCGCCCACGAGAATCTGGCCGTCGAGGGTCTTGGCGATGTTGCCCACCATGGTGTGTGCGACCGAGAGCATGCTCGTGTCGAAGATGTCCAGGTTCGCCGTCGCGATGTCCTTGAGCGCGATGAGGCCCTGGAGGTCGTCGTCCTTGTCGGTGATGCAGAGGGTGTCCACGTGGGCCTCGCCCATGAGCAGCCAGGCGGCGAACAGGCTCGTCTCGGGGGCGATGCCCTCCTGGTGGTTGATGTCGATGTCCTTGATCTGCGGGGTCACGCTCGTGATGAGCTCAGGCTCCTCGAAGCCGAAGTGCTTGAGCACGAAGGCGGTCTCACGGCTGATGGTGCCGGCACGCCTCGCCTCGTAGACCTTGGGACCGATCTGGTTCTTGAGGTAGGCATAGGAGATCGCCGAGCAGATGCTGTCGGTGTCGGGATGGAGATGGCCTATGACGTTGACCTTGCGGATTGCCTCAGGCATGTGGAGTCCTTTGTGTGCCGTGCGCGGATGGCCGCGCCCCCGTTTTGTACTGATGTGATTGTGCCACGGCCTCCGCCGTCCTGCTTACGACGTTGGGCGACTTCATCCCTTCGGACGCCCAGGCACACGCTAGACTGGGGCGAAAGACCCGAGACGCGAGGAGGGGCCCATGGAAGCTGAGCTTGGCGCGGAAGAGCGCCCACACCACATGAGCACGTCCAAGAAGGACTTCTCGAACGGCCACAAGCTCGGATTCCTACGGCTTGTCGAGATAGGCTGCATCTTCAACGTGGTGACGACCCTGGTCTACCTGGGGATGGTCTCGCGCGATGTCATGGTCTATGACCTCAACACCCTCGTGGGGGCGGTGACCGTCGTCCTCAACGGCGTGGGCGTCTGGCTCATCATGCAGCGCATGCGGGCGGCGAGGCCCTACTTCGTCTTCCTGAACCTCTTCGCCATAGCGACGGACGTGGCGCTCGCGGCCGTCTCCGGCGGGGACGTCATGGCGCAATGGCCCGCCTGGGTGATAAACGGGCTCGTCATCCTCTACATGCTCACCTCGCGTCGCGTCAAGGCCGTGCTCGTGGAGCCCCTCTCGCTCGCTCCCACGCACGACACGGCCATCCCGAAGCCCAACGAGCTCCGCTTCTGGCGTGACCTGGTCATGTTCTACTGCATCTTCGCGGTGGTAGGCCACTGGATGGAGGCCGCCTTCGGCGTGGCCATCCTCAACGGCCTCGTGCCGGGTGACGTCAACCCGGCCGACACCTCCCTCTGGCGTGACTGGCTCTACCCGTTCCCCACGGAGGGCATGGGCTTCGCCATGTGCGTGCTGCTGCTCTATCCCATCAAGAACTGGCTCCAGGCGCACGTCCATGTGCCCGTGCTCCCGATCGTCCTGAGCTTCGTGATCAACGGCATCGTCTGCTCGCTCGTCGAGCTCGTCTTCGGCCTTGCCACCAACCCGACGCTCCAGCTCTGGGACTACACGCCTCTGCCCTTCAACTTCATGGGGCAGATCTGCCTGCAGAACGGCGCGCTCTTCGGCGTGGTCTCGACCATCATCACATGGGTGATCTATCCCTTCATCGCACGCTGGATCGATCGGGTACCCAAGGACGCCATGAACATCATCGCGGTCGTCGTCTACGTGTTCTATGCGATGCTGCAGTTCCTGTACATCACGAACTTCTAGTCGTCGCGACCCTCGTCCGCACCCCTGCGGCAGAAAAGGAGACCCACATGGACACGACCTACGCGCCCCATGGATGGAAGAAGGCGGTGCTCGTCATCTGCTCCGTCCTGATGGTCCTCATGGCGGTCCTCTACGTCCTGCTCGGCCTTGCGTCGGCGCTCATGACAGGCTCGAGCTCGCTTGCCGAGGGCTTCCAGCAGAGCATGGCCAACACGTCCCTCGGCCTCTTCGCAGGCGGGCTCTCGGGTCCCGACCTGCTCCTGGTGGTGGCCGCCTTCCTGCTGGCATCGGGGTTCTTCGACCTGCTCTGCGGCATCTTCGGCATCCGCGCCGCGCGCGGCCGGATGGTGGTCACGCCGTACCTCGTGATGGCGCTCATCTCGCTCGCCGTCTCCGTCGCCTCGTTCGCGATCGACCTCTGGCTGGGCTCTGCGACCCTCGACCCCTCCAACCTCGCGGGCTCGTTCGTGCTCCCCGTGGTGAGCGCTCTCGTCGGCCTGCTGGTCTGGCGAGAAGAACGGGCGGCCTGAGGCCCATGGAGGGGGAGGCTTCCGCACGGCTCGAGCTGCTCTTCTCCCGGGAGGGGCTGGCGCGGCTCGCCCATGCCCGCGTGCTGGTGCTCGGCCTGGGCGGTGTGGGGTCGAGCTGTGCCGAGGCCCTCGCTCGCGGCGGTGTGGGCTCGCTCGCCCTCGTGGACTCCGACGAGGTGTCGGCCTCGAACGTGAACCGTCAGGCCATCGCCTTCACCTCGACGGTGGGCAGGCGCAAGGTCGAGGTCATGCGCGACATGGTGCTCGACATCGATCCGGCCGCACAGGTCACGACCTATGACATGAGGGTGCTTCCCGAGAACGCCGAGGCCCTCCTCGAGAGGTGCCGGCAGGACCAGGGCGGCCTCGACTATGTGGTCGACGCCCTCGACACCGTGGCCACCAAGCTGGTCATGGCCGAGCTCTGCGAACGCATGGGAGTCCCGCTCGTGAGCTCGATGGGGGCGGCCAACAAGGTCCATCCCGAGCGTCTGCGCTTCGCTGACATCTACGACACGCGCGTGGACCCGCTCTGCCACGCGGTGCGCAAGCGCGCACGCAAGCAGGGGATACGCCACCTGCGCGTGCTCTTCTCGCCCGAGCGACCGCTCGAGGTCGACGCGCGTGCGAGTGCGGCGGCACCCGATGACGCGGACGCCCCGGCGGGGCAGGAGCGACGCGGGGCCACGCTGGGCACGGCCTCGTTCATGCCGCCGATCATGGGACAGATGCTGGCAGGTGACGTCATCAGGCATCTCACGGGGATCGATGACGAGCGGGCACGCGATGGCCGCTGACGGCGAGCCTGCGGCCCCGCACCTGCTCGATGCCCACTGCCATCTCGACTTCGTGCCGGACCCGGCGGCGCATGCCAGGGCCCTCGGGTCCCTTGGGGTCTCCGCGCTCTCGTGCACGGTGGGCCCGGCAGGCTACGAGGCCGCGCATGCCCAGCTGGCAGGATCGACCAACGTAGTCGTGGGCCTGGGCCTGCATCCGTGGGACGTCTCCGAAGCGGCGGACCCGGAGGTCCCCCTCGGCCGGTTCTGCGAGCTCGTGGGCGGGGCCGACCTCGTCGGTGAGGTGGGGCTCGACCTGGGGTGTGCGCATGTCGCGACCCATGATGTGCAACGTGCGGCCCTCGAGCGCGCGATGGATGCGGTCGAGGCGGCCGGGAGGCGTCCCGTGGTCTCGATCCACTCCGTGCATGCCGCGGGCGAGGTGCTCGACGTGCTCGAGGCCACGGGCGTGGCTGCCAGCTGCCGCTGCGTGCTGCACTGGTTCTCGGGGACGTCGGACGAGCTCGCACGTGCGGTGCGCCTGGGTTGCTCCTTCTCGGTGGGGGAGCGCATGCTCGCGACGCGGAAGGGCCGGGCCTATGTGCATGACCTGCCTGCCGAGGCCATCCTGCTCGAGACGGACCTCCCTGAGGCGCCCGACAGGCCCTGCTCGCCCGAACGCCAGCAGGGGTCCCTCGCCCATGCCCTCGAGCTCGTGGGGCGCATCCGCGACGAGCCCATGGCGCAGGTCGTCGCCCGAAACGCAGAACGCCTGCTCAACAGGTGAGCAGGCGTTCTGCGCGGTCGGGTGTGGGCGTGCCTATGACGTTGCGGTGGTTGCCGCCAGAGGCACTGACGAGGCACCGGCGGTCGTGGCGGCGTCAGCGTCGGTCGAGCCGGACGCCGCGCCCGTGGCGGTCTCGTCGGTGGTCGCTGCCGTCGTCACGGGGGTCCCTGCGTCCGTGGTCGTCAGCGCGATGCTGTCCGACTTCTCGTAGAGCGTGAGGTCGGCCGGTTGTGTGAGCTCGGTGCCGAGCGTGCGCCAGTTCTCGAGCATGGTCTGGTTGTAGTCCTGCGTGCACGCCGCGTCCGTGTAGATCGACACGCCGTCGGGCACCTCGACATAGACGGGCGTGTTGCGCTGTACCTCCATGGTCTGGATCTCGTCGCCGGTGACCGCGTCGACGACCGTGACCTTGATCATGTCGGACTGCTCGTAGGCGTCGGCGAAGGTGAACAGCGACGTGAGGTCGTAGTCGGACGCGTTGACGTACTCGTAGGTGAGCGGCTCCCACACCGTGTCGGTGAGGCCGGCGTCGGTGGCGAGCGTCTCGGAGGTCGGGCGATAGCTGGAGTCGAGGGTGAGCCCCCAGTAGAGGTGCCTCACGCCGCTCGAGAGGTAGCTCGAGAAGGTATCGCCCCAGACGTCGTCATCGTTCTTGGGCGTGATCTGGTAGACGAGCGAGTAGGTGCCGTCATCATTCTTGACGTCGCTCACGAGCTTGGGGCTGAAGCTGTCGAACATGGACGGGTTGGGATAGGTGATGCTGCTCGACCAGAGGTCGGACGACATCATGAAGCGCGTGGCCGTGAAGCCCGCGAACTGCGAGTACCAGCTGCCGTTGTAGCGCAGGTACTCAGACTCGCACTGGTACTGCTGGTCATAGCCATGGAGCAGGGTGAACTTGCGACCGCCGGTGCTGCCCTCGAGCACGTAGTCGAGTCCCAGCGTCTGGAAGGCCGAGCCGCTCGTGGCCTCGGCCGTGGTGTACTTGATGACCAGGCCCTGCTCCTCGAGCTTGGACCAGCTGCAGGCGTCCTTGGCAAGGCTCAGGTAGTCGGGGGCATCGGTGCTCGTGGTGGTCGACGTGTCATCACCACAGGCCGAGAGGCCGACCATGCCTATGACGAGCGCCAGCAGGCAGCTGAGGGTAAGGGCGAGCCTCGTGCGACGGTGGGGCATGGTCTTGAAGGTGCGTGTCATCTCTACGTCCTCGATTCGTCGGGCCACAATGCGTCTAGTCTGCCACGACCGGGCGGGAAAGATGTGTCGGGAGGCTGTCTTTCCTCTACCGAGAGGGACCCTGGGGGGTCGCAGGGGCGGGAGACATGGGCGGTCGCCTCGCCTCCGCGCGGCCCATCCCACCTCGTGCCGCGGCTCTCCCGTGGCATTGGGGTATCGTGGAACCATCGACCCAGGTCTCTCACGTCCTTCTCGAAAGGCATCCCATGCAGCTCTCACATCGCCTCGACCTCTTCGGCGACGAGGTCTTCTCGTCCCTGCAGGCAAAGCGCCTCGACCTCGAGGCCCAGGGCAGGACCATCTACGACCTCTCGGTGGGCACGCCCGACTTCGCTCCCCCGGCGCACGTGGTCGACGCCCTCGTGCAGAGTGCCCAGCACCCCGAGGACTGGAAGTACAGCCTGCATGACCTCCCCGAGATGCTCGAGGCCGTCTGCTCCTACTACCAGCGCCGCTTCGGCGTCTCCATCACGCCCGACATGGTCTGCTCGGTCAACGGCACGCAGGAGGGGATGGGGCACCTCGGGATGGCGCTCCTCGACGAGGGTGACACCGTGCTCATCCCCGACCCGTGCTACCCGGTGTTCCAGGCGGGCAGCCTCCTCGGCGGGGCCAGGCTCGAGTACTATCCGCTCGTGGCCGAGCACGACTTCCTGCCATATGTGGCAGGCATCGACCCTGCCGTCGCCGACCGTGCCAAGTACATGGTGGTGTCGCTCCCGGCGAACCCGGTGGGCTCGGTGGGCACGCCTGAGGTCTACGAGCAGGTCATCGCCTTCGCGCGTCAGCACGACATCCTCATCATCCATGACAACGCCTACTCCGACATCGTCTTTGACGGCGTGGCCGGCAGGAGCTTCCTCAACAATCCGGGGGCAGCCGATGTGGGCGTGGAGTTCTTCAGCCTCTCGAAGTCGTTCAACGTGACGGGTGCCCGCATCAGCTTCCTGGTGGGACGCCCCGACGTGGTCGCGGCCCTACGCAAGCTCAGGAGCCAGATCGACTTCGGCATGTTCTATCCCATCCAGCATGCCGCCATCGCCGCGCTCACCGGCCCGCTCGAGCAGGTGGAGACCCAGCGCCTGGCCTACCAGGACCGACGTGACGCGCTATGCGACGGCCTCGAGGCCATCGGCTGGGAGCGCCCCAACGCGCACGGCACCCTCTTCGTCTGGGCGCACATCCCCGGCGGCGGGGACTCCATGGAGTTCTGCCTGCGCCTCATGGAGCGTGCCGGCGTCATCGTGACCCCCGGGGCGAGCTTCGGCCCCCACGGCGAGGGCTACGTGCGCTTCGCCCTCGTGCTACCTCCCGAGAGGATCCGTGAGGCCGTGGCCGCCATCGGACGGGCAGGGATGTAGCGCGATGCCATCTCGGATACGGGCCGCCTTCTTCGACATCGACGGCACCATGGTGAGCACCAGGACGCACCGGATGTCACAGTCCACCAGGAACGCCCTGGCGTGCCTGCGCGAGAAGGGCATCAGGTGCTGCGTCGCCTCGGGCCGTCCCCGCTACCAGCTCCAACCGTGCGTCGAGGACGGCTTCGATGCCTACGTGCTCCTCTCGGGGCAGCTCTGCTTCGACGCTGATGGCATCTATCTCAAGAACCCGATCGCCCCCGCTGCCGTGGCCGGCATCATCGGCCAGTGCGAGGAGGGTCGCTACGACATCCTCGTGATGGAGGAGACCTGCTCCTACGTGAGCGCCCTCTCGCCGCGCGTGCTCGAGGCGGGGAGCAACGCCAACCTCACCTACACCGTGGGCGACGTCCGCCGCGGCCTCACGCACGACGTCTACCAGTTCTGTGCCTTCCAGGACCCGTCGCGGGATCACCTCATCACCGAGGCCGTCGAGGGCGTGGCCACCACACGCTGGTGCGACGTCTTCTGCGACGTCATCCCCGCCACGGGTGGCAAGCCCGAGGGCGTCAAGGCCACGCTCGCGCGCATGGGCCTCACGCTCGACGAGGCCGTGGCCTTCGGCGACGGCGACAATGACGCCTCGATGCTGGCGGCCGTGGGCTGTGGGGTGGCCATGGCCAACGGGACCCCGGGTGCCAAGGCCGCGGCCGACCTCGTCACCACGTCGGTCGACGATGACGGCATCTGGAACGCCTGCGCCAGGCTCGGGTTGGTATAAGACTGACGCCGAATAATCAGAATATGTTCCTCAGATGTTCCGAAGATATACTGAACATGGTAGTATCATCCATGCCAACGTAACGCAGATGGAGGGAGTGACATGGAGGCCATCTTTCCGGTGAGCGCCCTCTCGAAGGACTCTGCTGCCGTGCGTGAGGAGGCCAGGAAAGGCCTCGTTCGCATCACGGAGAACGGGCATGGTGCCTACGTGCTGTGCTCCGAGGAGGTGCTGGACGAGTATGTCCAGCGGAAGGCCGAGCAGCTTGCCTTCGAGGAACGCGTGAACGAGGGCATCGCACGCGGTCTCGCGGATGTGGAGGCTGGTCGGGTCTATTCGATGGAAGAGGGAGAGAGCCGTATCAAGGAGCTGAGGGCAGGGCGAGCGCAACAGGCTTGCCATGCCTGATACTCCCCTCATATATACGAACGAGTTCGTACGGGCCATGGCAGATGTGTCATCAGATCGAATCCTTGAGAGGCTACTCGAGTCGGTCCATGGGCTTTCGGTCTTTCCTGAGATGGGCTCCCGCCTGATTCGCGAGACGGTAATCGAGCGGTTTGGTGAGGACATCAGGAAGCTCGTGGTCAGTCCGTTCGTCATCATCTATCGCTATGATGGCAACCAGGTCGTGTTGCTTGACGTTCTCTACGGTCCACGCGTGAGGTAGCACCAAGTGTGTGTTCCGTTGGTAGTGTGTGAGCCCCAGGAGGTCATCGTGATCACATTCCTCGTCATCCTCGTCCTCATCGTCATGGTCGTGACGGGATCGTTCTACATCGTGCCCCAGCAGAAGGCGTTCGTCATCGAGCGCCTGGGCAAGTACGACAAGTACGTGACGGCAGGGTTCCATGTGAAGGCCCCCTTCATCGACCGCATCGCGGCCAGGATGAGCCTGCGCATCGAGCAGCTCGACGTCAGCCTCGAGACCAAGACGCTCGACAACGTCTTCGTGAACGTCGTCGCCTCCGCCCAGTACCGCGTGGACGAGACCAACGTCCCCACGGCCTACTACCAGCTCGCGGACCCGGCCCTCCAGCTCCAGTCCTACATGGAGGACGCCCTGCGCTCGGCCATCCCCAAGCTCACGCTCGACGACGCCTTCGCCAAGAAGGACGACGTCGCCCTCGACGTGCAGGAGACCGTCGGCACCGAGATGAAGCGGTTCGGCTTCGACGTGATCAAGACCCTGATCACGTCCATCGACCCCTCCCCCTCGGTCAAGAAGGCCATGGACTCCATCAACGCCGCCCAGCGCGAGAAGGAGGCCACCCGCGAGCGTGCCGAGGCCAAGCGCATCGAGATCGTGACCCAGGCCACGGCCGACGCCGAGAAGACGCGCCTCCAGGGCGAGGGACAGGCAAACTACCGTCGTGAGATCGCCGACGGCATCGTCGACCAGATCAAGAGCCTGCAGGCCGTGGGCATGGACATCGAGGACGTCAACCAGATCGTCATGTTCAACCAGTACCTCGACGTCATGAGGAGCCTCTCCGAGTCGGGCAATGCCAAGACGGTCGTGCTCCCCGCATCGACCCCCGGAGGCTTCAACCAGCTCAACGACGAGATCACGCGTGCCATCGTCACGGGCAACGAGGCCACCAAGGACGGTCCTGCCGCGCCGACCCGCTAGTCGCTCGGCGGGATAACCGGACCGCTCGCGACGCAGTCTGAGCTGTTCCGGCTCCTTCGCTGGCTTGGGGGTAAGAACCTCATCAGTCTTATCCGTGGGGGTGCAGGCAGAGGCGAGGAGCGGGCCCATGGAGGGCATCTCCGTCTATCATCATGAGGGGTACGAGGGCCGCTACGTCCAGGACTTCTCGCATGCCCGCGTCGTGCGCGTCTGCAGCGATCGCAACACCGACACGCTCGTCTTCCAGTTCGATGAGAACGCCTGCGGGGTGTTCAGGCCGGTCGACACGGGAGACTTCGAGGAGTACTACCTCCTTTCGGGCAGGCTCGTCCTGAGTCCCAAGGGTGAGCCTGACATCGTCTTGCTGCCCGGTGACGTATTCACGCTGTCGGACCTCAGGGCGGATGTCGTCTATCTCGCGAGCGAGGCATCGGAGCTCTTCTGCGTCTCGACGGGCTCGACCTACGAGGACGACGTCGCTTGGACGAGCTCGCTCATGCCGCCGCTCGAGGACCTCCAGGAGCGCGACGGTGACACCCTGGCGCACTGCGAGCGGGTGAGGGCCCTCGTGGGGGCGGTCGCCCACGAGACGGACTTTCCCGAGGACGAGGTCTCGATGCTCCAGTTCGCTGCCCGCTTCCATGACATCGGCAAGGAGCTCGTCCCGATAGAGATCCTCACCAAGCCGGGGCGTCTCACCGACGAGGAGTACAAGATCATGAAGGACCACAGCGTCTGGTCCGAGCAGATAGCCAAGCCGGTGCTCGGCGACCGGGTGGCATCAATCCTGAGGCAGCATCACGAGCACGTCGATGGGACCGGGTACCCTGACGGGTTGACGGGAGACCAGATCGAGCCTGCAGCCAAGGTCATCGCCGTGGCCGACGCCTATGACGCCATGGTGACGAGCCGTCCCTATCACAAGGGCATCTCTCCCGAGGCAGCCGTCGTCGAGCTCAGGCGTTGCTCCGGCACCCAGTTCGATCCCGAGTATGTGGAGGCGCTGGTGCGCGTCCTCATAAAGAGGGGAATCCTGTCCCCGGAGGTGTGATGGGGCACGAATCGTGCTATCCTTCTCGCAACCGCGGGGCTCTGGGCCCTGCGCATCGACGAGAGGCATGCCCATGCAGGAGGCGGCACACATGATCCAGCCCGCCCCGGCCACCCGTTGCCTAGCGCTCCTATCGCTTGCCACGCTCCTTACCAAGGGCGCGCGCTAGGACACCTCGTCTCTCGCACGCGTCCGCGTTCCCATCTTGGAACCCTTGCCTCGCGTGCGTCACCGTCTCCTTCCCCTGCATCACGCGAGCCATACGGTTCCCCGTCAAGGCCTTGACAGGTCTTAGAGCAGGAGGAAGCCATGACCCGCAAGATCGCCATCTTCGACACCACGCTTCGTGACGGGGAGCAGTCCCCCGGTGCCAGCATGAACACCGAGGAGAAGCTCATCATCGCGCGGCAGCTCGTGCGCATGAAGGTCGACGTGATCGAGGCCGGGTTCCCCATCTCGAGCCCTGGCGACTTCAAGAGCGTGAGCGAGATCGGTCGCATCGCAGGGGATGACTGCGTCGTCTGCGGTCTCACCCGCGCGGTCGACAAGGACATCGACGTCGCGGCCGAGGCGCTCAAGACCGCCAAGCGCCCGCGCATCCACACCGGACTGGGCGTGAGCCCCACCCACCTCAAGGAGAAGCTCAAGATCTCTGAGGACGAGTGCGTCGAGCGGGCCATCCACTGCGTGAAGTACGCCCGCAACTACGTCGATGACGTCGAGTTCTATGCCGAGGACGCTGGCAGGTCCGACGAGGACTTCCTCGTCCGCGTGATCCAGGCGGCCGTCAAGGCCGGTGCCACCGTGGTCAACATCCCCGACACCACGGGCTATTCCATGCCGTGGCAGTTCGGTGCCCGGATCGAGGACCTGCGCGAGCGCGTGGACGGCATCGAGGACGTGACCATCGCCGTCCACACCCACAACGACCTCGGCATGGCGACGGCGCTGGCGCTCGATGCCGTGGCCAAGGGGGCCACGCAGATCGAGTGCACCATCAACGGCCTGGGCGAGCGTGCCGGCAACACCGCCATGGAGGAGGTCGTCATGGCCATCCGCATGCATGGCGACGACCTCGACGCCCACACGGACGTGGTCACCCAGGAGCTCTGCCACGCCTCCAAGCTCGTGAGCTCCATCACGGGCATCAACGTGCAGCCCAACAAGGCCATCGTGGGCGCGAACGCCTTCGCCCACTCCTCGGGCATCCACCAGGACGGCGTCCTGAAGGCGCGCGACACCTACGAGATCATCGACCCGGCCGACGTCGGCGCCGGTGGCTCGCAGATCATCCTCTCGGCCCGTTCCGGCCATGCCGCGCTGCGCCACCGCTACGCCGAGCTCGGCTACACCTTCGCCGACGAGGAGTTCGACAAGATCTACCAGGCCTTCCTGGAGGTGGCCGACAAGAAGAAGGAGGTCTACGACGAGGACCTCGAGTCGATCATCCACGAGCGCGACCGGTCGACCAAGGCCATCTGGAGCCTCGACGCGGTGCAGATCAGCTGTGGCTTCCCGCTCACGCCCACGGCGACCATCACGCTCACCGACGAGGACGGCAACACCACCACCGACTGCGCCTATGGCACCGGCCCGGTCGACGCCGTCTACAAGGCCGTCAACAAGATCGTGGGCGTCTCGAACGACCTCACCGAGTTCTCGGTCAAGGCCGTGACGCGTGGCATCGACGCCCTGGGCGAGGTCACCATCCGCGTGACGGCTGCGGGGGGCGAGGTCTTCACCGGTCGCGGGAGCGACGGCGACATCATCGTGAGCTCGGCCAAGGCCTACCTCAACGCCCTCAACCGCCTGCTCACGTCAGAGCGCGAGACGGGCGCGGAGTAGTCGCTGGTCGTTACCGAAGCAACCGTAGCCCGCTGGCTGTCCTATGACCCGGCAGGCGATGGGGTCGGTCTGCGAGGTCCCGAGCGAAGGCCTCGCATGCCGACCCTTGCTGACGCAGAAGGATGAGAGGAGAACCACATGGCACGTCCTATGACAATGGCAGAGAAGATACTGGCGGCCCATGCCGGGCTCGATGAGGTGCGCCCTGGCCAGCTCATCGAGTGCGACCTCGACCTCGTGCTCGCCAACGACATCACGGCACCCATCGCCATCAAGGTGTTCGACGAGCTCGGTGCGACGGAGGTGTTCGACCGCGACCGCGTGTGCCTCGTGCCTGATCACTATGCCCCCAACAAGGACATCAAGAGCGCCGAGCAGACCAAGACCATGCGCGAGTTCGCCCATGCCCATCACATCACCCACTACTACGAGACGGGCTGTGCCGGCATCGAGCATGCGCTCCTCCCCGAGAAGGGCGTGGTGGGCCCTGGCGACCTCATGATCGGTGCCGACTCCCATACCTGTACCTATGGGGCGCTTGGGGCCTTCTCGACCGGCGTGGGATCGACTGACGCCGGCGTGGGGCTGGCCACGGGCCGTGCCTGGTTCAAGGTGCCCTCCACCATCCGCTTCCAGATCGACGGCGAGCTCGCCCCTGGTGCGACCGCCAAGGACATCATCCTCTACGTCATCGGCATGATCGGTGTCGACGGAGCGCTCTACCAGGCCATGGAGTTCACCGGCTCGGCCATCCACGACCTGTCGATGGAAGGCCGCATGACCATCTCGAACATGGCCATCGAGGCCGGCGGCAAGGCCGGTCTCATGGAGGTCGACGACGTCGCGCGCACCTGGCTCAAGGACCGCACGGAGCGTCCCTACACCGAGTACCACTCCGACCCGGACGCCGAGTATGCCCGTACCATCAAGATCGATGGTGCCGATATCGTCCCGACCGTCGCCTGGCCGCACCTGCCCTCCAACACGCGCCCTGTCACGGAGTCACGCGACGTGCGGATCGACCAGGCCGTCATCGGCTCCTGCACCAACGGTCGCATCGAGGACATGCGTGCGGCGGCCGACGTCCTGCGCGGCCGCACCGTGGCCGATGGCGTGCGCTGCATCGTGATCCCGGCCACGCAGGCCGTCTTCAAGCAGTGCATGGACGAGGGACTCGCCGACGTCTTCGTGGACGCCCACTGCGTCTTCTCGACGCCCACCTGCGGCCCCTGCCTGGGTGGTTACATGGGGATCCTCGCGGCGGGGGAGCGGTGCGTCTCGACCACCAACCGCAACTTCGTGGGCCGCATGGGCGACGTCACGAGCGAGGTCTACCTGGCCGGCCCTGCCGTCGCCGCGGCGAGCGCCGTCGCGGGCCACATCGCCCTGCCTACGGACCTCGACTAACACTGCCACGCGACGCCTCCGGGCGCCACCACGAGAGGAGCTGCCATGCACTTCGAGGGAACGGTCTTCCGCTACGGGCGCGACGTCGACACCGATGTCATCATCCCCGCGCGCTATCTCAACACGTCAGACCCGGCCGAGCTCGCACAGCACGCGATGTGCGACCTCGACCCCACGTTCGCGACCACGGTCAGGCCCGGTGACATCATCGTGGCCGAGGAGAACTTCGGCTGTGGCTCGAGCCGAGAGCATGCGCCCGTGGCGCTCAAGGCCGCCGGCGTCTCGTGCGTCATCGCCAAGAGCTTCGCACGCATCTTCTATCGCAACTCGATCAACACGGGCCTCGCCATCATGGAGTGCCCCGAGGCCGTCGATGCCATCAAGGCCGGCGACAAGGTGAGCGTGGACGCCGACTCCGGCACCATCACCGACGAGACGAACGGCCAGAGCTTCTCGGCCCAGCCGTTCCCACCCTTCATCAAGGAGATCATCGATGAGGGAGGGCTCGTGGCACACACCAGGCGTACCCTGGGCGAACGGGAGTGACGGCCCTTGGGGCCTAGGCCTTGGCGGTGAGTCCGACGATGCCGAAGGCCCCAGGCCCGCAGTGCGACGAGATGATGGCGCCGGTCTTGACCCACTCGACCTCGTCGAACCCCCGACGGCCCACCATGCCCTCCACCACCGCACGGATGTGATGGTCCGGCTTGTCGCCGACGGAGTAGATGAAGGTCACACGACCGGTGTCGAGCGGCTCGTGATCGAGGAAGTGGTCGGTGAGGTCGATCGAGCACTTGTACATCGAGCCGCGGCGCTTCTCGGTCGCGACCAGCTGCCCATCGACGATCTCGACCGTCGGCTTGATCCGGAGGAGCATGGCGCCCAGGAAGGCCGCGTTCGACAGGCGCCCGCCTGCGCGCAGGTAATCAAGGTCCCCGGGGATGAAGGCCATTCGGATGCGGTCGACCTGGTCTGCCACGAATGCATCGACCTCGCCGATCGTGACGTCAGGGTTGGCGCGGAGCCAACGGGCCACGTTGGTGACGACCATGTGCAGGCCCGACGAGACGCTCTTGGTGTCGTAGGCGTGGACATAGCCACGTCCCTCGGCTGCGACCAACGCGGAGGCATGGCTCACCGTGGTGATGGCCGAGTAGGCGAGGTAGATGATCTGTGCGCTCGGATGCTCGGTGTGGATGCGGTCAAAGGCGAGCTCGAAGTCATGGGGCGAGCAGCCCGAGGTGTGGGGCAGCTCGCCGGTCGTGCGGTAGTGGTCGTAGATGACCTCGGGATCGAAGCTCCCGTCATCGTCCCGGCTCTCATCGCCGAACGTGACGTGCATGGGGACGACGACGATGCCCTCCCGGGCGGCGCAGTCGCAGGTGATGTCCGAACCGCTCTCGGTGACGACGATGTACTCAGACATGGGCGCTCCCTCAGAGAGACGAGGATGACGTGGCTAGGACGGAGATTCAAAAACAGTCTACGCTCAATGGCAGCGATACGCTGGCACGACGGGATGTCACCTGAGCGATGGCATGGCCCGGTTCGAAAACGTGGGCGGGCGGTGTGCCTGGGCGAGCCATCGGTGCTCCCGCATACGCTACTCTGGTCAGAAGCAAACTCGAAGATTGGTGATCATGATGACAAAGACCTTCAGGATCTGCACGCTTCCCGGCGACGGCATCGGCCCCGAGATCATCGCCGAGGGCAAGAAGGTGCTCGCAGCCGTGGGTGCCAAGCACGGCATTGCCTTCGAGTGCACGGACCAGCTCATCGGCGGTTGCGCCATCGACGCGACGCGTGCGGCAGGCGAGAGGCCCACGGCGTTGCCCGAGGCGACGATGGACGCGGCCCGCGCGGCCGACGCCGTCCTGCTTGCCGCGGTGGGCGGCCCCAAGTGGGACACGACCGAACCTGGCGCGCCCCGTCCCGAGCAGGGGCTCCTGGGCATCAGGAAGCAGCTGGGACTGCACATCAACCTGCGGCCGGTCCAGATCTGGTCCGCGCTCGCCGACGCGAGCCCGCTCCGTCCCGAGCGCCTGTCCGGCGTCAACATGCTCATCGTCCGTGAGCTCACGGGGGGCCTCTACTTCGGTGAGCGCGAGCGTCGGGAGAACGTGCCCGGTGCCGGCCTGGATGGCGCCGCGGGCGTCTACACGTCGGACAAGTGCGAGTACACCGAGGGCGAGATCGAGCGTGTGGTCCGCTTCGCCTACGAGGCGGCCGCAAAGCACGAGCATGGCCGTGTGACCTCGGTCGACAAGGCCAACGTGCTCGAGTGCAGCCGGCTGTGGCGCAGCGTCGCGCATCGCGTGGCCGCCGAGTACCCCACGGTCGCCTCGAACGACATGCTCGTGGACAACTGTGCCATGCAGCTCGTGGACAACCCTGGCCAGTTCGACATCCTCGTGACCGAGAACACCTTCGGTGACATCCTCTCGGACGAGGCCTCCATGCTCACGGGGTCGCTCGGCATGCTTGCGAGCGCGAGCCTGGGCGAGGGCACGCCCCTGTTCGAGCCCAGCCATGGCAGCGCGCCTGACATCGCGGGGAAGGGCATCGCCAACCCGCTCGCCCAGATCCTCTCGGTGGCGATGCTCCTGCGTCACGGCCTCGACCTTGACGAGGCGGCCGACGAGGTCGAGGCGGCCGTGGGCGCCGTGCTCGATGACGGTTGGCGTACGGTCGACATCGCGGATGCCACCACGCCGAAGGACCACATCCTGGGCACGGTCGCCATGGGGGATGCGGTGGCGGCGAGGGTCTAGCGCCACGGGTCGCTCAGGGGCGGTCCTGTCCCACAAACCAGTCGGGTGGATAGTGCCTCATGAGGTCGTCGCGGGTCAGCTGCCAGCCATCGGCAGCCGTGCCCGCGGCGGCCTCTTCCGTCTCCGCGCCCCCCAGGAGGCCCTGCTCCTCGAGCATGCGGAGCAGCTGCCCGCCGTCTATCAGCGAGACGCCCGTCTCGGCGGCATAGGCCTGGGCCTGGGAGCTGTAGCGCGACGTGGTCATGAACAGCAGGTGGGGGGCCAACGCCCCGTCAGGTCCCTGGTCTGCTCCCACGAGCTTCTGCACGAGGGGACGTCCCACCACGGTGCCCTGCGAGAAGCACTTGCACTCGACGAGCATGTCGAGGACGTCCCCACGCCTGCAGACGATGTCATAGCCACCGTCGTTGGATGCGGGCGTGACCTCGCAGGTATGACCCTGCGAGCGCAGCAGGTCGGCGCAGAGCCGCTCGAAGCCGGCAGGCTCGTCGGCATAGGCCCGGCATATGTCCTCGAGCGAGTCGAGGGCGCCCCGTCTCGTCCGGGTCCGCCCCATCCGTTCCGCCTTGAGGCGCTCGAGTGCGCACGGCTCGATGACGGCACCGCGACGGCGCAGGTCACTGACGAGGCCAGCCATCATGATCGGGTCCGTGCAGGTGAGCGTGTAGGAGTCGAGGTCGAGCTGACAGGTGCCGTGGTGCGTCCCCCTGTCGTTCGAGCGGTCGTCATGGGAGCCGTCCCGGTTCGCCCGTGCCCAGCGGGGGAAGGCGAGGACATAGCTGCTCCCCTGTGACTTCGCGCGACGTCGGGTCAGGTGGATGCCTCGTCCCGGCTCCATTCCGAAGCGCGTCCGGAACTCGCGTGAGAGCCTGCGGGCGCGGAGGCGCCTGACGAGCCGGATGCCGAGCACGACCAGGAGCGCCGCGAGGGCGAGGCAGGCCACGGGCATGAGCCATCCCGCCAGGCCAGCTGGAGCTTCCGCCATCTCGTCCCTCTCGTCCGCGCTTACCTTGTGTGCCTGCCGATCAGGATAGCGCAGGGCTGCCTGGCTGGTATGCTGGGGCGTGTTGTGGCACGTCGGCATGCGACCCAAGGAGGACCCATGGCAAGGCCGGAGGACATCGAGTGCGTCCTGTTCGACTTCGACGGCGTCATCTGTGACACGGAGGTCCTTGGCGCCAGACGCAACATGGCCACCCTGCGGCGGCTCGGGCTCGATCCCACCACGGAGCAGGTCGAGGCCCTGGCTGGCACGGCAGGCGAGGACTCCATCCCGGCCCTCCTCGAGTCCCTCGGGTCCGACCTCACCTACGAGCGCTATCTCGAGGAGGATGCCGACGGCGTCGACATCTATCGCGACCTCGAGCTCGCTCCCATCCCTGGCGTCGTGCGCCTGGTCCGCTCGCTCCGCCGCTCCAACATCCCGGTGGGGCTCGTCTCCACCACGAAGGCCTCAGACATCCTCTTCGCGCTCGACCGCCTGCATATGGCCGACCTCTTCGACTCGGTGGTGTGCGGAGACATGGTCGATGCCTGCAAGCCTGACCCTGCCTGCTACCTGGCGTCGATGGACAACCTCGGGGCCATGGGCTCCGCGACCGTCGTCTTCGAGGACTCGCCGAGTGGGATCGCCGCCGCCAACGCGGCCGGTGCCTATGTCATCGGGGTCAAGGCGGGCTCGGTCGTGCAGGACACGTCCGCCGCCGACGAGTCGATCGATACCTTCGAGGGATTCTCGCTCGCGGGGCGCTGATGGAGAAGGTCAGGCGGCTCGCGGACTCATCGTCCTTCTGTAAGCTCCTTCTGGTCGGCTGTGCGCTCACCTGGGGGTTCTCGTTCTTCGTGATGAAGGACGCCGTGAGCCAGTTCCCGGTGTTCCTCCTGCTCTCGACGCGCTTCGTCTCGGCGGCCCTCATCATGCTCGTGGTCTTCCGGCGTCGGATCCGTGCGCACCTCGACAGGCAGACGGTCGTGGCAGGTCTCGTCATCGGTGTGTTCTCGTGGGCGGGCTATGCCTTCCAGACCTTCGGCCTCACGCTCACCACGCCGGGCAAGAACGCCTTCCTCACGGGATGCTACTGCGTGCTCGTGCCGTTCTGCATGTGGGCCGCGCACCTCGGCAGGCCCGAGCGCCACAACGTGATCGCGGCCTTCGTCTGCCTCTGCGGCCTGGGCCTCGTGGCGCTCGACGGCGGCCTCCCCCTCAACCTGGGCGACCTGCTCACCCTGGTGGGCGCCGTGTTCTATGCCTTCCAGATGGTCGCCGTGAACCGCTGGGGACAGTCGCACGACGTCTGGGCCATCACGTTCTGGCAGTTCGTGGTCATGGGCGTGGCTTCGGTCGCCTGCTCGCTCGCGACCGAGCAGGCACCCCCGGCCTCCGTCTGGAGCGCGAGCAACATCTGCGTGCTGGCGTTCCTGGCGGTGGTCTGCTCGTTCGGCTGCCTGGCAGCCATGAACCATGCCTTCACCAAGGTCGATCCCACGGCAGGGGCGCTCCTCTCGTCGCTCGAGAGCCCGAGCGGCGTGGCCTTCTCGGTGGCGTTCGCCGGCGAGGCGCTGACGCCGAGGCTCGTGGCGGGCTTCGCCCTCATCTTCTGCGCCATCGCGTTCTCGGAGGCGGGGCCTGCCATCGTGGAGGCGCTACCGGGAAGGCGCGGCAGGGCACAGGGGTAGCGCGAGGGAACGAGGCCGAGCGGGGGAGCTCACCCCTCCTTGCCGGAGTTCACCGTGATGATGCCGGCGCACACGAGTGCCAGCGCCACGAAGGTGAGGACCGTCACGGGATTGCCCTCGTCACCCAGGAGCAGCAGCGAGAGCAGCACCCCGAAGACGGGCGTCATGAACCCATAGACGGTCACATGGCTCACGTCGTTGTGGGCGAGCAGCACGCTCCAGGTGCCGTAGGCCACGGCCGAGACCATCACGAGCCAGGCGAGCGTGCCCGCCTGCGGGAGCGTGCTCACCGAGAAGCTCCCGCCGAGGGCCACCCCTATGCACGTGAGGGCCGCCCCTCCCATCACGAACTGCAGGCCGCACATGAGGATGGGGTCCGTCTCGGTGGAGTAGCGCCGCACGAAGGGGCCGGCCAGGGCCGTCGCCACGGACGAGAGCATGATGAGCCCCTCCCCGAGGAAGGTGAAGCCGATGCCGTTCGAGAGGCTGCCGTAGTCTGCCACCACGAGCCCGGCGAAGCCCACGACGCAGCCCAGCACCTTGCGCTCCGTGAGGCGTTCCATGCGGAAGAGCAGGCATGCCGCCAGGAGCGAGACGAACACGCCCAGCCCCTGCACGAGCGATCCGGTGACGCCCGTGGCGTGGGCGAGCCCCACGTAATAGAGCAGGTACTGGCCGAACGTCTGGAACAGGCCCACCACGGCCGCATGGCGCAGGTCGAGGGCACGTGGGCGTGCGAGCGTGCCATGCCTGCGGGCGAGAAGCGCCCATGCGATGGTGACGCAGGTGCCCGAGAGCATGAAGCGGATCCCCGCGAAGAGCAGCTGGTTGCCCGTCTGGTCCGAGTCGATGCCGAAGAGCCCGAAGCCGATACGCGTCACCGGGACGGCCGACCCCCAGAGCAGGCATGCCAGGCAGGCGAGCGCGGCCACCACGAGCGGGCGGGAGAGGGGGTCATGGGTGGTGTGGGCCGCAGCCTCGGGCGTCACGCGTTCCGCCATGCCTAGAGGTTCCCGGCGAACTCGACGAGCTCGGCCACGTCGGCTGCCGAGGTCGCCCATGAGCAGGTGAAGCGGACCACGGTGTGCTCGGCGTCAGGCCAGAAGAAGCTCTCGCAGCTGCAGGCCTCACAGAGACGTGCAGCCTGCTCGTTGGTGACCACGAAGAACTGCTGGTTGGAGTCGCTTGCGACGTAGGGCTTGAGGCCGGCGGCCACCAGGCCGTCGCGCAGGGCGCAGGCGCACCCGTTGGAGTGCTCGGCAAGCTGCCAGTAGAGGCCGTCCTGCATGAGGGTCTCGAACTGCACGCCCAGCAGGCGTCCCTTGGCCATGAGGCCGCCACGCTCCTTCACGAGGTAGGGGAAGGAGCGCTTGAGCATCGGGTCGTTGATGACCATGGCCTCCCCGAAGAGGGCCCCGTTCTTGGTCCCCCCGATGGTGAAGGCGGCGCAGCGCCGCGCGATGTGCGTGAGGTCGAGGTCGGAGCTCTCGGCGGTGAGGGCACAGCCCAGGCGCGCCCCGTCGAGGTAGACCTTGAGGTCATGGGAGTCCGCCCAGTCGCAGACGGCATCGAAGCGCGCGCGGGTCCACACGCCGCCGAGCTCGGTGGTGTCTGAGATGTAGACCACGGCCGGACGGGTCATGTGCCTGCCGCACGAGGTCTGGGCATGCCAGACGCGCTCGGCCTCGGCGGGCGAGAGGAACCCGTCCGCGTCCTGGGTGGGTAGGACGCTCCGTCCGCAGGCGGCGATGGCACCGGTCTCGTGCACCACGATGTGGGCGTCCTTGGTGCAGACGACGCCCTCGAAGTCGCGGAGCATGCCCGTGACGCCGACGAGGTTGGCCGAGGTGCCGCCGATGCAGAACTCGACGTCGGCACCAGGTGCGGCGCAGGCCTCGCGTATGAGCTCGCGCGCATGGTCGCAGTGGGGGTCTCCCTCGGTATAGCCCGGGCACTGCTCGGCGTTGGTGGCGATGAGGGCCTGCAGCACCTGGGGCGCCGCCCCCTCGGAATAGTCGTTGTCGAACATGCGCATGCGATGCTCCTGTCTCGCTGGGTCGTCCAGGACATTCTAGCGGTACGGGCTCATGGGCGGCATGGGGCCCGTACGCTGCCCGCTTCTGTTTCCGATGTGCTACAGGACGGCGTGGCCCCTGTGTCGCGAGGTACAATTCTTCGCTAACCCGCAGCGTCGTTGCGGGTGTCCCAAGCAGTGGAGGAGCACAGCATGGAGAAGAAGAACCTGGACTGGGGTAGCCTGACCTTCGCGTACCAGAAGACCGACTACAGCTATGTCTGCAACTACCATGACGGCGCATGGGAGGAAGGCGGTCTAACCACCGACCACACCGTCACGCTCTCCGAGTGCTCCGGCATCCTCCACTACTGCCAGGAGTGCTTCGAGGGTCTCAAGGCCTACACCACCGAGAACGGTGACATCGTCTGCTTCCGTCCCAACCTCAACGCCAAGCGCATGGCCGACTCCGAGGCTCGCCTCGTCATGCCGCAGTTCCCCGAGGACAAGTTCGTCGAGGCCGTCAAGCAGGTCGTCAAGGCCAATGCCGCCTGGGTGCCGCCCTTCGGCTCCGGCGCCACGCTCTACGTGCGTCCGCTCATGTTCGCGACGGGCGAGGTCATCGGTGTCAAGCCTGCCGACTCCTACCAGTTCCGCATCCTGGTCACGCCGGTCGGCCCCTACTTCAAGGGTGGCGCCGTGCCCATCGCCATCCGTATCCCCGACTACGACCGTGCCGCGCCCCATGGCACCGGCAACATCAAGGCGGGCCTCAACTACGCGATGAGCCTGTACCCCTACGAGCTCGCACACGAGGCCGGCTTCAACGACAACCTCTACCTCGACCCCGAGACCCATACCTACGTGGAGGAGACCGGTGGCGCGAACATCCTGTTCGTCGACAAGGACGGCACGCTCGTGGTGCCCAAGTCCTTCACGGACTCGATCCTGCCCTCCATCACCCGTCGCAGTCTCGTCTATGTGGCCCAGAACATCCTGGGCATGAAGGTCGACGAGCGTCCGGTCAAGTTCCAGGAGGTCAAGGACGGCAAGTTCGTGGAGGCGGGCCTCTGCGGCACCGCTGCCGTCATCTCCCCGGTGGGTGAGATCGACGACCACGGTGACACCACCGTCATCGGTGCCGGCATGGAGAAGCCTGGCCCGGTCATGACCAAGCTCCGCGAGACCCTCACGGGCATCCAGTCGGGCAAGATCGCCGATCCCGACAGCTGGATCTACAAGATCTGCTAGTGCCGGCTTCGTCCGATGGCGCAGAAGGGGCTCGGCTGTCATGGCCGGGCCCCTTTCCCTATATGTCGGGAGACCCAATCGGTGCCGTAGTGCCTCGATGGGGTTCAGGCGCGAGGCACGCCGTCCTTCCGCTTCTGGGAGCAAGCCCGCGCGCGAGGTCACTGCTCCGCGGGGGCCGAGCTCGCGGTCCTCGTGCGACCTTGCTCTATACTTGACCACGCTGTATCGGGCCGCGCCGCGGCCACACGTGAAGGGACACCGCTCATGGCACAGAAGGCACAGGGTACCGAGGACCTTATCGGAGGGTACATGCGTGCCTGGCAGCGCATGCAGGACGTGGCCCGCGACCTCTTCGATGCCTACGGCTTCGACCTCATGGAGACCCCTGCCATGGAGCAGGTCGACACCTTCGTCCATGGCATCGGCGAGTCGACCGACGTGGTGCGCAAGGAGATGTTCCGCGTCTTCTCGGGTGCGCTGCTCGAAGGCGTGTTCTCGGCCGGCGGGGAGTCGCATCTCAAGCCTCGCCAGCGTCTGGCGCTGCGTCCGGAGGGGACGGCCGGCGTGGTGCGCTCGGCCGTGGAGAACAACCTCGTCCCGCAGGGCGGGGCGCCGGTGAAGCTCTGGTACGCCGAGCCGATGTTCCGCGGCGAGCGTCCGCAGAAGGGGCGCCTCCGCCAGTTCCACCAGGTGGGCATGGAGTGGCTCGGGGCACCTGACCCTGCGGCCGACGCCGAGTGCATCATCATCCTCATGGAGTTCTACAAGCGCCTCGGGCTCGATGCCTCCAAGCTCCACCTCATGATCAACTCGATGGGCGATGCGGCCTGTCGCCCCGCCTACCGCGACAAGGTCCGCGCCTTCATCCTCGACCACGCCGACGAGATGTGCGAGGACTGCATCGAGCGCGCCCAGATCAACCCCCTGCGTGCGTTCGACTGCAAGAACCCGCACTGCAACGAGGTGATGGAGGGCGCACCCAAGCTGCCCGACTCGCTCTGCGACGACTGCGCGGCCCACTATGCGCAGGTCAAGCGCTACCTCGACGAGGCAGGCATCGCCTATGACGAGGACCCGACGCTCGTGCGTGGCCTCGACTACTACACCCGGACCGTCTTCGAGGTCGAGTATGCGGGTGATGCCAACATCGGTGCCATCGGTGGCGGCGGTCGCTACGACGGCCTCATGGAGCTCGAGGGCGGCAAGCCCACCCCAGGCATCGGGTTCGCCGTGGGCTTCGAGCGCATCGTGCTCGCGCTCGAGGACGCTGGGGTGGACCTTGCGGGTGAGGACCCCTCCTGCGTCTATGTGGCGAACACCGAGGCAGACCTCCGCGAGAAGGTCTTCCCGCTGACGCTCGCCCTGCGCCAGGCCGGTATCCGCTGCGAGGCCGACTACCAGGGCCGCTCGCTCAAGAGCCAGTTCAAGCAGGCCGACAAGCACCATGCGCGCGTCTGCGTGGTGCTCGGTCCCGACGAGGTGGCCGCCCAGACGGCGACCCTTCGTGACATGGCCACGCACGAGCAGGTCACGGTGCCGCAGGCCCAGCTGGTCGAGAAGGTCCAAGAGCTCCTGGGGTAAGGAGGCTGGGGATGCTGCGCGCGATACGGGATGCCGCGACCTCCGTGGCCGCCCTCGCCCTGTTCTTCTTCGTCTTCCTCACGGGGGAGTTCTGCTTCGACACCGTCATGGGCGGGCTGGTCGGCTCGGAGTCGGTCGTCTTGGCCCAAGGTCTCGTGCTGGGAGCGAGCGTCGTCGGCTTCGTCGCCTATGCCCCGCTCGAGCGTGTGCTTCACGAGCGGAGGTCCCTCTCGCAGGCCGTCGGCGCGGCGGTCCTCGCCGTCTCGTTCGTGGTCGTCTTCCTGCTCGGGGATGCCTCTGCCGTCCAGGCCGTCGGCTGCGTGGCGTTCGTCGTCCTCGGCATCGCCGGGGCAGCGGCGCATCGGGTGGCGTCGGTCTCGTTCGCCGGGCCCTATCTGTCCCGGCTCGTGGCGGTCTCGTACGCGGCCGGGCTGCTCCTGCAGTTCCTGGTGAACAACCTGTTGGGGTCGATGCCCCTCGAGCTCTGCCTCCTTGCGGTCGCAGGCGTAGGTCTCATCCTCTGCCTCGGACGTGCTGGTGGGGAGGTCCATCTCCCTGCCGCCGATGACGTGGAGGCGAAGGCCGCGCCAGACCTTGACGGGGGTGCCGCCCGTGGCCTCCGTCGTGAGCTTGTCGGCATGGTCGTCGCGATCGTGCTCATGACCTGCCTCTTCGGGACGCTCGACAACATCGTCACCATGGCCAATGCCCGTGGGGACGTGCAGCTCGCCTCATGGCCACGGCTCCTCCTGGCGGCGAGCGCCCTGCTTGCCGGCTGTACGTTCGACCTCAAGGACCGTCGTCCCATGCCGATCGTGATGTTCTGCATGGCCATGCTCTCGACCATCGCGGTGCTCGTGCTCGAGGAGGGTGGGAGCGCCTGGCTCTGTGCCGTCATCTTCTTCCTCTCGTCTGGGTTCTACGCGGTCTACCTCACCTCGTCGTTCCTCATCCTCGCGCCGCTCACCAAGCGTCCGTCGCTCTGGGCTGGTATGGGGCGTGCGCTCAACAACGCCGTGGCGCTTGCCATCGCCATCCCGTCGCTCGCGCTCGTGCAGTCGGGCGACATCATCCTGATCTTCATCGTCGACCTGGTGCTCTTCGTGGGCATCGCGCTGTCGCTGTTCCTGGTCATGTCTGAGGCCTCGACCTGGCTCACGCCGGTGTCTGACGGGCCCACGCCGACCCCTGCCCTCAGTCTCGACGAGCGCATGGGCCTCTTCCAGGAGACCTACCACCTCACGCCCCGCGAGCGCGAGGTCCTGGAGCCGGTCGTCACCACCGAGGCGCCCCTCAAGCAGGTGGCGATCGACCTCGGGATATCCCTTCGCATGGTGCAGAGGCACCTCTCCTCGGTATACGAGAAGACCGGCACGCAGACGCGCGCCGGTCTCTCGAAGCGGTTCTGGGAGGACTAGCAGCCTAGCGGCCGTCCTCGTCCCGACGAGTCCGTCCCCTGCGTGCGAGACCGATGCCAAGGGCCACGATGCCGCAGGTCGCAAACCCTGCCAGGAGGGTGGTCGGCAGCGGGTCCGCGGTCTTGGGGGTCGAGGTCGTGGAGGACGTGGTCGACACCGCGGCGATGGTGGGTGTGGACGCCGTGCCCGACGCGGCGGCCGTGGTCGTCGCAGCTGGCGTGGTGGGGGTCACGACAGCCTCGGCGCTCTTCACGAGTGTGAACTCGGAGAACTTGTCGGACGAGACGGTGAGCGAGTTGGTCGCGGCGTCATAGGTGGAGTCCACGACCGTATCCACACCATTGTGGGTGCGCACGACCTGGTAGGTCTCGCCGTCGGCGAGCTGGAGGCCGTCGGCGAGCTGGAGCGTGAACGTCACCGTGTCGCCAAGGTCGGTGAGGTTCTTCGTCCAGCGGGCCGAGCTCGTGCCTTGGTTCCAATACTGGTCGAGGTTCACGTCGTAGGTGGCCACCGCGGTGCCGCCGTCCGTGACTGTGGTGGCTGCCGTGTCGGTGGCGGCATCAGCGACCTTCATGTCCAGGTTGCCGGAGTCGATGACCGAGTTCGTGTCGGAGACGCTGGCGGATGTGAGGCTGCCGCTCGTCTCCTCGGCGGAGTCATCGACCTTGGTGAAGGCACCGGTGATGGCCGTGTTCGCGTTGTTGGCGACGTTGAACGTGAACGTGCAGGCATTGTTGGCGTCTGCCGTGAGGGCTATCTGGCTGCCGCCAGAGTCCTTGATGTTGGTCGAGAGGACCTGGTAGCCACGGGCGGGGGTGAGCGTGGCCGTGATGGTCGCGGTGTTGCTGTTGAGCATCACGTAGCCCTCGGTGCCATCGGCCTGCTGGTGGGAGGCCTGCTGCACGATGGCTGGGTTGGTGGTGAAGTCCTGGATGAGACAGGTGCCGTTGGTGAGCACGTCCTGATCGCGGACGGACCCACCGGTCTTGCTGTCCCAGAACAGCGACCAGAACGCGGGCGTGAAGCCGATGGTGTACGAGCCTACGCCATAGCCGTCTATCTCATAGCCGGTGTTGGCGTTGAACTCGCTGGGATAGGGCTGTAGGACGCCCGTGCCCGAGGGGCTCTGGAACGACCCCATCCAGCCTTTGCCCCCGTTGGTGGTGAGCTTTCCGGTGCCATCGGTGGGCTGGATGATCCTGACGTCTGCCGTGCCGCTCGGCAGGGTGTAGGTATAGGTGGTTCCTTGCTGGGACTGACCTGTGCCCGCCGTGGTGTTCGTGGCGAGGTCGGTCCAGACACCCCCGTTCACGCGGTACTGGATGCTGGCATAGGTCGACTGGTAGGTGGCATCATACGTGGAGCTCAGGCTGAGGGTGGTCGAGGTGCCTACGGTGACCGTCCCCGAGTTCTCGTCCATGGTGAACGAGAAGGCGTGGTCGCTCGAGGTCAGCGTCTTGCTCTGAGGACCGCCTGCGGTCTGCACCTCGACAAGCACGGACTTGCCTGTTGGGACGTCGAAGTCGAGTGCGACCGTCTCGCCCGAGAGCGCTGGGATCTGTACCGAGCTTCCGGTGTAGCTGCTTCCCCCTACCTTTGCCGTCATGGTCAACCCTATGGTGCCAAAGGTGAAGGTGCCTCCTTGGACCGTAGGTGTTCCGCCTGACCAGACGATCGTCGTGGACGGAAGGTCGACCTGGATCTGGTTCGTGCTCTGGTCCATGGTGAACGAGACCGTGGGATTGGCCGAGGTGACTTGCCTCTGCTGACCACCCACGCTGACGTCGGCCTTGCCGCCTGCGGGGATGCCGGTGAACGTGATCTCGACGGTGCTGCCGATGGGTGCGGGGATGTCGGCGGAACTGCCCTGATATCCCGTCCCGCCCACCTTGACCGTGCAGGCTATGCCCGTGGGGGTGAATGCGAAGCTGCCATCGGTCGGGGTGAGCTTCTCGCTCTGGTACATGATCGACGTGGTGGTGACGTCATCGACCGAGATGTTCACTTGAGTGGATGAGGTACCCAATGCGAACGTAAAGGTCTTGTCCGAGGCGGTAGGGTCGATGGTGGTCTTGGAGCCGTCCTTCTCGACGGTCACCACCTTGTCGGAGGGGATGCCGTCGAACGTGAGGACCACCTGGCTCCCGATGACACCGATGATGTCCCCGGAGTCGCCCGTGTAGTCCACGCCACCGACCGTGGCCTTGGCAGTGACGCCCGTGCTCCCAAACGTGAAGGTGCCGGCGCTCGGCACGACCTTGTTGTTCTCATAGGAGAGTTCGGCCGAGGAGAGGTCCTGGATGCTGATGGCTATCTGGGTGATGTCGGAGCTCATGGTGAACGAGAAGTTCTTGTCGGCGTCGCCCGAGAGGATGGTCTTTGAGTTGCCCTGGCCGAGCGTGACGGTCGCGGACTTGTCCTGCCCTTCGGGGAACGAGAGCTCGAGTGTGACGCTTTCGCCGTCGGTCAGGGACAAGGTGCTGCTCGTGCCGTCATAGCGCGTGCCCTCAATCAGGACGCCCATGCTGACGCCCGAGGTACCGAATGAGAACGTGCCGCTGTCCACACTGACGGACCCACCGTCATAGCTGACGGCCACATCCGTGGCGGCCATGGGTACGAGCGTGTCCTGTGCGGGCGTCGAGGTGCTGGAGGACGGTGCGCTGGTCGCAGATGTGGTCGAGGCGACCTCGGCTGTGGGGGTGGTGACGGGCGATGTGGCCTCGACTGCAACCGGGCTCTCGGCGGGTGTGGGCTCCACGGCCTCGTCAGCGGTCTGCTCCTCGGTTGCAGGCTCCTCAGCGGCAGGTGCCTCGGCCGAAGGCCCTTCCTCGACGGCGACAGGCTCCTGCTCCTCGACCGCAGGCTCCTCAGCGGCGACAGGCTCCTCCGCCACGGTTGCCTCGGGCGTGGCTGCCTGCCCTTCCGTGGCCGCAGCCTCCTGCGCGGCGACGGCCGTCTCGCCATAGGCCTTCTGGGAGGTGAACCAGGGGGCTGCGAGCGACAGGTTCGGCTCGATGACCAACACAAGGACGAAGATCGAGCAGAGAATCACCTTCGTCGTCTGCGACATGTTCCAGAGCCTCTTCATGATGTCCCCCATCCGTCGCGCGCGGGTACTCTTTGTTGGGCTTTGCGCCCATCATGGGGACCATATGGCAGAGAAGGGCCTTCAGACAAGGTTCACTTATACGAACCCACGCTGTGAGCTGGTACAACGCATCGCTGTCGATGAATGGGTAGTAACCATTGCAGAGCCAAGCATCCCTTTGGCGGGGAGCGACCAGGGAGGTTCTCATGCGTTTTGAGGTGGAAGGTCCCCTCGATCGACCTTGCATGATCCTCGTCCATGGCGGAGGCCTGTCAAGCTGGTCATGGAAGCCCGTGATGGTGCAGGTCCAGCGACGTCTCGGTCCCCTTTGCTTCGTCCTCCCCATCATCGACGGGCACGGCGCCGATGCGGAGACGCCCTTCGTATCGATCGAGGACTCAGCCTCGAATCTGGTCTCCTACGTGCGTGAGGAGTGCGCAGGCCACGTGGCTGTGGTGGCGGGGCTTTCCATCGGGGCGCAGATTGTTGTCGAGGCCCTGAGTCAGGATCCTGACATTGCTGATGCGGCTCTCATCGAGAGTGCCTGCGTGGTGTCTCTGTCGGGTACGGGGGCGATGGCTACGGTCAGCGGAGCGGTCGCTGGGCTGGCCCAGCACGAGTGGTTCGCCCGGGCGCAGGCCAAGTCGCTCGCGCTCCCTGACGATGAGTTCGACCTCTACTTCGAGGACAGCCGTCGCATGAGGCCCGCCACGCTCTCGGCCGTGGTGCGAGCTAATGGGAGCTATTCGCTCAAGCCAGGATTCTCCCAGGCGACGGCACCTATGTTCGTCTGCGTGGGGAGCAAGGAGCCTCGTCCAATGCGCGAATCTGCCGAGCTCATCGCTGCGGCTGTGCCTCATGCCGAGCTACGGGTCTTGGAAGGCATGGGCCACGGCGAGCTGTCGCTTCGCCATCCCGACCTTTATGCGGGGATGCTTGCCGAGCTGTTGGGCGAGGCTGGCATCAGCCCTGTCGCTTCCCAGGACGGCGATGCCCCTATCCCTGGATGAGCCTAGTCCTTCCGGGTCCTCCTGCGGGGAACGCGCCTCGACCGTGAGGTCGTGGCCTCGAACTGCTTGGACATCACGGAGATGTTGCCGTCGGTCTCGAGGATGGCGTAGTCGACGTCCTCGACATGCTCGATCCCGTGCTCGCGGAGGGACTCGTCGAGCTCGTCATGGGTGAGCAGCGACCTCTTGAGGTTGCGCTCGTTCACGACGCCGTCCCGTACGAGCGTGATGGGGCCTCCCGAGACGAGGCGAGCAAAGCCTGGGACATAGTAGAGGAGCTGCTTGAAGGCGAGGTTCATGACGAACAGCGTGGTCGCGGCCACGAGGCCACCTGCGAGCGTGGTGTCGCTTCCCACCATGGCGTTCTGCACGGCGTTGCCCAGGAGCATGATGAAGACGAGGTCCACGACCGAGAGCTGCGCGATCTCGGTCTTGCCGAAGACCTTGAGCGCGATCACCACGAACAGGTAGACCACGGCCGTGCTCGCGACGATGACGAGATATCCCTGCAGTACCTCCATGCGGTCCCTTTCCACGTGGCCATTGTAGCCCGTGGTCCATACTGGGGTCATACGGGCCGGACGGGGGGAGCGGGCAATGGACGATACCGAGAGGGACGAGGGCCTCGCCACCCTCTACGAGGACGAGTGGCTGGTCGCGGTGGACAAGCCGGCGGGCATCATCGTCCATGGCGACGGCACGGGAGCCGCCACGTTGACCGACCTCGTGCGGTCCCATCTCGAGGCCGAGGGGCGCGATGCGAGCGACCTCCAGGCCGTGCAGCGCCTCGACCGCGAGACCACGGGTGTCGTGTGCTTCTCGCTGGACAAGGACGTGCAGCCCAAGCTCGACGCGCTGGTGGCGGGCCACGGCATGCACAAGCGCTACCTCGCCGTGGTGTCAGGGGACGTCTCCTGGGAGTGCCAGCGCTTCGATGGCCCGATCGCCCGTGACCGTCACGACGCCCGACGCATGCGTGTCGGCGAGGGTGGCAAGCCCGCCGAGACCAGGGCCGTCTGCAAGGCGCGGACCTCGGCGGGGAGGACCCGTGGGGGAGCGAGCGTCCACTCCCTGCTGCTGGTCGAGCTCAGGACCGGTCGGCGCCATCAGATTCGTGTGCACCTCTCGACGGATGGCCATCCGATCGTGGGCGACGTCCTCTATGGGGGCGAGCGCAGTGACGATGGCCTCATGTTGCATGCCTTGGAGGAGGAGTTCGACCATCCCGTGACGGGCGAGCACCTGGTCGTCCGCGCGCCGTGGCCGCACCGTTTCGACCGGTGGTTCGGCGAGGGTGACGTGGCGGCCGATTGACCTGCGAGAGGCCTATGCCCGCTTGATGTGGCAGCGCTTGGCGATCTCGCGGTCCACGGTGACGAGGTCCTTGCGCGAGAGGTCATGGATGTCGGCGTGACCCGTCACACGGCCGAACATGCGGAGCTCCTCGCAGCTCGCACCAAGGAAGTTGGCCACACGGGTCGCGGCAGCGTCCACGTCGAGGCGGCGACGCAGCCCCTCGTCCTGCGTGGCGATGCCCGCAGGGCACATGCCGCTCCCACAGATGCGGTACTGCTGGCAGCCGGCGGCCATGAGGACGGCGCTTGCCACGGCCACGGCGTCGGCCCCCATCGCGAGCGCCTTCACGAAGTCGGACGAGACGCGCAGGCCGCCTGTGATGATGAGGCTCGTCTGGGGTGCGTGCTTGTCGAGGTAGGCCCTCGCACGTGCGAGCGCGAAGATGGTGGGGACGCTCGCGGCGTCGCGCAGCATCACGGGGCTCGAGCCCGTGGCACCGCCTCGTCCGTCGAAGGTGACGAAGTCAGGCCTGCCGTCGAGGGCGAAGGCGAGGTCGTCCTCGATGTGGCCGGCTGCGAGCTTGATGCCGATGGGGCGTCCCTCGCTGCGCCGCCGGAGGTCGTCGATGAGCCGGGCGAGGTCGTCGCGGTCCTCGATGCCCGGGAAGCGCGAGGGCGACTGGACGGTCGTGCCCACCTCGACCCCGCGGAAGCGGGCGATGTCGGCCGTGCACTTCTCGCCGGGGAGATGCCCTCCCATGCCAGGCTTGGTGCCTTGGCCGACCTTGACCTCGATGGCGTCTGCTGCGCGGAGGTTGTCGTCGGTCACGCTGTAGCGGTTGGGCACGTACTCGAAGACGTAACGATAGGCGGCGGCCTGCTCCTCGGGGAGGACGCCGCCCTCGCCGCTCTCGGTCCCGCAGCGGGCCTTGGCCGCCCCGCGTGCGAGGGCATGCTTGGTCTCGCGCGAGAGGGCACCGAAGCTCATATGCGAGACGAGCAGGGGGTTGGCGAGCACCATGGGCTGCCTGGCGTTCGGCCCGATGACGGTGGTGCAGTCGACCTCGGCGTCATCGGCAAGTGGCATGGGGTCGAGCTGGGCTCCCAGGACGAGGATGTCATCCCAGGAGGGGAGGGGTAGCCGTGTGCCCATGGCGGCGCTGATGGGCCTTCCCGTGAGGGCCATCTCGTGGATCTGGTCCATGTGGGGGAGCGTGGGGTCTTGGCGGAAGGTGTCTGCGGGGTAGGCCAGCGGGTCGTCAGGGGCTTGCGAACGCGCGGGGGCCTCGGCAGGTTCAGGCTCGTCGTCGAGCCGGATGAACTTCTCGCCTGGCGTGCCACACATGACGCAGCTATAAGCCGCCGGGTCGAAGGCCGTGCCCTCCTTCTCCTCGTCGAAGACGTAACCGCACATGGGGCATTGGAAGCGAGCCATGGTACCTCCCGAGGGGTCGAGGTGACGTGATGGATGACCAAGGGACTTGTACCCGACTGTCGACGTGCGTCCTTACGGAGGTTGTCGTGTTCGATGGCGGAACTTGAATTGATGGGACCCCTGTGCTGGTACCATGCAAGTGACAAGAACTGAAGTATCGAGTGGGGGACATCTCATGAGCGATACCATGCGTGGCGTCTATACCAACCTGACCCGCATCAGGAGGCAGGTCTTCCGCGAGGTCGCGCGTCTCGCCTACTCGAACGAGGGCGACGACTACTCCTGGGTCGACGAGCTGCCCTATCAGATCATCCCCGGTGACGTCGCCACCTATCGCGAGAGCGTCTTCCTCGAGCGAGCCATCGTGGGCGAGCGCGTCCGCCTTGCCATGGGCCTTCCCCTCCAGGGCGTCGACAAGCCGCAGAAGCTCTCGGACGGCATCGCCGAGGCCGCCAAGCCCGAGACCTACTACCAGCCGCCCCTCATCAACATCATCAAGTTCGCCTGCAACGCCTGCGAGGACAACTCCTACGTCGTGACCGACCAGTGCCAGGGGTGCCTTGCCCACCCCTGCCGCGAGAGCTGCCCTCGTGGGGCCATCGAGTTCATCGACAAGAAGGCCCACATCCACCACGAGGAGTGCATCAAGTGCGGCAAGTGCGCCAAGGTGTGCCCCTACGGTGCCATCATGCACCGGCAGCGCCCCTGCGCCGCGGCCTGCGGCATGCATGCCATCACCTCCGACGAGCAGGGCCGTGCCGAGATCGACTACGACAAGTGCGTGAGCTGCGGCATGTGCCTCGTGAACTGTCCCTTCGGTGCCATCGCCGACAAGAGCCAGCTCTTCCAGGTCATCAAGGCCATCCAGGCGGGCGACGAGGTCATCGCTGCCGTGGCGCCGGCCTTCGTGGGCCAGTACGGCGGCAAGGGCGACGTGGGCAACCTCAAGGCCGCCTTCAAGGCACTGGGATTCGCCGGCGTGGAGGAGGTCGCCGTGGGTGCCGACCTCTGCACCATCCAGGAGGCCGAGGACTTCATGGACGAGGTGCCTTCCAAGCAGCCGTTCATGGGCACCTCGTGCTGTCCGGCCTGGTCGGTCATGGCCAAGAAGGAGTTCCCCGAGCAGGCGGACTGCATATCGATGGCGCTCACACCCATGACGCTCACCGCACGTCTCATCCGCGAGCTGCACCCCGATGCCAAGATCGTCTTCGTGGGGCCGTGCGCCGCCAAGAAGCTCGAGGCCATGCGAAAGACCGTGCGCTCCGAGGTGGACTTCGTCCTCACGTTCGAGGAGGTCGCGGCCATGCTCGACGCGAAGGACATCGACTACCTCGCGCTCGATCCCGAGGACAAGTCCGACTTCGCCAACGCGAGCGCCGACGGGCGCGGGTTCGCCGTCTCTGGTGGCGTCGCGTCCGCCGTGGTCAACGCCATCCATCGCAAGTATCCCGACCGTGAGGTCAAGGTCATGTCAGCCGAGGGACTCGACGACTGCCGGAAGATGATGAAGGACGCCTGCAAGGGCAAGCTCGACGGTTACCTCCTCGAGGGCATGGCCTGCCCCGGCGGGTGCGTGGCGGGTGCCGGCACGCTCCAGTCCATCGTGAAGTCCACGGTCATGGTCAACATGTACAAGAAGCGTGCCAAGCACAAGAACGCCACCGACGACGCCTATCGCACCACGGTCCGTGCCCTCGTTGCCGAGAACGAGCGGGGCGCGGCCGACGTGCACGCGGCGGACATCACGGCCGACAAGGCCGCAGGCCCAGATGTCGAAGAGGGCCCATCGGCGGACGCATAGCGAGGAGGACCGATGCCGCACGACCACGCAGGCCTGTCTGGGGGGTGCAGGGCTCCCGTCACGCGACGGGGTTTCCTTGCTGCGACGGCCGCAGGTCTCCTGGGCCTGGCGTCGGCTGGATGTGCGAGCACCGCATCGTCTGTGCCCGCGGCCTCCCCGGGCCGTGAGACGGTCTATGACGCGGTACAGCCTGCGGTCACCTCGACCTCGACCTCGATCGACCTCATGATGGTGGGTGACGTCCTCGTCCACCAGGGGGTATGGCAATCGGGGCTCCAGGGCGACGGAAGCTATAACTTCGACCACCTCTTCGCCCACATGGCCGATGACGCTGCCGCAGCCGACATCGCCCTGGTGAACCAGGAGACCATCCTCGGGGGCACCCAGATGGGGCTCTCGACCTACCCCAGCTTCAACAGCCCCCAGGAGATAGGGGATGCAGAGGCTGCCATCGGCATCACGCATGTGACCTGTGCCAGCAACCATTGCCTCGACATGGGCTATGCGGGAATCCAGAGCGAGCTCGACTTCTGGCACGCCTCGCATCCCGAGGTGACGCCTCTCGGCATCGCGGAGTCCCAGGAGGCGCACGACGCCATCACCGTCTTCGAGAAGGACGGCTTCAAGGTGGCCCTCCTCAACTACACGTATGGGACGAACGTGGGCTCGCTGCCCTCGGAGGCACCCTGGTGCTGCGACATCCTCGACGAGCCTACCGTCACCCAGGGCGTCGCTGATGCTCGCGAGCAGGCGGACCTCGTCGTGCTCATGCCCCACTGGGGGACCGAGTACGACCTCGGGAGCGATGACTACCAACGGGGATGGGCCCAGACCCTGTGCGACGCGGGGGTCGACGTCGTCATCGGGACGCATCCCCACGTGATCGAGCCCGTGGAGGTCATGGCCGGAGCGGACGGTCACAAGATGCTGGTCTTCTGGTCGCTCGGCAACTTCGTCTCATGCCAGGCCGAGGCCGCCCGCATGGTGGGCGGCATGGCCAAGGTGAGCATGGTCAAGGACTCGTCAGGTGCCCGCGTCTCGTCCTACGAGTTCGACCCCCTGGTGGACCAGAAGGTCTCGGGGACCGCGGCCATGACCACCTATCACCTTGCCGAGTACACCGACGAGCTCGCGTCGCAGAACGGAATCCTCAGCCAAGATCCGACCTTCTCGCTGCAGTACTGCAAGGACCTCTGTGCGCAGGTGTTGGGAAGCGGGTTCGACGCGGAGGCGTGCGTCCTCAAGGGCACGGTCTGACGGCAGAGGCATACGTGTCGGCGTATCGCGTGCGACACTGCCCGACAGGCCTGTCTATCCCAGCAGCAGGCCCCTGAGCTCGTCCACGTCCCTGACGAACGTCGTGGCACCGGTGGGCTCGAGCTCCTCTCGCGTGCGGAACCCCCAGAGGCAGATGATGCCGGGGAGCCCCGCGTTGGCCGCCGTGGCCACGTCGACCTCGGAGTCGCCGATGTAGCAGGTGGAGGAGGGGTCCGCACCCATGGTGCCCATCACGGCCTGGCACATGGTTGGGTCAGGCTTCTTGGGGCATCCCTCATGGACGCCCATCGAGGTCGTCAGCAGGCCAGGGAAGTACTGGCCTGCCAGCTCCTGGACGGCATAGTCACTCTTGTTCGAGACGACGGCGGCCGGCACGCCTGCCCCTGCGAGGTCTCGGAGGAGCCCGACGATGCCGGGGTAGGGGTGGGTGTGGTCGGCACAGTGCACCTTGTACCAGCGGTTGAACTCCTCGAAGGCCGCCTGGGTGGTCGCCTCGTCCGTGCCCTCCGGAACACCGCGACGCACGAGGTTGGCGATGCCGTTGCCCACGAATCGTCGGCACTCCTCGAGGCTTCGCGTGGGCAGGCCCTGGCTTTCCAGCGCGTGGTCCAGTGCGAGGTGCAGGTCCTCGAGGGTGTCGAGGACCGTCCCGTCCATGTCGAACAGTGCTGCCGTGTAGCGCATGGGGCTCCTCTCGTCAGGTTCGCATCCAGCCTAGCGCATGGAGACCGCCCATCCTGCCGCGCCATGGGTCCCTGCGTAGTACAATGCCGTCTTGCGTGCGCGGGTGCGCTGTCTCCGTAACCCGCGCCATCTGCCAGACGCCGCCCGTACCGACACGGGGTGGTGCAGACGAGAGGAACCATGCAATGACCAAGCACAGCATGCACACGCACGACTGCGGCGAGCTCCGCGCCGGCAACATCGGCGAGACCGTCACCCTCACGGGGTGGGTCTGGCGTCGCCGCGACCACGGTGGCCTCATCTTCGTGGACCTCCGCGACCGTGCGGGCGTGACGCAGTGCACGTTCGACCCCGAGCACTCTGGCGGCACCGCCTTCCATACCGCCGAGACGATCCGTCCCGAGTGGCCCGTCCTCGTGACCGGCACCGTCCGCGAGCGCCCCGAGGACACCGCCAACACCAAGCTCCCGACCGGCGAGGTCGAGGTGCTCGTGAGCCACATCGACGTGCTCAACACGAGCAAGACCCCGCCGTTCCAGATCGAGGATGGCATCGATACGGCCGAGGACGTGCGTCTGCGCTATCGCTACCTCGACATCCGCAGGCCCGAGCTCATGCATAACATGCAGCTGCGCTCCGACTTCACCTTCGCCATCCGCGAGGCGCTCCACGGCCGTACCTTCACCGAGGTCGAGACCCCGATCCTGTTCAAGTCCACGCCCGAGGGCGCCCGTGACTTCATCGTCCCCTCTCGTACGCAGCCGGGCAACTTCTATGCCCTCCCACAGTCGCCGCAGCTCCTGAAGCAGCTGCTCATGGTCTCTGGCGTCGAGCGCTACTACCAGGTGGCCAAGTGCTTCCGTGACGAGGACCTCCGCGCCGACCGCCAGCCCGAGTTCACGCAGGTGGACATCGAGATGAGCTTCGTCGACCAGGAGGACGTCATGTCCGAGGTCGAGGACGTGCTCGGGGATGCCTTCTCCAAGGTGGGCGTCGACCTTCCGAGGCCCCTGCGTCGCATCCCGTTCTGGGAGGCCATGGACACCTATGGCTCCGACAAGCCCGACACGCGCTACGGCATGCTGCTCCATGACGTGACCGACATTTTCAAGAGCTCCAAGTTCAAGGTCTTCTCGAGTGCGGCCAACACCGAGGGCTCCGTCGTCAAGTGCATCAACGCCAAGGGTGCCGGCACCTGGAGCCGCGGAGAGATCGACAAGCTCGCGGACGTTGCCGCGACCTTCGGTGCCAAGGGCCTGGCCTGGATCGCCTTCCGCGAGGACGGCTCCGTGAACAGCCCCATCGTGAAGTTCTTCTCGGACGACGAGATGGCCGCCCTCAGGGGCGAGTGCGAGGTGGAGCCCGGTGACCTCGTGATGTTCGCGGCGGGTCCCCGTCGCGTCTCCGACGAGATCCTGGGCGGCATGCGCTCCCACATGGCCGACGCCCTCGACATCGACCGTCCGGGCCATGACTTCCTGTGGGTCGTGGACTTCCCGATGTTCAAGTACGACGAGGACGAGAAGCGCTATGGCGCCGAGCACCACCCGTTCACGCAGCCGGTCGTCGAGGACATCGACAAGATCGAGACCGACCCGCTCTCCGTGGGCTCCTATACCTATGACTTCGTCATGGACGGCTTCGAGGCCGGCGGTGGCGGCATGCGTATCCACAACGCCGACCTGCAGATGCGCGTGCTCAGGCGTCTGGGCTTCGACGAGGACCGCGCGAAGGCCCAGTTCGGCTTCCTCATGGAGGCCCTCGGCTTCGGTGCGCCCCCGATGGGCGGCTTCGCGCTCGGCCTCGACCGCGTGTGCATGCTGCTCGTGGGTGCCGACTCCATCCGCGACGTCATGGCCTTCCCGAAGACCAGCTCGGGCAGCGACCTCATGAGCGCCGCTCCCTCCGAGGTCTCGACCCGCCAGCTCAAGGACGTGAGCCTGAGGGTGCTGTAAGTCACTGCAGGTAGAACCATACGTATGAAGCGAGGGACCTGCCATCGGGCGGGCCCCTCGCTCTGTTCTGCAGCCGCTCACAGCTGATTGCCTACCGTCTGTCGCGACTTTCCGATTCTCGTCACGCGCCACTTATCATCTTATTATATTAAGTCATGTGAGAAGAGACGACGAGCAGGGGAGAGACGCGTGCAGAGCTTTGAGGTCAAGGACGACTTCTACCTGGACGGCAAGCCATTCAAGATCATGAGTGGCGCCATCCACTACTTCCGCGTCCATCCGGATGACTGGTACCACTCCCTCTACAACCTCAAGGCTCTGGGCTTCAACACGGTCGAGACCTACGTGCCGTGGAACCTCCATGAGCCCAAGGAGGGGACCTTCGACTTCGAGGCTGGCCTCGACCTCGGTCGCTTCCTCGACATCGCAGCCGACCTCGGCCTCTACGCGATCGTCCGCCCCTCTCCGTTCATCTGCGCCGAGTGGGAGCTCGGCGGTCTCCCCGCCTGGCTCCTGACGGACCGGACGATGCGTCCGCGCTCGGCGGATCCCCGTTTCCTGGACAAGGTCGCCGCCTACTACGACGAGCTCATGGCGCGCCTCGTGCCCCATCAGCTCACCCACGGCGGCAACGTGATCATGATGCAGGTCGAGAACGAGTATGGGTCCTATGGCGAGGAGAAGCCCTACCTGCGTGCCCTCGTCGACCTCATGCGCGGACGCGGCGTCGACGTGGAGCTCTGCACCTCCGACGGCCCCTGGCGCGCATGCCTGCGTGCCGGCTCGCTGGCCGACGACGGCATCCTCGCGACGGGCAACTTCGGAAGCCACGCGCGTGAGAACTTCTCGGAGCTCAAGTCCTTCAACGAGGAGCACGGTCATACATGGCCGCTCATGTGCATGGAGTTCTGGGACGGCTGGTTCAACCGATGGGGCGAACCCGTCGTGCGTCGTGACCCCCAGGAGCTGGCCGACTCCGTCCGCGAGGCACTGGAGCTCGGCAGCGTGAACCTCTACATGTTCCATGGTGGCACCAACTTCGGGTTCATGAACGGCTGCTCGGCCCGTGGACGCCATGACCTCCATCAGGTGACCTCGTACGACTATGACGCCCCCCTCGACGAGCAGGGCAACCCCACGCCGAAGTACTTCGCCCTGAAGGCGATGGTCCATGACCTCATGCCTGACCTCCCCCAGGCGGAGCCGCTCGTGAAGGGGAGCCTCCCGGCACGTGAGGTCCCCCTTACGGGCAAGGTGGCGCTCGCCTCGACGCTCGAGGGCATCTCGGACGCCTGGGAGGGGACCTATCCCGTGCCCATGGAGCAGATGGGCCAAGCCTATGGCTACGTACTCTACCGCACGACCTTCGAGCGCGACGCGGCCGAGGAGCGCCTCCGCGTCATCGATGCGAGCGACCGCGTACAGGTGCTTCTCAACGGCACGGTCGTGGCCACGCAGTACCAGGAGGAGGTCGGCGAGGACATCGACGTCAGGCCGCGGCCTGGCATGAACGAGCTCGACATCCTCGTCGAGAACATGGGACGAGTGAACTATGGCCACAAGCTCCTGGCCGACACGCAGCACAAGGGCATCCGTACGGGGGTCTGTGCCGACCTCCACTTCATGTGCGGATGGAAGGCCTGGTCCCTGACGCTCGCAAGTGCTGACGGCATCGACTTCTCGGGGAGCTGGCAGCAAGGCCAGCCGGCCTTCTATCGCTATGAGCTCGACCTTGGGCGACCCGCCGACACCTTCGTCGACCTGACGGGGTTCGGGAAGGGATGCGTGCTCGTGAACGGCACCAATGTGGGACGCTTCTGGAGCCGTGGCCCCGTGAGGTCGCTCTATGTGCCCCACGGCCTGCTCCATGCAGGCACGAACACGATCGTGGTCTTCGAGACCGAGGGAACGTACCAGGACGTCATACGTCTCTCCGAGGGGCCGGTCGCAGACGCCCCCGGGGAGCAGGACAAGGAGGAAGCATGATCGCAGCAACACGTATCGATGCCCGGCTCATCCATGGGCAGGTGGCCAACCTCTGGACCAACGCGCTGAACATCACGCGCATCATGGTGGTCGACGGGAAGGCCGCCGAGAGCGACACCGACAAGCAGATCCTCAAGCTTGCCTGCCCGGCGGGGACGCGCCTGAGCGTCCTGCCCGTGGAGCGCGCCGCCACCAACATCCTCGAGGGCCGTTATGACTCGCAGCGCCTCCTCGTGCTCGTCCGAGACCCCCATGCGCTCGTAGGCCTGGCAAAGGCCGGCGTCGACCTCGGCGAGGTCATCGTAGGCAACATCGCACGTCCCCAGCCGGCCGTCCAGGTCACGCGTTCCGTGGCCGTCAACGATGCGGACGTGGCTGACTTCGAGGAGCTCGAGGGCCTGGGCGTTCGTCTCGTCTCTCGCATGGTTCCCCAGGACAAGGCCGAGGACTTCATGACCCTGCTTCGCAAGGCCTAGTTCCGGTAGCACGTATAGGAAACGAATAAGGCAGCACAGACAGATGGAGGAGTGAACAATGGCAATCGCATGGTGGCAGATCCTGCTGCTGACGCTGTACGCGGGCTACCAGATCCTGGACGACCTGAACGCGTGGTCGAGCCTGGCACAGCCGGTCTTCGCAGGTCTCTTCGCAGGGCTCGTGATGGGTAACGTAGGCGCCGGCCTGCTCATCGGCGGCAGCATGCAGCTCACGGTCCTGGGCGTGGGGACCTTCGGCGGGGCGTCGAAGATAGACGCGAACTCGGGGACGCTCATCGCGGTGGCGTTCTCGGTGGGTCTGGGAATGGATCCCGAGCAGGCCATCGCGGCCATCGCGGTACCCGTGGCGAGCCTGCTCATCTACACCGACATCCTCGGTCGCTACGCCAACACCTTCTTCGCCCACAGGGTGGATGCCGACATCGAGAAGTTCGACTACAAGGGTATCAACCGAGATTACCTGCTGGGGTCCGTCTCGTGGGCGCTCTCTCGCATGATCCCGGTGTTCCTCGCCCTGGCCTTCGGCAGCGGCCTCGTCGAGCAGGTCGTGGCGCTCCTTGCAGGCGACCTCAAGTGGCTGGGCGACGGCCTCACGGTCGCCGGTGCGGTGCTCCCTGCGGTCGGCTTCGCCATCCTGCTGAGGTACCTGCCCGTCAAGAAGCACCTCCCGTACCTCATCCTGGGCTTCACCATCGCAGCCCTCTTCACGACGCTCTTCGGGGCTGACAAGCTCCTGGGCAAGGGCATCGCCGCCGTCTCGACCGACTTCGCGGGCACCTTCAACAGCCTGCCCATGCTTGCCATCGCCCTCATCGGCCTGGCACTCGCGATGATGCACTACAAGAACTCGACCCAGTCGGGTGCGCCCGCCGTTGCCGCAGAGGCGGAGACCACTTCCACCGAGGCACGCAAGAGCGTCTCGGCACCCGTCGCGGACCAGAAGGGAGAGATCGAAGATGACGAGCTCTAAGGACGAGAAGGACCTCTCGGTCGAGGGCACCGAGACTGCCGGGAAGGCTCCCGGTACCACTGGCTACCAGCTCACGGACGAGGACTTCAACCAGATCTGCAAGAGGAGCCTGTTCGGCTACCAGATGGGCTGGAACTACGAGCGCATGCAGGGGTCCGGCTACCTGTGGACGATCCTCCCGCAGCTCCGCAAGATCTATGGCGACGACACGCCGGAGCTCAAGCAGATGATGCGGACCCATTCCCAGTTCATCAACACGTCCAACTTCTTCAACAACGTGATCATCGGCATCGACCTCGCCATCGAGGAGAAGGAGGGCATCGAGTCCGAGGAGACCGTCGCCGGCATCAAGACCGGTCTCATGAGCCCCTTCGCGGCCATCGGCGACTCGATCTTCGGCGCACTCCTCCCCACCGTCTTCGGTGCCCTCGCGGCCAACATGGCCATCGCCGGCAACGCCTTCGGCGTGGTCATCTGGATCGCGGCCTCCCTTGCCGTGATGGTCTTCCGCTGGAAGCAGCTCAAGGGTGCCTACAAGGCCGGCATGTCGCTCGTCACCACGATGCAGGGACGCCTGTCGGCTCTCACCGAGGCGGCCTCGGTCCTCGGCGTCTTCATGGTCGGCGCGCTGGTCGCGACCATGGTCAACGTCGTGTTCGCGTGGTCGCCCGAGATCATGGGCGTGACGCTCGACCTGCAGAACACCTTCGACATGATCCTGCCGCGTCTCCTGCCGGCATGCATCGTGGGCGTGATCTACTGGATGCTCGGCAAGAAGAACATGACCTCGACCAAGGCCATCTTCATCGTCATCGTCGTCTGCATCGTGCTTGCCTCGTTCGGCATCATCGCCAAGGGCTGAGCGATAGAAGAGCCCCTTTCCTCGGCGGGCCGCTCACCTTCGGGTGCGCGGCCCGTCTCGCGTTCCTCACGCGGTGGGGCGCTGATAGGTCGAGAACTCGATCTTGTAGAAGTCCCAGCGCTTGTAGCTCGTCACATGCTCGGCCACACGACCGTCGGCAAGCGTGGTGGTCTTGTGCTGGAGCACGCAGGGCACGTCCGTTCCGATGCCGAGGAGGTCGCGGGCCTCGTCGGGTGCCGGCATCACGATCTCGTCGGTCTCGTCGGCCTGCTCGTCGTTGAGGTGGAGGCCGTGGTCCTCGCGAAGTCGGGTGTAGATGGACTCGTAGTACGAGGGCTCCACGTCATCGCGGACATAGCGGTCGGGGATGTAGGAGTACTGCAGGATGTACGGCGTTCCCTGGACGGAGCGCACGCGCACGAAGCGGACGTAGCCCTCCTGGGGGGCGAGGCGCAGGATGTCGCGGATGACGGTGTCATCCTGATGCTCCATCGACACCACCCGCACGACCTCCTCGTCAGAGACGTCGGCGAAGACCTCCACGTCGGTGAACTCCACGAGCTTGTGCTTGCGCGCGCGAGAGACGAACGTGCCCTTGCCCTGGTAGCGTACGAGGTATCCCTGGCTCACGAGGTCCTTGATGGCATGGATGACGGTGATGGAGCTCGCGTCATACATGCGGGAGAGCTCGGACTCGCTGTAGAACCGGTCGCCGCTCTCGAACGTGCCTGACACGATCTGCTTGCGCAGGTCCTCCTCTATGGAGAGGTACTTCGGAACGCGCATGGGAGCCCTTCTTCTTGGGGTTGGGGGCACCCGATGTGCCTCGTCGGGACCCTCCATGCATTCTAGCGGTTAGACGGTGGCGGGATGACGGCTATACTGGCAAAACGACACGACGGGGAATGGGACGCTCCCCGGCCAGAAGGCAAAACCGCCACAACGGCTGATGGTTCCTGCTTGTCCGAAGGGACGGGCAGGGACCATCTTGCGTTCTGGGCCTGTCGCTGATCAGAAGGGAATGGCTATGCCACATGATGTAGGGGAGTGGGCGGAGCTCCTCCAGCAGGTCGCCGCCGTCGGCGTGGGAGGATTCGTCGGAAGCGTCGGCCGCTACCTCGTGGGACTCGTGATGAGGGCGTGGCTACCCGGGCTTCCCGCTGGCACCCTCGTGGCCAACCTCGCAGCCGGCCTCATCATCGGTCTCGTGACCGGCATGGACCTCGCGAGCCCGCTGCCGGCGAACCTCAGGCTCCTGCTGGCCGTAGGCATATGCGGCGGCCTCTCGACCTTCTCGACCTTCTCGAGCGAGACGGTCCAGCTCGCCGAGGCGGGCAGCTGGGGTGGCGTCGCCTTGAACGTCGCCCTCAACGTCGGGCTGTGCTGCCTCGCCGTGGTCGTGGGCCTGCGGCTCTCGAAGTTCCTGGTCGCATAGGGAGATCGGTCTGTGTCCGCAGGGCGACCTTGGTTTTCTAAACGGTTACGTGTTTGCAGAGGTTTGCGTCAGATGGGCAAAGGTGGCTACCATAGGACATCGGACTCGACGGCGTCAGCCGCCGGGCGACCTTGTTCATGCCGATAACAAGGAGACACATACGTGCTAGATGATGCCAATCGCAAGGGCCTCAAGGCTCGCCACGAGGCCATCCGCGTCGCGCGTGAGCGTGCGCGTGCCGAGGCCGCAAGGACCTTCTCGGGCATGAAGGTGCCCAAGAGCCTGCTCGATGACATGGAGCTGCTCCTTCGCCTGCTGCGCCAGGTCCTGACCGAGTACGACCCCGCCCTGCGCACGACCTTCGACGACCTGCTGGCGGACCTCATCGCCGCCGACGAGCGTGGGTCCGTGAGCGCTGCGGGCGCCTCGCCAGACGACGAGGCATTCGCGAAGGCCGTCAGCCTGGTCGACGGCCTGTCCGTCGAGCAGCAGACCGTGCTCACCCGTGCGCTCACCACGTACTTCCACCTCGCCAACCTGGCCGAGGAGAACTATCGCGTGCGGACCCTCCACGAGCGCGAGGCAGCCATCTCGCTCGACACCGACGTCGACACATCGAACGAGCTCGTCGTCGCCTACCACCAGCTCGAGCAGGAGACCGACCCCGAGCGGGCCCGTGAGCTCCTGGGCAAGCTCGAGTTCCACCCGGTGTTCACGGCGCATCCCACCGAGGCCCGCCGCAAGGCGACCGAGGGCAAGATCCGCCGCCTGGCCTGCCTGCTCGACGAGCATCCCCGCCTCGGCGGGTCCGACCTTGCCGAGAACGAGCGCCATATGCTCCAGGAGATCGACGCGCTCCTGCGCACCTCTCCCATCGCGATCAAGAAGCCGACCCCCGTCGAAGAGGCCGACACCATCATCGACATCTTCGACAACACCCTCTTCGACACCATCCCCGAGGTCTACCGTCGCTTCGACGACTGGGCCCTGGGCGAGGATGCCGGTCGCGTGGCTCCGGTCTGCCCGGCCTTCTTCCATCCCGGTTCGTGGATCGGCTCCGACCGCGACGGCAACCCCAACGTCACCGCCAAGGTGAGCCGTCAGGTCGCCGCGAAGTACTTCACGCACATGGTCTCGACGCTGCACGACAAGTGCTATCACATCGGTCGTAACCTCACGCTCGACTCGACGCGCACCAAGCCTACGGCCGAGCTCGTGAACCTCTGGAACCACCAGGTCGAGATGAGCGAGGTCCTCACGGGTCGCGCGCAGCTCATCTCCGAGTCCGAGCCGCATCGTGCCGTCATGCTCGTGATGGCCGACCGCCTCACGGCCACCATCACGCGCAACAGCGACACGATGTACCATTCGGCCGACGAGTTCCTCGCCGACCTGCGCATCGTCCAGCGCTCGCTCGCGGCCGGCGGCTCGGCACGTGCTGCCTACGGTCCCGTCCAGACCCTCATCTGGCAGGTCGAGACCTTCGGGTTCCATATGGTCGAGATGGAGTTCCGTCAGCACTCGCTGGTCCACTCACGCGCGCTGGCCGACATCCGCGAGCACGGGCGCAACGGCGAGCGCGGTGCGCTCGACCCCATGACCCATGAGGTGCTCGACACCTTCCGCGCGCTGGGCTCCATCCAGAAGCGCTATGGCATCAAGATGGCGCGTCGCTACATCATCTCGTTCACCAAGTCAGCCCAGAACGTGGCCGACGTCTACGAGCTGGCGCGCCTTGCCTTCGCGCACCAGGCCGACGTTCCCACGATCGACGTCATCCCGCTGTTCGAGCAGCTCGAGGACCTCGAGGGCTGCGTCGGCGTCCTTGACGACATGCTCGAGCTCCCCGACGTCCAGCGCAGGCTCGCCCAGACCGGCCGCAAGATGGAGGTCATGCTCGGATACTCCGACTCCTCCAAGGACGCCGGTCCTACCACCGCCACGCTCGCGCTCCACAGCGCCCAGGAGCGCATCGCCCAGTGGGCCGAGAAGAACGACATCGACCTGACCCTCATGCACGGCCGCGGCGGCGCCGTCGGGCGCGGTGGCGGACCTGCCAACAAGGCGGTCCTCGCGCAGCCTAAGGGCTCCGTCAACTGCAGGTTCAAGCTCACCGAGCAAGGCGAGGTCATCTTCGCCCGCTATGGCAACCCGGTGCTCGCACAGCGTCACCTCGAGAGCATCGCCGGTGCCACCCTGGAGCAGTCGGCACCTTCCATCGAGCACATCAACACGACCATGACGCAGAAGTACGCTGACATGGCCTCCCGGCTCGAGAAGGCATCGCATGCCCGCTACCTCGACCTGCTTGGCACCGACGACTTCACGCCGTGGTTCTCCACGGTGACGCCGCTGGCCGAGATCGGCCTGCTGCCCATCGGCAGTCGCCCGGCAAAGCGCGGCCTGGGAGCCACCTCGCTCGACGACCTGCGCACCATCCCCTGGGTCTTCTCGTGGTCGCAGGCACGCATCAACCTGGCCGCATGGTATGGCCTCGGAACCGCCTGTGAGACGCTCAATGACCTTCCCCTGCTCAAGCAGGCCTATGCCGAGTGGCCGCTGTTCACCACCTTCATCGACAACATCGAGATGTCCATCGCCAAGACGGATGGTCGCTTCGCCCGCATGTACCTCGGTCTGGGCAACCGTGACGACCTTACCAAGAAGGTCCTCGACGAGATGGCGCTCACGCGCAAGTGGACGCTTGCCATCGTGGGCGACGAATGGCCGCTGCAGCACCGTCGCGTCCTCGGGCAGGCCGTGCGCCTGCGCAACCCCTACGTGGATGCCCTCTCGCTCTCGCAGGTCCGTGCGCTTGCCAAGGTCCGCGAGAAGGAGGAGGAGCTCACTGCCGAGGAGCACGAGCTCTACATCAAGCTCATTCTCTCGACCGTGACCGGAGTCTCCGCGGGCCTTCAGAACACGGGTTGATGCACGTCCCATACGTCCGAGTCCGACGGGCCGGTCACCTCTGGTGGCCGGCCCGTCCCTTGTCGAGGTCATCTGACATGCCGCGCCCCTGTCCTGCGCTCGCGGCGTGACGGCTGGCTATGCCTTGCGTGAGGTCGAGCTGCGCACGGTGATGCTCGAGGGAATCGTGATCGTCTCCTTGTCGCGCGCGGGGTCGGCGATGCGTCCTGCCATGAGATGGGCTGCGGCCTCGCCGATGTCGAAGGGGTCGACCTTGAAGGTGGTGATGCCGCCTCCCATGACCTCGGACCAGTCCCAGCCCATCTGTCGTGCCCAACCCCAGTCGTCGGGGCCGCAGATGCCGATGTCGCCTGGCATGGAGAGCCCCAGCTGCTCCACCGCGTTGAGGATTCCGACCATCGTGACGGAGTTCACGCCGATGACGGCAGGGGTGACACCCTCGGGCGTGGTCTCGACGATGGTGCGGACCGCACGGATGATGTCCTTGGGGAAGCGCGGGTCTATGAGGAAGACGTCCTTCTCGGGGTCCTCGACCCCGAAGACGGAGCGGGCTCCCTCGACGAACGCGTCGTGGCGCGTGCGACGTGGGGACGTCTGCTCGTAGGGCTGGCTCACGAGCACGACCCTGCCGAACCCCTCGTCGTGGAGGTGGCGGACGAGGTCGAGCACCGGGGCGCGGTACTCGCCGAGCGCGATGTCGAAGTTGTAGTCGGCAATCGAGCGGTCGCAGAGGACCACGGGGAATCCCGAGGCCGCGAGCGAGATGAGGTTGGGCTGGTCGGCCGTGGTGGCATTCACGATGAGGCCGTCCACCTGGTGCGCGAGCAGGGAGTTGACGAAGGCCGCCTCACGCTCGCCCGAGTTCTCGGAGTTGGCGAAGACCGGTACGTAGCCATCATCGACGAGCCCATGGCTGATGCCGCTCACCAACGCCGCCGAGAAGGGACTCGTGATGTCGGCCACCATGACGCCGATGAGGAACGACTGCTGGGTCTTGAGGCCGCGGGCGATGGCGTTGGGACGGTAGCCCGAGAGCTTGATGGCCATCTCGATGCGGGTGCAGGTCTCCTTGCTGATGAGGTCGGTCCGGCCGTTGATGTAGCGCGACACCGTGGTCTTCGAGACGCCGGCGGCAGTGGCGATGTCGTTGATGGTCGTCTTCTTCTCGTCCATGGGAACCTCCCGGCGTGGGCACGGTTTCATTGCTGCCAAGTATAGGGCGAAACGAGGGAGCGCATATGCGGTTGACCCCTGTGCGCAGATGTGGGGTGGCAAGGACACACCGATCTGTGCACGATTCGTGTGCTCTGTAACGATGAAAACGGTTCCATATACCGCTCGCAGGGAGAAATCACCTCATCATCCTACTATTCACGAGACAGATGTAGGCGAGAAACAATATCAAATACCTGGGCAAATAATGACGTGTGCTGAGACGAGCATGGATTCTGGCAAGGAATCTCATCCTATCAAGAAAAAGAACTACGCCGTATCATGTAACCGGTTTCAGAGCAGCCAACAGCCACGGAGGTAGCGTGCGATGAAGAGCTTCATGGACGACAAGGACTTCCTGATCAGCACGACCACGGGCGAGGAGCTGTTCCACACCTATGCCGAGGGCATGCCCATCGTGGACTACCACTGCCACATCTCCCCGCGGGAGATCTTCGAGGACAAGCGCTACGACACCATCACCGATGTCTGGCTTGGCGGCGACCACTACAAGTGGCGCCTGATGCGCGCCAACGGTGTGGACGAGGCCTATGTCACGGGCGACGCCGACCCGCGCGAGAAGTTCCAGAAGTGGGCCGAGACCCTCGAGCGCTGCATCGGCAATCCCGTCTACCAATGGAGCCATCTCGAGCTCAAGCGCTTCTTCGGCTATGAGGGCGCACTCAACGGACGGACCGCCCAGGAGGTCTGGGACCTTGCCAACAAGAGGCTCGCCGAGCCTGACATGTCCTGTCGCGGTCTCATCAGGCAGTCTGACGTCCGTCTCATCTGTACCACGGACGACCCTGCCGACTCCCTCGAGTGGCATGCCAAGATCGCGGCCGACCCGACCTTCGACGTGAAGGTCGTCCCGGCCATGCGCCCGGACCATGCGCTCGGCATCGAGAAGCCTGGCTTCGGCGACTATGTGACATCGCTCGCCAAGGTCTGCGGTCGCGAGGTCGAGACGTTCGAGGACTTCAAGTCCGCGCTCTCCCGGCGCTTCGACTTCTTCGCCACGATGGGCTGCAAGGCCGCGGACCACGCCCTCGACTACGTGATGAACGTCGACGCGACCCCCGAGGAGGTCGAGGCCATCTTCGAGGCCCGCGTGGCGGGCAAGCCGGTGAGCGAGCAGGACATCCTCAAGTACAAGACTGCCTTCATGAGGTTCGCTGCCGGCGAGTACGTGCGTCTGGGGTGGGTCATGCAACTCCACTATGGCTGCAAGCGCGACAACAACACCAAGATGTTCAAGCGCCTCGGTCCTGACACCGGCTTCGACTGCATCAGCAACCATACCCCCGCAGACCAGCTCGCTGACTTCCTCGATGGCCTCATGCAGGCGGGCGGACTTCCCAAGACGATCCTCTACAGCCTGAACCCCAACGACAACGCCGTCATCGACACCATCATGGGCTGCTTCCAGGAGGGTCCCGCCGTCGGCAAGGTCCAGCACGGCAGCGCCTGGTGGTTCAACGACTCGGAGGACGGCATGCGCGCCCAGCTCTCCACGCTGGCCAACGAGGGCGTCCTCGGCAACTTCGTGGGCATGCTCACCGACTCGAGGAGCTTCCTGTCATACCCCCGCCACGAGTACTTCCGCCGCGTGCTCTGCGGCCTCATGGGCGAGTGGGTCGAGCGGGGCATGTACCCGGACGACCGCGAGGCACTCGGCAGGATGGTGCGCGACATCTCCTACAACAACGCGGTGCGCTACTTTGGCTTCCCGCTCGACGAGGAGTAGGGCAAAACGATGAGGAACCTTAGCTACAAGACCCTGAACGACATCGGTTACCAGGGCTATCTGCTCGAGCATGCCCCCGAGAAGGTCCTCCAGTTCGGTGACGGCAACTTCCTGCGTGCCTTCGTGGAGGGCTATGTCGACCGCGCGAACGAGCGCACGGGATGGAACGGCAAGGTCGTGATGGTGCAGGCCCATGAGCGCGCGGCCGCGCGGGCCGATGCCCTGAACGAGCAGGACGGCCTCTATACGGTCCATACGCGCGGCACCGCGAACGGTGCCAAGGTCGACGAGATGCGCGTGATCTCATGCGTGAGCCGTTGCATCAACCCGTATCGTACCGGCGACTACCTCTACCTCATGGAGGTCGCCTGCTCGAGTGACCTCGAGCTCGTCATCTCGAACACCACCGAGGCAGGCATCGTCTATGACGACTCCTGCGAGCCCTATGACGAGCCGCCGGCAAGCTTCCCGGCCCGTCTCACCCAGGTGCTCTATGCCCGCTGGCGTGCCAACCTCCCCGGCGTCATCGTGCTGTCGTGCGAGCTCATCGACCATAACGGCGCGAAGCTGCGCGAGTGCGTGGGCAGGTACGCGCGCCAATGGGGGTGGGATGCCGGCTTCGAGCGCTGGCTCGACGTCGACTGCACCTTCTGCACCACCCTGGTCGACAGCATCGTCCCCGGTGCCGTGCGCGACCCGGACCAGGCTGCCGCGCTCGACGAGCGCGCCGGCTTCCACGATGCCCTGGCAGACGTGCGCGAGCCGTTCGACCTCTGGGGCATCGAGGGCACGGCTGACCTCGAGGACCGCCTGCCCTTCAAGGCGGCCGGGCTGGACACCGTGTTCGTCACGAAGGACGTCTCTCCCTACAAGCGTCGCAAGGTCCGCATCCTGAACGGGGCGCACACGGCCTTCGTGCCCTGCTCCTACCTTGCCGGCTTCGACATCGTGCGCGACTGCATGCACGACGAGGCCATTCGCACCTTCATGGACGGGATGCTCCAGGAGGAGGTCATCCCCACGCTGGTCCCGGCGCTCGAGCAGTCCGACTGCGAGGCGTTCGCCGCAGCCGTGGCGGACCGCTTCGACAACCCCTTCATCGACCATCAGCTCCTCTCGATCTGCCTCAACTCGGTGTCGAAGTGGAAGGCCCGCGACCTGCCGACGCTGCTTGACTACGTCGAGGGGAGGCACGACCTCCCGCGCCGCCTGACCTTCTCGCTCGCGGCCCTCATCGCCTTCTATACCAGGCCGGGCGGCACGCTCGAGGAGGACGGCATCCATCTCACGCGTGAGGACGGCGATGCCTACGTGGCCACCGACAACCGCGACATCCTCGAGCTCCTGCACGCCCATGCAACAGACGAGGTGCCCGGACTGGTCCAGGCCGTCCTCGGCGACGAGGGCCTCTGGGACACGGACCTCACGGACATCCCCGGTCTCGCCGACCTCGTGGCGGCAGACCTCACGGCCATCCGCACGGATGGACCCAAGGCCGCGCTCGTGGCCTGCACCCAGACCGACTAGCGACCCACCAAGAGGAAAGGCATCACAATGGAACTGCATGGCACCGCCCTCACGTTCGGCGAGATCATGATGCGCCTCTCGCCCCCTGACCACCTCCGTCTCGAGCAGGCCTCCTCCTTCGACGTCCACTACGGCGGTGCCGAGGCGAACGTGGCCCTCTCGCTCGCCTACCAGGGCGACCCTGCCGCCTACGTCTCGGTCGTGCCTGCCAACCGCATCGGCGACTGCGCCCTCAGGAGCCTCTCGACCTATGGGGTCGACACCTCGCGGGTCGTCCGTGCCGGCGACCGTCTCGGTTCCTACATCTTCGAGCTGGGCGCATCCGTACGGGGGAACTCCTGCGTCTACGACCGGAAGTACTCGGCACTCTCGCTCGCCACGGCCGACGTCTTCGACTGGTCGGCTCTGCTCGAGGGCATCTCGACGTTCTACTTCTCGGGCGTGACGGCCGCCGTCTCACCGGCCATGGCTACCGCCTGCGAGGATGCGCTCGAGGAGTGCCGCGCGCGTGGCATCACGACGGTCTGCGACCTCAACTACCGTGGCAAGATGTGGACCCCTGACGAGGCCCAGGCCACGATGCGCCGGCTCATGCCCCTCGTGGACGTCTGTGTCGCCAACGACGAGGACTCGGCCTCCTCGCTCGGCATCTCCCATGGCAGCTGCAGCCTCGCCTGCGGCATCGACGAGAAGGACGCCTACGTCGAGATCGCCCATGACATCTGCGAGGCCTACGGCTGCAAGGCCGTGGCCTCCGTGGTGCGCAACATCGAGTCGGTCGAGGAGTCCACCTGGATGGGCCTCCTCTACGAGGATGGCTCGCATTGGTTCAGCCCCGAGCATCACATGCACGTGCTCGAGGGCGTGGCCTCGGGCGACGCCTTCGGGGCGGGACTCATCCATGCCATGTCCCACGGCTTCGGCCCGCAGGACACCATCGACTACGCCATCGCGGCATCGGTGCTCAAGCTCACGATCCGCGGCGACTCGAACCTCTGCACCGCCGATGAGATCGCGGCCCTTGCCGGTGGCATCGGCGCACAACGAGTGGCACGCTAGCAGCAGGCACGTTGACCTACGTCATCACAAGCAAGCTCCTACAGGAGGGAACACCATGTACATGGACGACTTCTATGCCAAGGCCGAGAAGATCGGCGTCATCCCCGTGGTCGTGCTCGACGATGCCTTCGACGCCGAGCCCCTGGCCGACGCCCTTGTGGCCGGAGGGCTTCCGGCCGCCGAGGTCACCTTCCGCACCGACGCCGCTGCCGACTCCATCAGGACCATGTGCGCCGCTCACCCCGAGATGTGCGTGGGCGCGGGCACGGTGCTCACGGTCGAGCAGGTCGACGATGCCGTCGCGGCCGGTGCCGAGTTCATCGTGAGCCCCGGCTTCGATGCCGAGGTCGTCCAGCACTGCATCGACATCCAGGTGCCGGTCATGCCTGCCTGCGTCACCCCGACCGAGATCATCCAGGCCCTGAAGCTGGGTCTGCACGTGACCAAGTTCTTCCCGGCGGCCCAGTACGGTGGGCTTGCCACCATCAAGAGCCTCTCGGCACCCTTCGTCGGCCATCGCTTCATGCCTACCGGTGGCGTGAACCTGGACAATCTCGCTGACTACCTCGCCTGCCCCAACATCATCGCCGTGGGCGGAACCTGGATGGTCAAGGCCGACCTCATCCACAACGGCGAGTATGACAAGATTGAGCAGATGTGCCGCGAGGCTGCGGACACGGTCAAGCGCATCCGCGGATAGGGGAGAGCCATGGCACGCGTCGTCCAGATCGACCCGCATGACAATGTCGTCGTGGCCCTCGGGCCCATCGGGGCTGGCTCGGAGGTCGCGCTGGCCGACGGCCGGCAGGTGCGTGCCTTGGACGACGTGCCCCAGGGCCACAAGATGGCGGTCGAGCCGATCACCAAGGGTGGCGACGTCATCAAGTACGGCCTGCCCATCGGGCATGTCACCGAGGACGTGAGGCCAGGTACGTGGCTCCATACCCATAACGTCAGGACCAACCTCTCTGGCGAGGTCGCCTATGAGTATCGTCCTCGCGGGTGCGAGCTGCCGGCAATCGAGCCCGAGACCTTCCAGGGCTTTCGTCGCGCCGATGGTTCGGTGGGCATCCGCAACGAGGTCTGGGTAATTCCCACGGTGGGTTGCGTGAACGACGTGGCGCGAGCCCTCGTGGAGGGCAATGCCGACCTGGTGCATGGGAGCGTCGACGGCATCCACTGCTTCTGCCATCCCTTCGGCTGCTCCCAGACGGGTACGGATCATGCCACCACGAGGAGGCTCCTGGCGGACCTCGTGCGTCACCCCAACGCGGGCGGCGTCCTGGTGCTCTCGCTGGGGTGCGAGAACCTCACGCACGAGCAGTTCCTGGACGAGCTCGGGCCCTATGACGAGAACCGTGTCAAGTTCCTGACCTGCCAGGACGTGTCCGACGAGCTCGAGAGCGGCCGCGAGCTCCTTCGTGGGCTGGTCGACTACGCCGCCAGCTCCGTACGCGAGCCTATCCCCGCGAGCGAGCTCGTGGTGGGCCTCAAGTGTGGCGGCTCCGACGGCCTCTCCGGCATCACGGCGAACCCCACCATCGGTCGCGTCTCGGACCTGCTCGTCTCGCGCGGGGGCACGGCCCTCCAGACCGAGGTCCCCGAGATGTTCGGTGCCGAGGGCTTCCTCCTGGGGCGATGCCGCGACCGTGCGACATTCGATGCGGCGGCGGCGATGCTCAACGGCTTCAAGGACTACTTCATCGAGCACCATGAGGTCGTGTATGACAACCCCAGCCCCGGCAACAAGGCCGGTGGCATCACCACGCTCGAGGACAAGAGCTGCGGCTGCGTCCAGAAGGGCGGCACCGCTCCCATCTCCGGCGTGCTGGGCTATGCCGACCCGGTCAAGGCCCACGGCCTCAACCTCGTGTGCTCGCCGGGAAACGACCTCGTGAGCACGACGGCGCTCACGGCCGCAGGGGCGCATCTGGTGCTCTTCTCCACCGGTCGTGGCACGCCCTTCGGGGCACCCGTTCCCACGGTCAAGGTGTTCACCAACACGAGGCTCGCACGGGCCAAGCCAGGATGGATGGACTTCGATGCCGGCGTGGTGGCCGATGGCGAGCAGACCATAGACGAGGCGGCGGCCGACCTGTGGCAGCTCGTCCTCGACACGGCCGGCGGCCACCTCACGGCATCCGAGCGCCACGGCTATCGCAGCATCTCGATCTGGAAGGACGGCGTGGTCCTGTAAGGACAGGGAGCCGTCCTCACCTAGGACGGCGTGGTCCTGTAAGGACAGGGAGCCGTCCTCACCTAGGACGGCCCTCCTGTAAGGACCGGGAGCCGTCCTCCTTTAGGACGGCCCTCCTGTACGGGACGTCTCCGGTTTGGAATCGGGGCGTTCCTCTCGTTCGGAACGGCGTATCTCTCCTCGATAGTAAACCGGTTTTTGTGAGTGGTTGTGATTCCTCCGCAAGCGGTCTAATTCGCCTAGATGTGCCGTTCGTGGTTGCGTTCCCCTATATGCGGCGTAAAATCTTCCTTGTAAGTAAACCAGTTTACTAACCACGACGTCCGAACCGGGACGGAAGCCATGAGGGAGTGGACATGAGGCTTGGCATCACATGGAAGTGCGCCCGTGCCCTCGTGGTCCGCATGGACGACGGCAGCACCTTCTCCTTCGACGAGCCCTGGGACGTCTACGTGAACGAGCGGCCGCAGGGCACCACCGACCGCGTCCTCACCTATGTGGACGGCCTCGAGCCCGCCACCTACTATCGCATCCGCCTCGAGCGCGATGGGGTCTCGGCCACCACCGAGGTGGTCACCCCAGCCGAGAGCTTCACCCTCGACGTGCGTGAGTTCGGGGCCGCCGGTGACGGGGTGCGCGATGACACCGGGTCCATCCAGGCCGCCATCCTGAGCTGCCCCGACGACGGGCGGGTCCTGGTCCCCGCGGGGACCTACTCCATCACGAGCGTCTTCCTCGCGAGCGGAGTCTCGCTCGAGCTCGCCGAAGGTGCCACCCTCAAGGCCCGCACGGACCGCACCGAGTTCCCCATCCTCCCCGGACGCATCGAGGGCACGGGTCACAAGGGCTTCGACGGTGGCGACTACCTCCCCCTCGGCACCTGGGAGGGCGAGAGTCGCAAGGCCTTCTCGGGCATCCTCTGCGGCATGGGCGTGCATGACGTGCGCGTCTATGGCCGTGGCACCATCGATGGCAACGCCTCCGACAAGGACTGGTGGCTCGACCCCAAGACCATCCGCGTGGCGTGCCGTCCTCGCCTCGTCTTCCTCAACCGGTGCGAGCGCGTGGACCTGGCTGGCATCACGGTACGCAACAGCCCCAGCTGGACCATCCACCCGTACCTCTCACGGCACCTCGGCTTCTGGTGCCTCGACATCCAGGGGCCCAAGGACTCGCCCAACACCGACGGGCTCAATCCCGAGTCATGCGAGGACGTGAGCATCATGGGGTGCCGGTTCTCGGTGGGCGACGACGACATCGCCATCAAGAGCGGAAGGCTCTCGATGCCTGCCGAGCTGCGTCCCCCGTGCCGCGACATCACGATCGAGCAGTGCCTCATGCATGACGGGCATGGTGCCGTGGTGCTGGGCAGCGAGATGGCCGGTGGCATCTCGGGCCTCACGACCCGCCAGTGCCGCTTCGAGCGCACGGACCGGGGCCTTCGCGTGAAGACGCGCCGCGGACGCGGCAAGGACGCCGTCGTCGAGGGCGTGGTCTTCGACGGGATCCAGATGGACGAGGTCAAGACCCCGTTCGTGGTGAACTCCTTCTACTTCTGCGACGTCGACGGCAAGACGGACTACGTCCAGAGCCGTGACGCCCTTCCCGCGGACGAACGTACCCCCGAGGTCCGCTCGCTGTGCTTCCAGGACGTCCGGGCCACCAACTGCCATGCGGCGGCGGCCTGGCTCACTGGCCTCCCCGAGCGGAAGATCTCGACGCTCGAGTTCCATCGCGTGCGCGTGTCCTTCTCGCCTGAGGCGATCCCTGCGGTACCGGCCATGGCCTCGGGCGTCGACGAGATGTGCCGGGTCGGCATCGTGGCCCAGAACGTGAGCCGCCTCGTGCTCGACGACGTGCACGTGGAAGGCCAGGAGGGTGACGAGCTCCTGCTCCAGGACGTCGACGAGGTCGAGAGGCGCTAGGGAGTCCCTCGGGGCCGGACCGGTCCCGGTAGACATAGAGATTGCGGTCATACGCCTTGGGGAATACTCAGGGCCAAGGAAGAGGAGAGGACTATGGCAGATACTGCAGTGGCAGCGGAGCCGGCCAAGGGGCCGGACAAGAATCCGAAGGGGCGAAAGGTCAAGCTGATCAACCGTATCGGCTTCGGCAGCGGCAACCTCGTGGGGTCGGGCGCCCTGGCGCTGGCATCCGCGTGGCTGATGATCTTCCTGACCTCGTACTGCGGGCTCGAGCAGTCGCAGGCGACGGTCGTCACGTCGTTCGCCCTGCTCGTCGATGTGATCATCAACCCGCTCGCCGGCTTCATCTCCGACTCGTTCAACAACACCAAGCTCGGGCGCAAGTTCGGTCGCAGGCGCTTCTTCATCCTGCTTGCGGTGCCCCTGCTGTTCCTCCTGAACGTGCTGCTCTGGCATGTCGTCGAGGGTGCCTTCTGGTACTACTTCGCGATCTACATCTGCTACAACATCGTCTACACCTTCGTCATGGTGCCGTACAACTCGCTTCCTGCAGAGATGACCACGGACTTCGAGGAGCGCACCTACCTGGGCGGCCTCAAGGCCATCTTCGGCAAGGTCGCGAACTTCCTCGTCAATGCCCTGCCCGGCGTCTTCTTCCTGATCTACGGCGAGAAGAGCGAGACCGCGTTCGTGGTCATGGGCATCTGCTTCGGTGTGATCATGGCCGCCTCGATGCTCTTCGTCTACCTCACCACATGGGAGCGCCCCGTGAGCGAGGAGGTCACCGAGAAGGTCGAGAGCATCGGCGAGGGCATGAAGAAGCTCTTCATCGACATCACCTCGACGTTCCGTCTCCGCACCTTCCGTCACCTGCTCGGCATGTACCTCTTCGGCTTCGGCGCCGAGTGGCTCTATAACTCCACGTTCGTCTACTTCGTCATGTACGTGCTGTTCCTGCCTAAGACGCAGTCCTCGTTCTGGCAGTCGCTGAGCCCGATCATGCAGCTCATCTCCACCATCGTCGTCATGGGCATCGTCGCCAAGAAGGGCTTCCGCAAGCCGTACATGGTGGCCGAGACCGTCGTCATCGCCTCGGTGCTCTGCTACGTGGCCATCGGCTTCACCGGCGGGTTCACGGTCGACAACCCGGCGACCATGGCCACCATCGCGCTCGTCACCGGCATCGTCGTCTTCTTCGGCCTTGGTACGGGAGCCGTCTACTACATCCCGTGGCAGGCATACATCTTCGTGCCGGACGCTGACGAGATCGTCACCGGCCGCAGGCGCGAGGGCACCTATGCGGCAGCCATGACGCTCTGCGGCAAGCTCATGAACGCCTCCGTGGTCGCCATCCTCGGTACGACGCTCGCGCTCGCCGGCTACGTGAAGGGCACCGACGTGGTGCAGCCCGCGAGCGTCACGAGCGCGGTCCTCTGGATCATGCTCATCGGCGTGGTGGGCCTCTCGATCCTGGGCGCCTACTTCGCCAAGCGCATGCAGCTCGACAAGGAGACCGACCAGGTCCTCATCGCCGAGTCCGAGCGCGTGCTGCGCCAGGGCGGCAGGATGGAGGACGTCGACCCCGAGGTCAAGAGGACCTGCGAGCGGCTCACGGGCGTCCCCTATGACATCTGCTTCGGCCACAACGGGTTCGGCTACCACACCCCCGAGGAGCGGGCCGAGCTCAAGGAGTGGCAGGCCGCCCATCCGGAGGCCGGCAAGACCAAGGCCGCCAAGTAGGTCCGTGCCATCCGTCTGCCCCTCGCCCTGGACCTTGGGGTGGGGGGCAGGCACCTCCTTTCCCAGCCGGCCGCATGGCCGACGGGACAAACCACCGCGAAGACGTCGGTGCCCTCACTGGGTGCCGGCGTCTTCGCGTCATGCCTCGGGCGCGGCCCGCGCCTTTTGCCCTCCGGCAAGGCGAGAAGGGAGAGGAACTGGTCTACCATCAAGGGCATCGTAGGGTACCGGACACGGGGAGAGGGGCGGACATGGGTCGCGTCATCGTCTTCGGCAGCATGAACATGGACCTCACGGTCGAGTGCGACAGGATGCCCCGCGCGGGTGAGACCATCGAGGGACGCGGGTTCTTGTCGAACGCGGGCGGCAAGGGCGCCAACCAGGCCGTCGCGGCGGCACGCATGGGTGCCGAGACCCACATGGTCGCGGCCGTGGGACGTGACGCGTTCGGCGACGAGCTCATCTCGCAGCTGGCGGACGCCGGTGTCGGCTGCGCGGGCGTGTGCCCTGTGGACGGGTCCGCCACGGGTATCGCCACCATCATCCGCACTTCGGGGGACAACCGCATCATCCTGAGCCCCGGGGCGAACCATGCCCTCGTCGCAGCCGACGTCTCGGCGGCGCTCGACGACCTTGCCGAGTACGGTGACGTGTTCCTCACCCAGCTCGAGTGCGACCCCGAGACCACCTTCGCGGCCATCCGGGAGGCCCATGGACGGGGCCTCTACACCATCGTGAACCCCGCCCCCGCACAGGTCCTCCCCGAGGGCCTCCTGGGTTGCGTCGACCTCGTCTGCGTGAACGAGACCGAGTGCCATACCATCTGCGGGGTCCTCCCGACCGATGACGAGACGTGCCTGGCTGCGTCTGATGCCCTGATGGGCCAGGGCGCCACGACGGTGGTCGTGACCCTCGGGTCGCATGGTGCCTTCGCACGCGATGCCTCGCAGGCCCTCGCCATGCCGGCCCTTCCCGCAGAGGTGGTCGACACGACCTGTGCGGGGGACACCTTCCTCGGGTCGTTGGTCGCGTCCCACCTCGCTGGCATCGACCTGGCCGAGGCCATGGGAAGGGCCACCTGCGCGTCCTCCATCGCGGTCTCTCGTCTGGGGGCCCAGCGTTCCATCCCGTCGCTTGTGGAGGTCGACCGGCTCTTCGATGACGTGCGCCCACGACCTCGCACGATCCTCTCCGCGTGAACCAGCCAGATGAAAGGACGCCTGACATGAAGCTCATTCTCGACCTCGACACCGGGGTGGACGACGCCCTGGCGATCGCCTATGCGCTCGGAAGCCCCGAGGCCGACCTCATCGGCATCACTGCCACCTACGGCAACGTCCTCGTGGAGCAGGGCGTGCGCAACGACCTCGCCATCACGGACCTGCTGGGGCATCCCGAGGTGGAGGTCTATCAGGGCCTCCCTCATGCCAGCACCAAGGACTCCTTCGAGGTCATGCCCATCTCGGCCTTCATCCATGGGGACAACGGCATAGGGGACGTCACGATCCCTGACTCCGCGCGCGAGGTCGCCGACGAGCCGGCCGTCGACTTCATCATCGATGCCGTCAAGACCTACGGCACCGACCTCGTCTACGTTCCCACCGGTCCCATGACCAACATCGCCGCGGCGATCGCCCGCGCGCCCGAGATCGTGGGCGGGATCGGCCGCATCGTCCTCATGGGCGGTGCCCTCACCGTCCCCGGCAACGTCACGCCGTGGATGGAGGCCAACATCTCGCAGGATCCCGATGCCGCGGACGTGCTCTTCCGCTCGGGGGCACCGGCCACCATGGTCGGGCTCGACGTGACCCTGCAGACCCTGCTCACCTATCAGGACACCCAGAGGTGGCGCGACCTCGGCACCGCGGCGGGGGAATTCCTGGCAGACATGTCCGACTTCTACATCAAGGCCTACGAGACCACGGCACCGCATCTGGGCGGATGCGGCCTGCACGACCCGCTCGCCGTGGCCGTGGCCATCGACCCGACGCTCGTCACCGCCATCGACGCCAACATGAAGGTGGACCTCGAGGGGCCCACGCGCGGGCGTACCATCGTCGACGAGGAGCGTCTGAACGATCCCGAGAAGGACATGAGGGTCGCGGTCGGCGTGGACGTCCCCCGCTTCCTCCGCGAGTTCATGGACCGGGTCGGTCGCGCGGCCGTCCCGTGCGCGTGACGACCAGGTCATAGCCGCTTGCGGCGGTGCGACCACGAGCATGCACGTCCAACCCCGGAACAAGGGAGCCACCATGGCACGAAGCATCATCCTCGACAGCGACCCAGGGCATGACGACGCGGTCGCCATCATGCTCGCGGTGGGAAGTCCCGACATCGACCTGCTGGGCGTCACGACCGTCGGTGGCAACCAGAGCCTCGACAAGGTGACCTATAACGCCCGTGCCGTGCTCGAGCTCGTCGGTGCGTCCGACGTCCCGGTCCATGCCGGATGTGCCCGACCGCTCGTCGCCGCCCTCACGGATGGGGCCTACATGCACGGCGAGACGGGCCTCGACGGGGTCGACCTCCCCGCTCCTAGCCGACCTCTTGACGAGGGCCATGCCGCGACCTGGATCGTCGACACCATCATGGCGTCCGAGCCTGACTCGGTGACGCTCGTGGCCACGGCGCCGCTCACCAACATCGCCCTGGCCCTGCGCCTGGAGCCGAGGATCGTGGGACGTGTGCACGAGGTCGTGATCATGGGCGGGGGATGCCATGTGGGCAACCGCACCCCCGTCGCCGAGTTCAACGTGGCGTGCGACCCCGAGGCGGCGCATATCGTCCTGGACGAGCCGTGGCCGCTCACGATGGTGGGGCTCGACGTCACGCACCAGGCGCTCTGCACCCACGAGGTCCAGGCAAGGCTCGCTGCCGCCAACCACCGGCTGGCCCCGGCCGTGAACGGCCTCATGGACTTCTTCCGCTCGACCTACCATGACCGGCAGGCCTTCCCCGACCCTCCCACCCACGACCCGTGTGCCGTGGCCTATGTGATCGACCCATCGGTCGTGAGGACGGTGGCCTGCCCGCTCGACGTGGAGCTCGCCGGGACGCTCACCCGTGGCATGACGGTGGCTGACCTGCGCGCCCAGGCTCCTGGTGGCTGCAACACCCGGGTGGGGACCGAGCTCGACTTCGATGGCTTCTGGGGTCTCGTCGCCGACGCGCTCCGTCGCATCGGCTAGGAGGGGGAAGGACATGTATCTCGCACTCAACATCGCAGGCCTCGTGGTGTTCCTGGCCATCGGTTGGCTGCTCTCGAGCGACCGGGCGGCCATCGACTGGAGGTCCGTCGGAATCATGGTGGGGCTCAACGTCCTCATCGCCTTCGTGCTCACGAGCTTCTCGTGGGGCGTCGCCCTCGTCAACGCATGCGCGGCTGGCTTCGCCGCCCTCGTCTCGGTGGCCGACGAGGGCATCAGCTTCGTCCTCGGGTGGTGGGCGACCTCGCCGAGCGGAGAGGTCAACTTCGTCTGCAGCGCCCTGCTGCCCATCCTGCTCGTGGTGCCCCTGTTCGACACCCTCACCTACATCGGCCTGCTTCCCTGGGCCATCAAATGGGTCGGACGGGGCCTCTCGTTCGTGACCCGCCAGCCCCGCTTCGAGACGTTCTTCTCGGTCGAGATGATGTTCCTGGGCAACACGGAGGCCCTCGCCGTCTCGAAGCTCCAGATCACGAGGATGAGGCCCGAGCGTTGCATGACGCTCGCCATGATGTCCATGAGCTGCGTCACCGCGTCGATCGTCGCCGCCTACTCGCAGATGGTGCCCGGCGAGTTCGTGCTCACGGCCATACCGCTCAACTGCATCAACGCCCTCATCGTGAGCAACATGCTCTATCCGGTGAGGGTCACCCCCGAGGAGGACGTCATCTACACCCTCGGCGACACCGACCGTGAGGCTGACGCGTCCGACGGGTCCGTGGGGGACGCGCGGCCCCTGGGGGTGAGGACCTCGGTGGCGGAGGAGGGTGTCCTCACCGAGGCCTTTGACGAGGGCGTCTCCGCGGACACGCCGAGGCAGACCGTGGCCAAGGCCGAGGGCATCCTCGCCTATGCGAGGGGCATGATCGGCCATGCGGGCAGGCGCCGGGAGCGGGAGCCGTACTTCTCGTTCCTGGGCGACTCGATCCTGGGTGCGGGCAAGCTGGTCCTCATCATCATCGCCAACGTCATCGCCTTCGTGGCGCTGGCGGCGCTGGTCGACGAGCTCCTCGGGGCCATCTGGCAGCCACTCTCGCTCGAGTCCATCCTCGGGGTCGTCATGTACGTCCCGGCGCGCCTGTTGGGTCTCGACGGAGCTACCGCCTGGGACATGTCCCAGCTCATGGGCCTCAAGGTCATCACCAACGAGTTCGTGGCCATGGGAAGGGTCACCGCCGACATCGCCAGCTACGCCCCTCACTACCAGGCGGTCCTCACGGTGTTCCTCACGTCGTTCGCCAACCTCGGGACGATCGGCATGGTCATCGGCTGCTTCAAGGGCATGGTGGGTGCCGAGAAGAACCGGCTCATCGCATCCAACGTGTGGCGCATGCTCGTGGCCGGCATCCTCGTCTCGCTGCTCTCGGCCGGCATGGTCGGTCTCTTCGTCTGGTAGCGGCACGGGTGCACGACCTCGCTTCCAGGCTACGGCGGGGAAGCGGGCGCAGGCATGGTCCCCCGGCCCCCTCTGCGAGGCCTGTCTGCCTAGTGGACCTCGCGGGTGGACCCCCGCCATGCCACGGCGCAGTCGAGGACCTTATGGCGGTCGACCGACTCCTTGCCGTCGATGAGGTCGATGAGGATGCGGGCCGCCTCGTGGCCCTCCTCGAAGGCGGGTTGCTCGATGCACGAGACCGAGGGGCAGGCCACGCTCGTCCATTCCACGTTGTCGAAGCCCAGGAGGCCCACCTTCTCGGGCATGAGCGGGTAGAACGGGCGCATGCCCACATATATGTCGGGGAGCGCCCAGCAGTTGGGGGCGAAGACGAGCGTGGGGACCTCGCCGTCGACATGCTCGCGGAGGAAGCCCTCCACGAGGTCGGGCGAGAGGGTGTCCGGGTCGATGATGAGCTGCTCGAAGGCCTGGTCATGGGCATCGAGGGCGTCCACGAACCCCGAGTAGCGCTCGATCCTGGTCGAGAGCAGCTTGGGCTCGGCCGAGATGATCACGAACCTCTCGTAGCCCTGGTTGACCACCGCCTCGGTGGCCTTGTAGGTCGCCTCGTAGTTGTCGGTCTTGACCCAGGAGCTCGAGAAGTCGTACAGCTTCGAGTCGAAGAAGACGAGCGGCTTGCCGGCCTTCTCGATGGCCTCGGTCACGGCCTTGAACTCGCCGGTGGGCTGCACGATGAAGCCGTCCACGCCCACCGAGAGGAGCCGCTCGATGTAGGCCCTCTCGTCGGCCCGGTCGTAGTTCGAGCTGCTCACGAGCATGCGATACCCGTCGGTCTTGGCCACCGACCCGATGCCCTTCACGATGCGGTTGGAGAACGTGTTGGTGATGTCCCCGATGACCACGCCCAGCAGGAAGCTCCTCTTGGCGTTGAGGCTCCGGGCCAGGGGGTTGGGGGCGTAGCCGGTCTTCTCGATGGCGGCCTTGATGCGCTCCTGCGTGGCCGTGCTCATCTTGTCGGTCTTGCCGTTGATGTAGAACGAGACGGTGGTCTTGGACGTGCCGGCCATCTGGGCGATGTCACGGATGGTGACGTGCTGTGTCTCGGTCGTGGCCATGGGCGCTCCTCGCGACGGTTGCGAACCCCATCAGTTTACTACGCTGTTTACCATGCGGCGGAATGTTCGGTGAGCGGGCCCTGCCCTCGAGAAGGGCAGGGGCCCAGGGCATCGAAGCCCGGGCCCCTGGCATGACAGGCGAGAGGGATGACTTCCGCGCTAGGCGCGGATCTCGCGGACGGCCTCGGCGATGGCCTCGTCCTTGCAGCTGGCGAAGAAGAGCTCCTCGAAGCGCTCGCCGGCGAAGGCCCCGCGGACGAGTCCGCGGTCGACGGACTTGAGCGAGGTCAGGAAGTCGCCCATGGTGATGTCGCGGACCTGGTCGAGGATCTTCTTGTTGGCCTTCTCGGGCACGGCGCGCTCGCGGGGGTAACCCTGGCCGGACTCCTCGCAGAAGAGCTTCTCGAAGATGTACTCGAGGTTGAGGTCGCCACCCCAGCCGAAGCCCTTGGCGAAGGGGATGGCGATGGCGTTGCCGTCGTTGATCTGCGCGAAGGTGTAGGCGTCGAGGGGGTCCTCCACGTGCCCGCAGATGACACCGGGCCAGGCGTTGAGGCCGAGCATGGCGCCCTCGCCCGTGCCACAGCCGGTGATGACGTAGTCGGCGGCGCCGGAGTTCAGCAGGGTCGCGGCGAGGATGCCGTTCTGCACGTAGGTGAGCTGTGCGGCGTCGTCTGCGGCATACATGCCGTAGTTGTCGACGGTGTGGCCCATGGGCTCCACGACGGTGGTGAGGGCCTTCTCGATGACGCCGTTCTTGGCGGCCTGGCTGTTCTCGTTGATGAGGGCGATTCTCATGATCTCTCCTAGCGTTGGGGCCGCATGACGGCCTGGACTATGACGTGGGCTGCACGGGGACTGCAAGTGTGGGGCTACTCGGGCTGCTTGCCGATGTAGGCGAGGATGCCGCCGTCGACGTAGAGGATGTGGCCGTTGACGAAGTCCGAGGCATCCGAGGCGAGGAACACCGCGGGACCCATGAGGTCCTCGGGCGTCCCCCAGCGGGCCGCCGGGGTCTTCGAGATGATGAAGCTGTCGAACGGCTGCCTGCTGCCGTCGGCCTGGCGCTCGCGCAGGGGAGCGGTCTGCGGCGTGGCGATGTAGCCGGGTCCGATGCCGTTGCACTGGATGTTGGCCGCGCCGTACTCGGAGCAGATGTTGCGGGTGAGCATCTTGAGCCCGCCCTTGGCTGCCGCGTAGGCCGAGACGGTCTCGCGCCCGAGCTCGCTCATCATCGAGCAGATGTTGATGATCTTGCCGTGGCCCTTCTCGACCATGGCCGGGATGACGGCCTTCGACACGATGAAGGGGGCGTTGAGGTCGATGTCGACCACTGCGCGGAAGTCCTCGACGGACATGTCGCACATGGGGATGCGCTTGATGATGCCGGCGTTGTTCACGAGGATGTCGATGGTGCCGAGGTCGTGCTCGATGTCGCCCACCATCTTGGTGACCTGGGCCTCGTCGGTGCAGTCGCAGAGGTAGCCGTGCGCCTCGATGCCAGCCTCGTGATAGGCCGCGAGTGCCTTGTCCATGTGCTCCTGCCCGCGGCAGTTGAACGCGATGCGAGCGCCGGCCCCGGCGAGTGCCTGCGCTATGGCGAAGCCGATGCCGTAGGCGGCGCCCGTGACGAGCGCCACCTTCCCATCGAGCCTGAACGTGTCGAGAACGTCTCCGTCCATGTGGAACCTCCTGGGTTGCCGTGGCCCGCGCGACGGTGCGGGCGCGCGGGCACATGATGTGCCTTCCCTGACAGTCAAGTCTAGTAAACCGGTTTTGTCAAGCATCGTTACAAGAACAACGCTCACATCCGTTTTCCGTCCCTTCGCGGTTTTCCCAGAGGGGTTCCCTTGACATGGCAGCACGCTGATACAGAATGGATGACATCATAGTAAACCAGTTTACCGCATAGAGGGCGTGGTGGGCTGGCAGGGACGGCACCCACGGTGCCGCGCGACCAGGGAGGCCCACATGGGTTGCTCGAGCATTCTTGACAGGTACATCCAACAGCTGATGGAGAACTCCACCCCCCAGGCCCCGGCATGGAACATCGAGAAGATGCGCAGCGGCAAGGAGAACACCTGGAACTACATCGACGGCTGCATGATCAAGGCCCTCCTCGAGTTCTATGACATCACCGCCGACAACTCGTACCTCATCTTCGCCGACCAGTACATCGACTACTTCGTGCAGGAGGACGGCTCGATCAGGCACTACGACCCGCTCGAGTACAACCTGGACAACGTCAACGCCGGCAAGACCCTCTACATCCTCTATGCCTACACCAAGAAGGAGAAGTACCGTCGCGCCATGGACACGATCTATGGCCAGCTCGAGCACCAACCCCGCACCAAGGAGGGCAACTTCTGGCACAAGCTCATCTATCCCAACCAGGTCTGGCTCGACGGCCTCTACATGGCCCAGCCGTTCTACATGCAGTACGAGCTGTCGTTCCACGACGGCCATGCCTGCTCCGACAGCTTCCACCAGTTCGAGAACGTCAGGAAGCTCATGCGCGACGACCGCAACGGGCTCTACTACCACGTGTACGACTCGTCGCGCTCCGACTTCTGGTGCGACCCCGTGACGGGGCTGTCCACCAACTTCTGGCTCCGCGCCGAGGGCTGGTTCGCCATGGCGCTCGTGGACACCTGGGAGATCATGCCCCCCAGCATGTCCGCCGAGCGTGACGAGCTGCGCTCCATGTTCAAGGACCTCATCGACTCGATGCTTCCCTACCAGGATGCCGAGACGGGCATGTGGCACCAGGTCATCAACATGCCCAAGTGCAAGCCCAACTACCTCGAGACGAGCGGATCGGCCATCTTCGCCAACGCCATCATGAAGGGCGTGCGCCTTGGCGTGCTCGAGGACGCCTACTACCCGTACGGCCGTCGCGCCTTCGACGGCATCTGCGAGCGCGAGCTCACCGAGGTCGACGGCGAGCTGCAGCTCGATGGCATCTGTCTGCAGGCAGGCATGGGCGACGGCGGCGGGCGCTTCGCCTATCGCGAGGGGACGTTCGACTACTACATGCGCGAGCCGGTCGTGAAGAACGACGCCAAGGGCGTGGCCCCGCTCATCCTTGCCTACATCGAGGTCATCAGGCATGATGGGCTCGAAGGTGAGTGCGGCGTCGACTTCGGCGCCGCCGACTAGGGAAGGACGTGCCATGAGCAGGCTCTCGGTGGGCATACGTCTTCACGACATGGAGCCAGCATCGCTCGAGCGTCGCCTCGAGATGGCCCATGAGCAGGGGTTCACCTGCGTGCACCTGGCGAGCAAGGTAGTCTATGCCGAGTACGGCATCGACCGGTTCGGTCTCACCCCGGGGCTGGCCGCGCACCTGCGCCGCGAGCTCGACCGGAACCACCTCGACTGCGCGGTCTTCGGCTGCTACAAGAACCTCGCCACGCCCTTCTCGTCGCAGCTCGACAACTACCTTGCCGAGTACGAGTCATGTGCCCGCTTCGCGGCGTGGATGGGTTGCGGCATCGTGGGCACCGAGACGGGAAGGCCCTCTGCCAACAACGAGGTCAATCCCGACCGCTTCGGCGACAAGGCCCTCGCGGCCTTCGTCGCCGCTCTCACCCGTGCGGTGGGGCCCTGCGCCCACTTCGGCGTGACGCTCGCCATCGAGCCTGGCTACAACGAGGTCGTCTGCACGCCTGAGCGCTGCCGTGGGGTGCTCGATGCGGTGGCGAGCCCCAACCTCGGCGTCATCTATGATCCGGTGGCGCTGCTCCACGCGTCCATCCTGCCCCAGGCCCAGGACGAGGTGGGACGCATGCTCGACCTCTGCGGCCGCGAGATACAGGTGCTCCACGCCAAGGACTGCGAGGTCGTGCCTGCGGACGTACCTGACATGGCTGGTGCCGTGGACGAGGCCGGCCGACTCGTCTGCCACGGCGCCGGCACCACGGGCTGCTTCGACCTCGCACCCATCGTGGCGTGGGCCGACCGCACGAAGCCCCATCTCCAGGCCGTGGTCGAGAACAGCACGCCCGAGACGGCCGTCGCGTCCAGGGAGTACCTGGAGCGTCTCTAGGCCGATCACCCGGTCCGAGTCAGAGGAGGGGCCCGCTCGACCGAGCGGGCCCCTCCTCTTGGCGATGCAATGTGACGGGCTCTCGTCATACGATGAGGGACATGGGCTCCTCGGACGAGATGGGGTCGGGCTGCTCCTCGTCGAACACGAAGTACTCGGGGAAGTCGGTGGCAAGCCGGTCGAAGAAGCTCACGTACCGGGCGAGGTGCGCGTGGATGAGGTCCAGGACCTCCTCGTCGGGTATGCCTCCGAGCGTGAGGTACCTGAAGAGGAACTCGTGGTCCTCGATCGAGGGGTGGTCGTAGCCGAAGAGCAGGCCCATGTAGCGCACCCGGTCATAGGGGGCGCTCGCCCTTCTGAGCTGCTCCCAGATGAAGTCCTTGCCCGCTGCCTGGTAGACGAGGCGGTGGAAGATGTTGTCGAGGTAGAGGTACTCGTCCTCCGGGCGGTTGCCTGCGGGAATCTCCCTCTGCGCCTCGAGGTTCTTCGAGAGGGCGGTGCGGTACTCGTTCGAGATCGACACGGCGACCTGCTTGAAGACGAGCGGCTCTATGGACGAGCGGAGGAAGCATCCCTGTCGCAGCATCGAGATGTCTATGCACGAGACGTGCGTGGCGCTCTGGGGCGCGACGTCGACGAGGTGGCGGTCGTTGAGCAGGGCCACGGCCTCATGGACCGGCGTGCGTGACAGGCCGAGCTTCTGGGCGATGGCACTCTCGCGAATCCAGGATCCAGGGGGCATGTAGAGCATGAGGATGTTGTAATAGAGGACCCGGTAGGAGTACGAGGACCCAGACTCGCCGTCGATCCGAGGTATGACCTGCATGCAGTCAGACGCCACGACTCCCGTGCGGCCCAATGACCCTGTCTTGGTGCTCGCCATGAAGACCTGCCCTCTGCTGGGCGCGCACCTCCGTGCGCGCGATGACCTGTGGATAGAGTATGGCATATTAGTGAGTTGGCAAGCGAGACCAGCATGAATGGACGTATATCAGACATGGACGGCAGCGTGAGGGCCGCACTACCATCCACTGTGCGCCCTTCCGAAAGGGCAAGTCGTCTGCTATAGTTAGCCAAGGTTAACATTCGTGAGGGACCTCGAACCGTCAAAGGGGGAGACATGGGGCTTCTGGACGGCATCATCCTCGCCGCCGTCGCCATCGCAGTCATCCTGTGCGTGCGGCATCTCCTGCGTGCCCGTTCCGACGGGGGCTGTGCCGGGTGCGGCCAGGCCGGCTCGTGCGCCTCGGCACGTACGGGGGTGGGCGAGTGCCCCTGTGGCCAGCGCATGGTGGACGACCTCTCGGCCGGGATGGAGCACTTCGATGGCGGGGTCGAGGAGGGCCCGAGATAGGGGTCCCTCTCGCCTTGCGGTCCCGCCCGTCCATGGAGGAGCCGTGGCATGCCCTCCCTCCAGGTGGCCTGCCATACCGTTCGCGGTCGGGCCGAAACATCGATGTAACACGTATGTGGGAAAGTGTCGACGCTAGGCGGAGCGTTGGCTCCCATTCGATTCTGACCTGTGAGGCAGCCTCATGACCAACGAGCAGAACATCGACTTCGTACTACGTACCGTCGAAGAGCGCGACATACGCTTCGTGCGGCTCTGGTTCACCGATGTCCTTGGGAACCTCAAGTCGTTCTCCATCTCGCCCGAGGACCTCGAGGAGGCCTTCGAGGAGGGCATCGGGTTCGACGGGTCCTCCGTGGACGGCTTCGCCCCGCAGGAGGAGTCGGACATGCTGGCCTTCCCCGACCCCGACACGTTCCAGATCCTGCCGTGGCGTCCCGAGGAGTCGGGCGTCGCCCGCATCTTCTGCGACATCAAGACGCCGGCTTGCGAGCCCTTCGCCGGCGACCCCCGCGCCTGCCTCGAGCGGGTCTTCCGCGCGGCCGACGAGCAGGGCTACATCTCGGTGGTGGGCCCCGAGCTCGAGTACTTCTACTTCGCCGACGACCATCTGGCCAAGCCGCTCGACGGGGCCGGCTACTTCGACCTCACGCCCACGGACTCGGCACGTGACCTGCGCCGCGACACCGTGCTCACCCTCGAGCAGATGTCGATCCCCGTCGAGTATTCCTATCATGACATCGCGCCGTCGCAGAACGGGCTCTCGCTCCGTCATGCTGAGGCGCTGAGCTCGGCAGACAACATCATGACGTCGCGACTCGTGGTCAAGCAGGTCGCCTTCTCGCACGACATGTTCGCCTCGTTCATGCCCAAGCCGTTCGCAGATGCGGCAGGGTCCGCCCTCTTCATGCACCAGTCGTTGTTCGACCACGAGGGCAACAACGTCTTCTGGGGCGAGGACACCGAGGACGGGAGCCACCTCTCTGACGTCGCCCGCCACTACGTGGCTGGCCTGCTCGCCTATGCGCCCGAGTATGCCCTCGTGACCAACCCGACCGTGAACTCCTACAAGCGCCTCGTGGACAATGGCGAGGTTCCCTGCTACACCACCTGGGGCCGCCGCAACCGTTCGGCCCTGGTGCGCGTCCCGTTGTACAAGCCGGGCAAGCAGGCCTCCTGCCGCGTCGAGCTCCGCCTGCCCGACGCCTCGTGCAATCCCTACCTCGCGATGGCGGTGACGCTCGCCGCCGGCATGCGCGGGATCCAGGACGGGCTCGAGCTTCCGGACGAGTGCCCCGGGAGCGATCCCAGCGTGGTCGATGCCACCCGTCTGCCCGGGAACCTCGGTGAGGCGGTCGAGGCCTTCTCCGCCAGCTCGCTCATGCGCGAGACCCTCGGCGACCACATCTTCGACTTCCTCGTGGAGCACAAGGGCGAGGAGTGGGACGAGTTCTCGAGCACGGTCACGGAGTGGGAGCGCGGTCGGAGCTACGCCGGCTTCTAGGCCCCACGCGTCCGCTCGCATATCTGACGAGGACCACGCCGCCTTCGGGTGGCGTGGTTTCGTTTTGTATCAGATAGCGAACAATCTGTATAGAATTTCGGATTCATGCAGCACCACGTGTCACAAGTCTGTTAACAAGACGGCATCCCATCCGTGGTCCCGCCTGGAGGGGCGAAAGTGGTACCTACGGCGGGAGGGGCATGTCCATGAGGGCATTCCCGCCGATACCTTGGACCAGACGGAGGGGGAGCGCAATGAACGGTGACAGCACAGGCATGCGGGGCGGCTCGATGAGTCGCAGGGGCTTCATCCAGGGCGCGGCTGCGGTCGTGCTCGGCCTGGGTGGCGCGGGCATCCTGGCCGGCTGCTCGGGCAGCTCGAGCAGCGCGACCACGACGGCGGCATCCACGACGGCCGCAGACACGTCAGGCTACACGACGGTCGAGTCGGGCAAGCTCATCGTCGCCTCCGACCTCGCCTACCCGCCCATGGAGTCCGTGCCTGACGGCGGCACGAACCCGGAGGGCTTCGACGTCGACATGATGAACGCGATCTGCGGGAAGCTGGGGCTCACCTGCGAGTACCTCCCGGCCCAGAAGTTCGACACCATCGTCCCCCTCATCAAGCAGGGCGGGAAGGCCGACGTGGGCGTCTCGAGCTTCACGATCACCGATGACCGCAAGGAGGAGATCGACTTCACCGACTCCTACATGGACTCGAACCAGGCCATGGTCGCACAGGTCGGGACGACCCTCGACAAGGACAGCCTCAACTCCTCGGACCACAAGGTCGCCGTGCAGTCGGGCACGACGGGCGAGGAGTGGGTCCAGGAGAACATGCCGCAGGCGACCTGCGTCCCGCTCGACGATGCCATCCAGGCCATGACCGGTGTCCAGACGGGCCTCTACGACGCCTGCGTGGCCGACCTGCCCGTCATGGACTACATGTGCAAGAACTCATACACCGACCTCAAGGTCATCCTCGAGATCCCGACGGGCGAGCAGTACGGCATCGTCGTGTCGAAGGACCAGCCCGGTCTCACGGCGGCGCTGAACGACGCGCTCAAGCAGATCGAGGACGACGGGACGATGGCCTCGCTGCAGACGAAGTGGTTCGGCACCACGCTCTAGGCGTCGACCACCTCGGGGCTGCCCCACCTCAAGGGGCGGATTGGAAGGGAGCATGGGCATGTCCAGATCGGGATCAGCCATACGGAGGCTCCGCACCCTCGTGGCGCTGGCGTTCGTCGCGCTCGTCGCATACGGTGCCGTGACATGGGTGCATCCGACGCAGGCTCAGGCCCTGACCTGCGACAAGGCTACGGCGCGGCCCAACGAGGACGGTGGCGACGGTGTCATCGGCGGAGAGACGACCCGTCTCACCTGGGAGGGCACGGTCGATTCGGCCGAGGACGTCACCAAGGTGACCTTGGCGGTCCCCGAGGGGGGCAGCTTCGACGGCTCGACGACGCGCGTCACCGTGCTTGCGGGGCTCAACCGTCAGGACGTCTCGGCTGACACGGAGACGTCGGGCACCTCCCTGGTGGTGACCTTCGGCCAGGCCATTCCCGAGGGCTCGCTCGTCCGCCTCGAGGTGACGGGCATGAGCTTCCCGGCCGACGGTGGTGACTACACCATCACGGGGACGTACGAGACGAACGGCGAGACGAGGTCCCTGCCCGAGTCCCCGTCCATCTCCGTGATCGCGAACACGCCGCTCCAGGCCGCCGTCTCATGGCTCGATGGCCAGGCCTGGGTGACGGCGTGGAACTCGAACCAGTTCCTGGGGATGTTCTTCAAGCCCCAGCTCCTGCTCACCTCGTTCGTCTCGCTGTTCAGCGGCTGGGTGGTCTGCCTGGGCATCGTGGTCGTGGCCTATCCCATAGCCATCGTGCTGGGTCTGTGCTTCGCGTTCATGAAGCTCGCCCGGCATCGCGTGGTACGCGCCATAGCCGTGACCTACATCAACGTCCTGCGCGGCACGCCTCTCTTCCTGCAGATCTACATCATGTTCTTCGGCCTGCCGATGGTCGGCGTCAACATCAACAACAACGTCCTGGGTGTCATCGTCATGGCCGTGAACTCGAGTGCCTATCTGGCTGAGATCTTCCGTGCCGGCATCCAGTCGATTCCCCAAGGCCAGTACGAGGCCGCGGCGAGCCTCGGCATGAACCGGGCCCAGACCATGGTCTCGATCATCCTGCCCCAGACGGTGCGGCGCGTGATCCCCACGGTGACGAGCGACTTCATCACCTCGTACAAGGACACGTCGCTCCTCTCGAGCGTAGGCGTCATGGAGCTCATGATGTTCTCGAAGAACCTCACGACGGTCTCGGGCAACATCACGCCGTACATGGCGGCCGCCATCTACTACCTCATCGTGACGCTGCCGCTCATCAAGGTCGTCGGCATCATCGAGAAGAACATCGCGCGCTCCGAGTCCGGCTCGGGACCCAGGCCCAAGGCCGGCAAGGCCCGTCTCGGGACGTCCCAGAAGGCTCCCGAGGCTGCCGCTGCCCCGACCTCGGTGCAGGCCTCGGTCAGGAAGCCGAGCGCATGGGGCGCCCTCATGGCCCCCTTCAAGGCTGGTGGGCATGACGATGCCGACGAGGTCATCGCCAGGATCGAGGCCGACGCCGTCCCGGCTGCCGGCGGCATGAGGGGAGGTGCCTCCGATGCATGCTAGCAAGGAGACCTTCGACGAGATTCCCGAGCCCCTCGCCCCCGAGGAGGCTGCCAGGTCGGCATTCGAGCATGACCAGGCCCTCTCGCGGCACGCCTTCGTGGAGGGCGAGCACCCCATCGTCCGTATCGAGCACCTCAACAAGACCTTCGGGGACAACGTCGTCCTGAGGGACGTGAACCTCGACATATGGCCGGGCGAGGTCGTCGTGGTGCTGGGACCATCGGGGTCCGGCAAGTCGACGATGCTCCGGTGCATCAACCTGCTCGAGACGCCCACGGCAGGGCATATCCTCATCAACGACGCCGAGATCACGGGCAAGAGGAAGACCGACGTCAACGAGCTGCGCAAGCATCTGGGGATGGTCTTCCAGAGCTTCAACCTCTTCCCGCACCTCTCGGCCCTGGGCAACGTCATGATCGGCCAGACCAAGGTGCTGGGCAAGGACAAGGCCGAGGCCGAGAAGGAGGCCCTGCGCCAGCTCGACGCAGTGGGCCTCTCCGACCGCGCGGACTACAGGCCCGCACAGCTCTCTGGCGGCCAGCAGCAGCGGGTGGCCATCGCGCGCGCCGTGGCGATGCACCCCGACGTCCTGCTGTTCGACGAGCCCACGAGCGCGCTCGACCCGGAGCTCGTGCGAGGCGTCCTCGACGTCATGCGCGACCTGGCCGAGAACGGAGGCATGACCATGGTCGTGGTGACCCACGAGATGGGGTTCGCCCGCGACGTGGCCGACCGCGTCGTGTTCATGGAGGACGGCGTGGTGGTCGAGCAGGGGCTCCCCGAGGACGTCTTCGACCATCCGCAGCAGGACCGCACGGCCTCCTTCATCGGCAACATCAAGGAGATCTAGCGCATCCGCAGAAGTCCGCACCTTGTGGAGGGCGGTCCGGCACGCTGGTGCCAGGCCGCCCTCCGCGTGCGTATCGCCAGCGTGACCGCTTCGTTTCATCACAACTGTGTTAACAAGTCCCCATCGTTTCTCGGCGGTAACAAACGGGGGCCACCCTATGAGTCGAACGTTCGCAGCGGCTGGGGGACATCGCTCGTCCCCTGGCCGACCGTCTGGGGAAGGGGCAGGTCATGAAGAGGGACGACGCAGGCGATTCGGCACGGCGGTTTTCGAGTGATGCCCAAGCCCCTGCTGCCTGTGCTATTCTCAGGGTACTGCGATGAGGTGGATATCGAGGGATTCAGCCTCATCACACCGGAAGGCATGGGGGTCTCAGAGGATGCATCATAAGAACATCCTGCTCATAGCTCGGACCACGCGGCATCACGAACGTATGCGCGAGCTTTCGCATGCCTTGGACGTATCGGTGCTGCTGGCGACCCCCGACACCTTCAACCAGGCCATCACGAGCGGTCATGACTTCGACCTCGTGGTGCTTGACGTCGCCGGTATCATGCAGGACCTTATGGACGCCGTCGAGGCCTATGTGGGCGAGAACGGCTGCATCCCCATGCTCATCGTGGTCGACGAGGACAAGCTCCCCGCGCTCCACATGCCGGTGCAGGGCCACTCCGACTTCATCCTTGCCACGGCAGGCGAGTCCGAGTTCGAGGTACGGTGCGCCCAGCTGCTCTGGCCAGGCGAGGAGAACGCCCCCTCCGACATCATCACGGTCGACGACATGACGATCAACCTGGCGACCTACCAGGTCTATATCGATGACAAGCCCGTCGACCTCACGCTCATGGAGTACTCGCTCCTGAGCTTCCTGGCGACGCATCCCAGCCGGGCCTACTCTCGCGAGACGCTGCTCCATCGCGTGTGGGGGTTCGAGTACTGCGGCGGCACGCGTACGGTCGACGTGCATATCCGTCGCGTGCGCTCGAAGGTCGGACCTCAGGTCGCCTCGCACATCGCGACGGTACGTGGCGTGGGCTACCTCTTCAAGCTGTAGCTGCGGCCGCGTCCTTCTCCCCAGTTTTCAGAAACATACAAACGTTGTCCCCCTCCCATGCTCATGGCGTGTGGGACGGCCTCATGCGGAGCACAAGGGGTACAACGATGGTCGGAGGGTTCCCTCGGGGCAGCCCTGCCTCACGCTCGCAAGGATGAATCCCCTGCCTCAGGCGGGGGAATCGATAGAAGGGAACAAACGTGGAAACGACCAACGGCAACCGTCCTCCCGTCCCATCGGGCATGGCAGGGTCACAGGACCCCAACGCCACCGCGCAGCAGCCGACGGCGCAGGCCTGGCAGCAGCCGGTCGCCCAGCCTTCGGGTGACGGCGGCAAGCACAAGGGGAAGGGCGGCTCCCACACGGTGCGCACGGTCTTGGTGAGCGTCATCTGCGGCATCGCGGGTGCGGCTGCCCTCGTGGCCGTGCTCATGTTCACAGGCGTGATCAAGACCGGCTCCTCCTCGACCTCGACGTCGTCGAGCTCGGCGGGGCAGACCATCGACATCACGACCTCGGACACGGAGGCCACGACGGCTGAGGCCGTCTCGGCGAAGTGCCTGCCCTCGGTGGTCTCCATCACGATCACGACCTCCTCCTCCACAGGCATCGGCTCCGGCGTGATCCTCGACACCTCGGGCAACATCCTCACCAACTACCACGTGATCGAGGACGCCCAGACCATCTCGGTGAGCGTCGACGGCAACAGCTATGACGGCACCGTCGTGGGCTCGGACGAGTCGAGCGACCTCGCCGTCGTCAAGATCGACCCCGGCGATGCCACGCTCACGCCCATCGAGGTCGGGGATTCCGACTCGCTCGTCGTGGGTGAGTGGGTCATGTCGATCGGCAGCCCCTTCGGCCTCGACCAGTCCGTCTCTGACGGCATCGTGAGCTCGCTCTATCGCTCCACGATGCTCAAGTCCACGAGCGGCAACACCATCTACACCAACCTCATCCAGACCGATGCCGCCATCAACCCTGGCAACTCCGGCGGCGCGCTCGTGAACAAGGAGGGCAAGCTCGTCGGCATCAACTCCATCATCGAGAGCGAGAGCGGCTCGAGCTCGGGGGTCGGCTTCGCCATCCCCGGCAACTATGCGGTGGAGGTCGCCAACACGATCATCTCGGGTGGTACCGTCACCCATGCCTACCTGGGCTGCTCGCTGCAGACGGTCAACGCCTACAACGCCAGGAGCAACAACCTCTCGGTGAACCAGGGCGCCTACGTGTCCTCCGTCACCGACGGGAGCCCCGCTGCGACGGCGGGCATCCAGAAGGGCGACATCATCACGAAGCTGGGATCCGATGACGTCGAGTCCGCCGACGCCCTGATCCTCGCGGTGCGCAGCCACAAGACGGGTGACGTGGTGGACGTGGTGCTCACGCGCGGCAGCCAGCAGATGACGGTCTCGGTCACCCTGGGCTCCGACGAGGAGCTGCAGAAGGAGGAGAGCTCCTCCAGCTCCAGCTCTGGTTCGAGCAGTTCGAGCTCAGGCAGCTCGAACTCGGGCTCGAGCAACTCGCTCGAGAACCTCCTGAACGGTCTGGGGTATGGCAACTCGGGTAGCTCCAGCAGCTCGAACGGCTCTGGCAGCTCCAACGGGTCCACGGGCTCCTATGGCTCGGACAGCAGGTCGTCCTCGTCCAGCTCGTCCGACCAGGCCTCGTCAGATGGCACCGAATCATACGTGGCGTCCATCGAGCCCCTCGATACCTCCGAGGTCTCGGCGTAGCCGTCCTCGTGCATGTGGCGTGACTCGGGCGGCCCGGCATCCAGTGCCGGGCCGCTTTCTCGTCCCTGGACATCGGTCTGGCGAGAAGGACGTCGACTCATGTCCCGGGCGTGCGATAGCATGGGCTCACACAAGGGGACAGGAGGACGCCCGTGCGCTTCATCCATACGGCAGACCTGCACATAGGCAAGAGGCTGGGTGGTCTCTCGCTCGAGGGGGACATGGCCCATCTCCTGGGCTGGCTCGCCGACCTCGTCATGAGCGAGCAGGCGGATGCCTTGGTGGTCGCAGGCGACGTCTTCGACGCGCCGATACCGCCCGAGTCGGCAGTCTCGATGTGGGACGGCTTCGTGTGCCGGATGGCCGAGCGGGGCGTATGCCTCATGGCCATCGGGGGCAACCATGACTCGGGGGTCCGTCTCGGGTATGGGGCACGGCTTGCGAAGGATGCGGGCGTCCATGTGGCAGGCGAGCTCACCGGTGACGTGCCCCGCGTCGTATGCGAGGACGTCACGTTCTGGCTCCTGCCCTTCGTCCGTCCCGCGGACGTCCGCGCCTGGGGCCGTGCGCGGGGGTCGGAGGTCGAGGGGCCCCTCTCGTATGACGATGCGGTCCGTCTCGTGCTCGATGACGTGCGGGCACGCCCCGAGTACGCCGAGTCTTGCAGGAACGTCCTGGTCGCGCACCAGTTCGTGACAGCCGGCGGCTCGGAGCCCGACCGGAGCGACTCCGAGCGCATGAGCCTCGGCACGCTCGACAACGTGGATGCGCACGTCTTCGACGGCTTCGACTACGTCGCCCTGGGACATGTCCACAGGCCCCAGCGCGTGGGCCGCGAGACGCTGCGCTATGCCGGAAGCCCGCTGGCATTCTCGACCTCGGAGGTCCCCTATCCCAAGTCGGTCGCGGTCGTGGACATGGCACGGGGCGCGGAGCCCGGCATACGCTGCGTGCCCGTGGAGCCGCTCCATGCGTTCCGGGTCGAGCGGGGGGCGTTCGACGAGCTCAAGGAGAGGGGCGCGGCCGAGTCGGAGGACCGCCGTCAGGACTACGTGGCCGCCTGCGTCACCGATGACGACGAGCCGCTCGACGTGGCGCAGCGCCTTCGGTCCGTCTGGGCCAACCTGGTGGGCGTGACCTTCGACAACGCACGTACGGCGGCGGCAGGCGCCGCCGTGGCTGCCACGACCGAGGTCGACGATGCCGAGCTGCCCGAGCTCTTCTCGGAGTTCTACGAGGACCAGGCCGGCCAGCCCCTCACGGCTGACGAACAGGCGGTCGTGGCGTCCACGCTCGACGAGGCCCTGGGAGGCGAGGCCCGATGAGACCCCTCAGGCTCGTGCTCTCGGCTTTCGGCCCCTATGCGGACGAGCAGGTCATCGACTTCTCGTCCATGGGCAGCCATGGGCTCTTCCTCATCTGCGGTGACACGGGTGCTGGCAAGACCATGCTGTTCGATGCCATTACGTATGCCCTGTACGGGAGGTCCTCGGGCGCCGACCGCCCGAGCGAGTCGCTCCGTAGCCAGCTGGCCGATGCCTCGGCGCTGAGCGGCGTCACCTTCACCTTCGAGCAGGCGGGCCGCACGTACGTGGCCCGACGCCATAGCAGGAGGGTCAAGAAGCGCAACGATGCGGATGCCGTCGAGTACACGACCACGATGAGCCTCGAGTGCGGCGACGACGTCCTCGCCTCGAGCCAGAAGGCGATGGACTCGGCGGTCTGTGACCTGCTCGGTCTCGAGTACGACCAGTTCTGCCAGGTGACCATGATCGCCCAGGGGGCCTTCCGCGAGCTGCTCTGTGCGGAGCCGGGCCAACGCGAGAAGGTCATGCGCAGGATCTTCGGCACCCAGGGGATCATGCGCTTCCAGGACCTGCTCAAGGCGCGGGCCGCATCCTCGGCGCGTGAGCTCGAGGCCGCCCGGGTGGCGTTCGACACCCAGGTCGAGGGGCTCGACCTGGGTGATGCTTCGACCGAGGCGGCAGACCTCGTCGCCCGTCTCAGGGAGGGTGGCACCCGCCCCTCGCTCGTGGCCGCCGACTGGCAGGATGCGGTGTCCGGCGTCGTCGACGAGCAGGTCGCAGCCGAGGTGCGCCTCTCGGCTGCGGCAGAGGCGACGCGTGTGGCGAGCTCCCGGGCAAAGGCGGCCCTCACCACGGCGCAGGACCAGGTGAAGGCCCTGAATGACGTCCGTGACGCCACAGCGGCGCTTCATGCGGCGGACGTGTCCCGCTCTGCCGCCGCGGACGGACTCGCCAAGGCGCAGGCCGCCTTCGACGACGGCCATGCCGCGCTCGTGAGCCGTGAGCAGACGCTGGCCGAGGCCCTCCCTCGCTATGACGAGCTGGGAAGGGCGCGTGCGGAGCTCGAGAGGGCCAAGGCCACCCACGTCACGGCCAAGGCCGCCCTGTCGGAGCTCGAGGCGCACGCTGCCACGGTCGCGGACGGGCTTGCCCGTGACCGTGCGCGCCTCAAGGAGCTCCCGGCCGTCGTGAGGGACCGCGAGTCGTGCGTCACGGACCGTGCCGCATCCCTCGAGCGGGGCAAGGACCTCCGTGCGCTCATCGATGACCTCGAGGCCGTCGACCACGATCGGGGGAGCCTCGCCATGTCGGTCGATGCGGCGAGGGGCCTTGCTGCCGCGACCTCGACCGCGCGCTCGGCCTCGGACTCGGCCTTCGCCGCCTACATGGCGGATGACGCCTCGTTCCTCGCGTCGCGCCTCGTCACGGGAAAGCCCTGTCCCGTCTGTGGCTCGTGCGAGCATCCCCGCCCGGCGTCGGCGCGCACCGACGCCCCCTCGCGCGAGGAGGTCGATGCCCTGCGGACGGCACTCGACGAGGCCGTCGAGGCCGAGTCCCAGGCGCAGCAGGACGCGGCCTCCCAGAAGGCCACGCTCGACGAGCACACGCGCACGGCCTTCGCCCGTGCCGCCGGGCTCCTCCCCGACGTGACCCCTGATGACGTGCGGGGCGCGCTCGCGAGGGCACATGCGGAGCGAGACCGGGTGGCCGAGGACTACCGTCGCCTCGACGAGCGGCTCAAGCAGCTCGATCGGGCAAAGGAGGAGCTTGACGGCATCGAGCGGCGTCAAGGTGGCCTCGAGCGGGACCTTGCCACGACGCAGGACTCGCTCTCGTCCGCGAGGGACGCCGTCTCCGCGGCCTCCGCGACCGTGGCGACGGCTGGCGAGCGTGCCTCGGCTCTGGCCCGTGACCTGCCCCTTCCCGATGCGGCCTCCGCGACGTCAGAGCTCGCAGACATCAGAAGGCATCGGGCCGCCATCGAGGATGCCCTCGAGGATGCCCGGAAGGCCGACCTCTCCGCGGCCGCCGCTCAGGCCGCTGCCGGCTCGACGCTCGCCGAGCGCGGGCGCCGGCGCGATGCCCTCGGACTCTCCCAGGAGGACCAGGCGCCCGACCTCGACGAGGCTCGTGGCCTGATGGATGAGGCCTCCGCCTCCGAGCGTGAGGCCGCGGCATCCCTGTCCGCAGAGCAGGGGCTGCTGATGTCCAGCCGCAAGGTGCTCGGCCAGGTCAAGGGGGCCTGTCCACGCCTCATCGAGCTCGAGAGGGCGTCCGCGGCCTCCTCGCGCCTCTCTGGCGTCGCGAACGGACAGCTCTCCGGAACCTCCCGCCTCTCCTTCGAGCGCTATGTGATGGGGTTCTACTTCGACCAGGTCCTGGCCTGTGCCAACCAGCGTCTCTCGCGCATGACGGACGGCAACTACGAGTTGGTCCGTAGGGCGGACGAGAAGGGCTCTGCCAAGGCCGGCCTCGGCATCGACGTGCTCGACCATCGCACGGGGGCCTCGAGGCCCGCTGGGACCCTCTCGGGTGGCGAGTCGTTCGAGGCATCGCTGTCGCTCGCGCTCGGCCTGTCAGACTATGCCCAGCGCGTCGCCGGTGGCGTCCAGATCGACTCCGTCTTCATCGACGAGGGATTCGGCACGCTCGACCCCGATACGCTGGAGGCCGTCATGGACGTGCTCTCGGGGCTCGCCTCGGCGGACTGCCTGGTGGGCGTCATCAGCCATGTGGCCGAGCTCGAGGACCGCATCCCCAACCAGGTGCGGGTCACCAGGGAGTCCGGGGGAAGCGTCGCGGAGGTGGTCTGCGGATAGGGGACGCGCCCCGACCCATGCCGTCGCTGGGGTAGGATGACAACGTATCGTTCGACGCGACCCACGGGGGACGGCATGTCAGAGCAGGACGCGGACCAGATGGCGCTCTTCGGGGGCGGCGACGCCCGGCAGGAACGGCCCGCGGCCACGCCTGCCGATCGTGCCGCCCAGCTGCGTGACCTTCTCGATGGCTATGCCTACCAGTACTATGCCCTCGACAAGCCTTCCGTCACCGACGCCGAGTTCGACCGGCTCCTGCGCGAGCTGCAGGACATCGAGGCCCTCCATCCCGAACTCGTCACGCCTGACTCCTACACGCAACGCGTGGGAGGGTTCGTCTCGCGCCAGTTCACGCCGGTGCGTCATGCCCAGCGCATGTACTCCATCGACGATGCCATGGACCTCGGCGAGCTCGACGAGTGGCTCGCCCGCACGGACGAGGCGCTCGGGGCGACCGAGGCCGACCCCGTGGCCTATACGTGCGAGCTCAAGATCGACGGCCTGGGGGTGGCCATCACCTACCGGAGCGGTGGCTTCGTGAGGGCCGCCACGCGCGGCGACGGCACCACGGGCGAGGACGTCTCGGCCAACGTCCGCACCATCCACGACGTGCCGGCCCACCTCGCGCATGCGGGCCTCGCCAAGACCGACGACGACGGCCTCGGGGTCTCGGTCGAGGTGCGCGGCGAGGTCTACATGCCCAAGCACAGCTTCGTCCGCCTCAACGAGGAGGCCGATGCCGCGGGGCAGGACCCCTTCGCCAACCCGCGTAACGCCGCCGCCGGCTCGCTCCGCCAGAAGGACCCGGCCATCACGGCCCACCGCGACCTCGAGACCTTCATGTACGCCGTGGCCTCGACCACGCCGCTCCACGTGACCAGCCAATGGGAGTTCCTGCAGTGGCTGCGCGACTGCGGCTTCCATGTGAACCCCAACGTCGCCCGGTGCACGTCCGACGAGGAGGTCCACGACTTCTGCGCGAACGCCCTGGCGCATCGAGCCGACCTCGACTACGACATCGACGGGGTGGTGGTGAAGGTCGACTCCTTCGCCCAGCAGGGTGCGCTCGGCTTCACGGCGCGTGCGCCTCGCTGGTCCATCGCGTTCAAGTTCCCGCCCGAGGAGAGGCGCACCGTGCTGCGGGACATCCGCATCCAGGTGGGTCGTACCGGCGTGCTCACGCCCGTGGCGGAGTTCGACCCGGTCGTGGTCGCGGGATCGACCATCGCACGTGCCACCCTCCACAACGAGGACGAGGTACGCCGCAAGGACGTGCGTGTGGGCGACACCATCGTGGTCCACAAGGCGGGCGACGTCATCCCCGAGGTCGTGGGGCATGTGCCCGAGCTCCGTCCCGAGGACGCGCCGGAGTTCAAGATGCCTGCCGCCTGCCCCAGCTGTGGCAGCCCCGTGATGCGCGAGGAGGGCGAGGTCGCCTATCGCTGCGTCTCCATCGACTGCCCGGCCCAGGCCCAAGAGCGGCTCGTGCACTGGGCCAGCCGCAAGGCCATGGACATCGACGGCCTGGGGGACGAGCTCATCTCACACCTGGTCTCCTCCGGGCTGGTGGGCGACGTCGCCGACTTCTATGACAGGCTCACCGAGGATGACCTCACCCATCTCGATACCGGCCGGGTCTCGGTGGCAGGTGAGACCATCACGGTGGGTGCCACCATCGCCGCCAAGGTGATGGTCCCAGGTCGAGGACTCAAAGTCCCGCGGGCTCTCACGGGTGCTCTTCGGCCTGGGCATCCGGCACGTGGGGGCGAGCGTGGCTGCGGCCCTGGCCAAGCACTACGGCGCGCTCGAGGCCCTGCTCGCCGCAGACGAGGACGACATCGCCGACATCGACGGCGTCGGGCCCAAGATCGCGGCCTCGGTGCGGGAGTTCCTCTCCGTCCCCGAGAACCTCGCCGTCATCGAGCGGCTTCGTGAGGCGCACGTCTCCCTCGAGGAGGAGGGTGCCGGCGAGGAGGCAGGTCCCCAGCCGTTGGTCGGCCTCACCTTCGTCCTCACGGGCTCGCTCGAGCGCCACACCCGCGACGAGGCGGGCGACGCCCTCCGCGCGATGGGTGCCAAGGTGTCGGGGTCGGTCTCGAAGAGGACGAGCTACGTGGTGGCCGGTGCTGCCGCCGGCTCCAAGCTCACCAAGGCCCAGGGCCTCGGCGTGCCGGTGCTCGACGAGGCGGCGCTCGACCAGATCCTGACCAGCGGGGGGCTTCCATCCCCCGACAAGGGGCCTGAGGCCCGGACCAAGGGAGTGCCGCCTGCCCTCGCAGCCGGTGGCACGGAAGACGGAGCAGACGCATGAGCGATGCCACGAAAGGCGCGACCTTCTCGACACAGGCGATCACCCTGCCCGACGTCCACAACGCGCGTGACATGGGTGGATATGTCGGTGCGGACGGAAGTCAGGTGCGCAGGGGGCTGCTCCTGCGCACGGGCGACCTTGACGACGCGACCGAGGAGGGCATGCGCATCCTCGAGCACGACCTCGACCTCTCCCTTGTCATCGACCTGCGTACGACCCCCGAGATCAAGAGCCGACCGGACCCCGACATCCCGGGCGTGCGGCAGGTCACGCTCCATGTCTTCGACGAGTCACGGGAGGGCTTCGTCTACGAGGTCTTCGCCGGCGGGAACTTCTCCGACCGCAAGTCGGCCATGCTGAGCCTCTTCAGGATCGTCGACGAGGGCCTCATCACCGATGACATCTACGTGAGGATGCTGGCCGACCCCTATACCATCGCCGCCTACCACACCTTCTTCGACCTGGTGTGCGGGTGTGACGAGGGCGCCCTCATCGCCCACTGCACGGGTGGCAAGGACCGAACGGGCATGGCCTCGGCCTTCCTCCTCACGGCGCTTGGCGTGAGCCGGGAGGACGTCATCAGGGACTACCTCATCACCAACGAGGCCAAGGCGGCAGACATCGCCGAGGTCGATGCCTACATCGCAAGCCTCACGGACGACAAGGACGTGCAGGCCGTGGTCCATAAGGTGGCAGGTGCCTGGCCTGCGTTCATGGGACACGTCTTCGACCATGCCGAGGCCGAGCACGGGTCGCTCCTCGGTTACCTCAAGGAGGTCATCGGCGTGGGAGATGACCAGATCGCCCTCCTGCGCTCACGCTATCTCGTCTGAGGCCACACAGGAGGGAAGACGCACATGTCCATGATCGAAGCGCTGGCCGAGGGCGGCAACTATGCGGAGGGCCTCACCTTCACGGGGGAGGACCTCTCGACGGATGACCCCGCGGACGCCATCACTGCGGTGGACCTCACGCAGGCCGAGTTCACCGACTGCACCTTCGACCACTGCCTCCTCTCGGGGGTCCAGCTCAAGCGCGCGAGCCTCACCAACTGCACCTTCAAGGGGTGCGACCTCTCCAACGCGAAGGCCCATGGGACCTGGTGGGTGGGGTGCTCCCTCAGGAGCTGCCGCCTCGACGGCATCGAGCTCGTCGAGGCCCTGCTCCGCGGCTGCTCGCTCGATGGCTGCTCGGCCGTCTACGCCAACCTCGGCAAGACCATCCTCGAGCGCACGAGCATCACCGACTCCCGTTGCAAGGAGGCCTTCGTGCAGGAGGCCCGCCTCAAGCACACGCGTCTCGATGGCGTGGACCTCACGCGCGCCGACTTCTTCAGGACGTCGCTCAAGGGGGTCGACCTCTCGGGGTGCACCATCGACGGCATCTCGGTATCGGAGGACTTCCGTGAGCTCAAGGGCGCCAAGGTGAGCCCCGAGCAGGCCGTGGGGCTTGCTATGCTGTTGGGGGTCACCATCGTCTGAGTCGACATGCACCCATGCGGTGCAGGGAGAGGTGGGCGTCATGTCTACGGTCGGCAACGTCTTCTGGTTCGTCCTCTGCGGGCTCTGGCAAGGGCTGGCCTGGGCCTTTGTGGGACTCATCTGGTGCATCACCATCGTAGGGATCCCCGTGGGGACGCAGTGCTTCAAGCTGGCAAGCCTCTCGTTCCTGCCCTTCGGCCGTGAGGTCAGCTACGGTGGGGGAGCCGGCTCGTTCCTCCTCAACGTCCTCTGGATCGTCTTCGGCGGTGTCGAGCTGGCGATCGCCTTCCTCATCCAAGGGGCTGTCTGCTGCGTCACCATCATCGGGATCCCCTTCGGCCTGCAGTGCTTCAAGCAGGCAAAGCTCGCCCTCATGCCTTTCGGGGCCGAGGTCGTGTAGAGGGCGCCGACATCGTCGTTTGACATCGGCGCCTGATGCTCCTAGACTGCCAACCAATCGAATAGCACCAAGAAACCTATGAAGCGGAAGTAACGCTGGCGATGGACGCAAAGAGAGCCTGGGGTGGTGAGATCCAGGCCGGACCCAAACCAGCAAATGGGCCGCTGAGGGCGCGGGGAACGGTGGCTTGCCCACTCAGTATCCACGACGTCAGGCACGCGTGAGCTGCCAGGGATATGTCGGTATCCTACTAAGCGCACGGGGGTCCTCCCCCGTGAATCAAGGTGGCACCGCGAGCTCAGAGAGCCCGCCCTTGACTACACAGTCAGGGGTGGGCTCTTTCTTGTCTTCCCTGACCTGACAAGGAAGGGGACCGAGATGCGCGAAGAGGACCAGGCCGAGAGGAACGTCAGGGTCGCACCCTCGCTCGACGAGGTGTCGGGCCTCGCTGCCGCGGGGGACTACGCCCGTGTGCCCATCGCGTGCGAGATGCTCTCCGATGTGGCCAGTCCCATCGAGTGCCTGCGTCGCCTGCAGCGGGTGAGCGGCCATTGCTACCTGCTCGAGTCGGCCGAGCCGGGGGCGGCTCGTGGCCGCTGGACGTTCCTGGGCTTCGACCCCTCGCTGGAGCTCTCGTGCCGTGGTGCCGGGACGCATGTGCGCGAGGGCGGCACGGAGCGGACCTTCGACGAGCCCCCGGCACAGGTCATCCGTCGCGTGCTGGCGGAGCATCGCGCGCCTCGCGTGGAGGGCATGCCGCCCTTCGCCGGCGGTCTCGTGGGGTACTTCTCGTTCGAGTACTTCGGGCACGTGGAGCCCACAGCCCTGCCAGACCTGCCCGATGCCACGGATGACGAGGGCTTCAACGACGTCGACCTCATGCTCTTCGAGCGCGTCGTCGCCTATGACTCATACCGCCAGAAGATCGTGCTCGTGGCGAACGTCGACGTGTCCGACCCGACGCGCGTCGCCGAGGCCTACGACCGAGCCTGCGCCGACCTTCTCCGCCTCCGCGACCTCGTGAGGCATGGCGAGCCTGCCACGTCCGTACCCGGCCGCATGACGAGCCCGCTCACGCCCCGCTTCAGCGAGGCCGCCTACTGCGACATGGTCGCGGCCGCCAAGCGCCACATCCAGGAGGGTGACATCTTCCAGGTGGTGCTCTCCAACCGGCTTGCCGCGGACTTCGAGGGGAGCCTGCTCGACTGCTATCGCGTGCTCCGTACGACCAACCCCTCTCCCTACCTGTTCTACCTGGCGAGCGCCGACCTCGAGCTGGCAGGTGCCAGCCCCGAGACCCTCGTCAAGCTCGAGGACGGCGTGCTCCATACCTTCCCGCTCGCCGGGAGCCGTCCCCGTGGGGCCACCCCCGAGGCCGACGAGGCCCTGGCGACCGAGCTGCTCGCCGACGAGAAGGAGCTGGCCGAGCACAACATGCTCGTGGACCTGGGACGTAACGACCTCGGCCGCATAAGCGAGTTCGGGAGCGTGTCCGTGGAGCGTCACCTCGAGGTGCAGCGCTACTCGCACATCATGCACCTGGCCTCCTCGGTGCGAGGCCGCATCCGCGACGGGCTCGACGCGCTCGACGCCGTCGGGTCGCTGCTGCCCGCAGGCACCCTCTCGGGTGCGCCCAAGATCCGCGCCTGCCAGGTCATCCGCGAGCTCGAGGGCGACCGGCGCGGCATCTACGGAGGCACGGTGGGCTACCTCGACCTCACGGGCAACCTCGACGTCTGCATCGGCATCAGGCTCGCCTACCACCGAGGGGGCCGCGTGTACGTGCGGGCCGGTGCCGGCATCGTGGCCGACAGCGTGCCCGAGAAGGAATACCAGGAGTGCCACAACAAGGCCCGAGCCGTGGTCGAGGCGCTCGAGGCCGCGCAGGGAGGTCTGGACCGATGATCCTCATCGTCGACAACTACGACAGCTTCACCTACAACCTCTTCCAGATGGTGGGAGCCATCGACCCGGACGTCACCGTCGTGCGCAACGACGAGCTCGACCTCGCGGGTGTGCGCGACCTGGCCCCGACCCATGTGATCCTCTCGCCGGGACCGGGTCGCCCCGAGGACGCCGGCATCTGCCGCGAGGTGGCTGCCGGCATGGGCGAGACCCCCGTCCTGGGCGTGTGCCTGGGACACCAGGCGATCTGCGTCGCCTTCGGCGCCACGGTGGACCATGCCTCGAAGCTCATGCACGGGAAGCAGTCGACCTGCGAGCTCGATGGAGATTGCCCTCTCTTCGCAGACGTCGACTCGCCGGCCACGGTGGCGCGCTACCACTCGCTCGCGGTCGTGGAGGGGACGCTGCCCGACTGCCTGCGCGTGACCGCCCGTGCCGATGACGGGGAGGTCATGGCCGTCGCCCATACGGAGCTGCCCGTCTACGGGCTGCAGTTCCATCCCGAGTCGATCATGACCCCTGCGGGGGCGGCCATGCTCGGGAACTTCCTGGCGCTCCCGCCAGGCGGGCGATGGTGAGGGCGACCCGTGAGCAGGACGGTACGGAATACGCATACGGACGACGCGGCTGCGGCCGCAAGGGGGAGACCGATGATGATCGCAGAGGCAATCAAGAAGATCGTGGACAAGCAGGACCTGAACTATGACGAGGCCTACCAGGTCATGAGCGAGATCATGGACGGCAAGACCTCACAGGTGCAGAATGCCGCCTACCTGGCGGCTCTCTCCACCAAGTCGACCCACGCCGAGACGATCGACGAGATCTCGGGCTCGGCCGCGGCCATGCGCGACCACGCCCTGGCCGTGGACGCGGGACCTGACGTGCTCGACATCGTAGGCACGGGCGGAGACAACGCCCAGACCTTCAACATCTCCACCACCTCGGCCTTCGTGATCGCGGCCGACGGCGTGCGCGTGGCCAAGCACGGCAACCGCGCGGCCTCGAGCCAGTGCGGGACGGCCGACTGCCTGGAGGCCCTCGGCGCCACCATCGCCGTGGAGCCGGCGGACGCGGCCCGCATGGTGGACGAGGTGGGGATGTGCTTCCTCTTCGCCCAGAAGTACCACGCCTCCATGCGCTTCGTCGGCAGCATCCGTCGGGAGCTGGGCATCCGCACCGTCTTCAACATCCTGGGGCCGCTCACCAACCCGGCCCACCCCGCCTACATGGTGCTCGGCGTCTATGACGGGGCGCTGGCGGAGCCGCTCGCCAAGGTGCTCACCGACCTGGGCGTCCGCCGGGCCTTCGTGGTCTACGGCACGGACTGCCTGGACGAGATATCGGCCTCGGCTCCCACGATGGTCTGCGAGGTGCGGGACGGCTTCTATCGCACGATCGAGGTGACGCCCGAGCAGTTCGGCCTCACGCGCTGCGAGAGGGCCGACCTGGCAGGTGGTACGCCCGACGAGAACGCGGCGATCGTGCGCGCGGTCCTGTCCGGCGAGCAGGGGCCCCGCCGCACGGCGGTCCTGATGAACGCCGGCGCCGCCCTCTACGTCGCCGGTCACGCCGACACGATGGCCGCCGGCATCGAGCGGGCCGCCGCGCTCGTCGACGACGGCTCCGCCCTAGCCAAGCTCGACGAGTTCGTGGCTGCCACCCAGGCGTGCGCGCCCAAGGACGCACGATGATCCTCGACGAGCTGGCAGACACGGCCCGCGGAAGGGTCGCCGCGGCACGCGAGCGCGTGCCGGAGTCTGAGCTGCGTGCGGAGGTGCTTGCCTTCCCGAGGCGCCCGCTGGGCTTTGCCGCGGCGCTCGCCAAGCCGGGGCTCTCGCTCATCTGCGAGGTCAAGAAGGCAAGCCCCTCCAAGGGGGTGATCGACCCGGACTTCGACTACCGTGCCATCGCGGCCGACTACGAGGCGGCGGGCGCCGACGCCGTGTCGTGCCTCACCGAGCCCTCACGCTTCCTGGGGTCGGACGACGTCTTCCGCGCGGTGCGCGGGCAGGTGACCTGCCCGATGCTTCGCAAGGACTTCACGGTCGATGCCTACCAGCTCTACGAGGCACGACTCATGGGGGCGGACGCGGTGCTGCTCATCTGCGCGATCCTCGATGACGCCGAGCTGGCCCATGGCCTCGCCCTCGCGGACGAGCTCGGCCTCGACACCCTCGTGGAGGCCCACGACGAGGCCGAGGTCGAGCGCGCCCTGGCCGCTGGCGCCCGCATCATCGGCGTCAACAACCGTGACCTGCGCGACTTCACGGTGGACCCGCACCGGGCCGAGCGCTTCCGACGGCTCGTCCCCGACGACGTCCTCTTCGTGGCCGAGTCCGGCGTGGGCGCGGCGGCGGACCTCGAGGGCCTCGTCTCGCAGGGGGTCGACGCGGCGCTCGTGGGGGAGTTCCTCATGAGGAGCGACGACCGTGCGGCGACGATGGCGCGGATGAGGGAGGCGGCGGCCCGATGAGCAGCCGGGGGGCACGGACCGATTCCGTGCGCATCAAGGTCTGCGGGCTCATGGGCCCGACCGATGCCGACGCCGTGCTCGCGGCCGAGGCGGACTATGCGGGCGTCGTCCTCTGGGAGGGGAGCCGCCGGTGCGTGGGCGCGGGCCAGGCCTGTGCCATCCACGAGCGCCTTGCCGGCCGGGTCCCGCTCGTGGGCGTCTTTGTGGACGAGGACGCGGAGCGTGTGGCGGCACTCCTCGCGGACGGTACCATCGACGTCGCACAGCTCCACGGGTCCGAGGACGAGGCCTACATCGTGCGGCTCCGCGTGCTCGCACCCGGATGCGTCGTCTGGAAGGCCTTCGTCGTCCGCGGGGCCCAGGACCTGGAGGCGGCCCGAAGGAGCTCTGCCGACCTCGTCCTTCTCGACAACGGCCGCGGCACGGGCGAGGCCTTCGACTGGTCGCTCGCGGCCGACCTCGGGCGTCCCTTCCTCCTTGCCGGAGGTCTCTCTCCCGAGAACCTGCCCGAGGCCATCGACCTCACGCACCCCTGGGGCGTCGACCTCAGCTCCGGCGTGGAGACCGACGGCGTGAAGGACCCCGCCCGCATCCTGGCGGCGGTACGCACCGCACACGGCAGGACGCTGCCATCCGCTCCTGCCCATGACGAACCATCGACAACGACCGAGCACCACCCATCCGAGAGGAGCACCATGCCAGAGACCACAGACATGCCGGCACGCTTCGGCATCCACGGCGGCCAGTACATCCCCGAGACGCTCATGAACGCCGTGATTGAGCTCGAGGCCGCCTATAAGAGGTACAAGGACGACCCTGCCTTCAACGCCGAGCTCAAGGAGCTGCTCGACGGCTATGCTGGCCGTCCCAGCCGACTCACCCTGGCCAAGCGCGTCACGGCTGACCTGGGAGGTGCCAAGGTCTACCTCAAGCGCGAGGACATGAACCACACCGGCGCCCACAAGATCAACAACGCCCTGGGACAAGCCCTTCTCGCCCAGCGCATGGGCAAGACCCGCCTCATCGCGGAGACGGGTGCAGGGCAGCACGGCGTGGCCACGGCAACGGCCGCTGCCCTCTTCGGCATGGAGTGCGTGGTCTTCATGGGTCAGGTCGACTGCGAGCGCCAGGCCCTGAACGTCTATCGCATGAGGCTCCTGGGGGCCGAGGTGGTGCCGGTGACCACTGGCACGGCGACCCTCAAGGATGCCGTCTCGCAGGCCATGCGCGAGTGGACCAGCCGCATCGAGGACACCCACTACTGCCTGGGCTCGGTCATGGGGCCGCACCCGTTCCCCACGATGGTCCGTGACTTCCAGGCCGTGATCTCGCGTGAGAGCCGCGCCCAGATCCTCGAGGCCGAGGGCAGGCTGCCCGATGCCATCATCGCCTGCGTCGGTGGCGGCTCCAATGCCATCGGCTCGTTCTATCACTACATCGATGACCCCGACGTCCGCCTCATCGGGTGCGAGGCGGCCGGTCGCGGCATCGACACGGCGGAGACCGCGGCCACCATCAACACCGGCAGGCTCGGCATCTTCCACGGCATGAAGAGCTACTTCTGCCAGGACGAGTTCGGGCAGATCGCGCCGGTCTACTCCATCTCGGCAGGACTCGACTACCCGGGCGTGGGCCCTGAGCATGCCTACCTGCACGACATCGGCCGTGCCGAGTACGTGGGCATCACCGACGACGAGGCGGTCGACGCCTTCGAGTACCTGAGCCGCATGGAGGGCATCATCCCCGCCATCGAGAGCGCGCATGCCATGGCCTATGCCATGAAGCTGGCCCCTACCATGCGTCCGGACCAGAGCATCATCGTGACCCTGTCGGGCAGGGGCGACAAGGACTGCACCGCCATCGCCCGCTATCGTGGAGAGGACATCTCGGAATGAGCGCATCTACTTCGGACAGGACCAAGGGCACGCGCGGGTGCGGTCGCGCCTTCGAGAGGGGCAAGGCGTTCATCCCCTTCGTCACCTGTGGCGACCCAGACATGGAGACCACCGAGCGGCTCGTGCGTGCCATGATCGACGCCGGTGCCGACCTGGTCGAGCTGGGGATTCCCTTCTCGGACCCCACGGCCGAGGGGCCGACCATCATGGAGGCGGACGTGAGGGCGCTGGCCTCCGGCACCACGACCGACGACGTCTTCGCACTGGTCGAGCGCCTGCGGCGTGACTATGACACGCCGCTGGTGTTCATGACCTACGCCAACGTGATCTTCTCGCGCGGGATCGAGGCGTTCGCCGCGCGCGCCGGCGAGGTGGGTGTGGACGGCATCATCCTGCCGGACGTCCCCTTCGAGGAGCGCGAGGAGTTCGCGGTGCCCTTTGCCGCACATGGCGTCGAGCTCGTCTCGATGATCGCCCCGACATCCGAGGACCGTATCAGGATGATCGCGGCCCAGGCCAAGGGGTTCATCTACTGCGTGAGCTCGCTCGGTGTCACGGGTGTGAGGAGCGCCATCACGACGGACATCGGAGGGATGGTCGAGCTCGTGCGCAGCGTCACGGACGTGCCGGTGGCCGTGGGCTTCGGCATCTCGACCCCCGAGCAGGCAGCGCATATGGCAGCGCTCTCTGACGGCGCCATCGTGGGCTCGGCCATCGTCCGCATGGTCGACGCGGGTGGCGACGACATGGTCGGGAGGGTCGCCGACTACGTCCGCCAGATGAAGGCCGCAGTCGGGTGAGCATACCCCAGCCGTCTTGCGGGCGGAGTCTGATGGATGGCGCGGAAGCTGACAGAAGCACGTTCCCTGCTGAGCCTTCCGGCTTGGCAGGGGATCAGTCTCACGTCCCCAGGCAGAACGCGGCATACAGCGGCACGCTCTTGATGCCGTCCTTGTATCCGAAGTTCTTGGTGGAGAGGCGAATCACCGTTGGAGGATCGTATCGCCTGCGATAGCCTTCCAGGCTGCGTGAGGTGACGTTCCTTTCCGACTTGACCTCGACGGGCACCGCTCCCTCGCCTTCCAGCTGGATGACGAAATCGACCTCGGCCTTGCTGCTGGTTCCCCAGTAGAAAGGATCGAGGTCGTTCGCCACGAGCTGCTGCATGACGTAGTTCTCGGCAACTCCGCCGCGAAAGCGCGAGCCCTTGTCCGCCGTTGGCGCAAGGTCGTTTGCATCTAGACCCTCGAGTTGCGTGAGCAGACCGGTGTCTAGCAGATAGAGCTTGAAGAAGTCGTGCTCGGCATAGGCCCTGAGCGGCTTCCTTCCCTCGCTCACGCGATAGCAGAACGACACGAGCCCTGCCGCATGGAGCCAGTTTATGGGAGCCTCGTATTGATGGGCCCGCGCAGAGCTGGCGATGGTCGAATACTGGAACTTGTGATTCTCCTTGGCAAGCTGCTCAGGCACGCTTCGCCATACGTTGAGAATCTTGGCGGAATCCAGGGGACTCGCGTACTTTGTCATGTCTGCGAGATAGGCGTCCGTGATGGTCGCCAGTATGGTCCGCACCTGAGTCGGTCCCTGCCCCTCGACATGGGCATGTACCGCCTCGGGCATGCCTCCGACCAGCAGGTAATCACGGTAGAGTTCGAGTGCGTGGTCATGCAGACCGAGGGCGGAGCCATCGGCATAGGAGGCTCTGATGAGTTCGACGAGCCGCCCCTCGTCGTGAGCCCAGAGGTATTCCTCGAAGTCGAGCGGGTGCATGGCGAGAACGTCCACCTTGCCGACGGGATACGAGTAGTTCCGTCGGCCCAGCGCGACGCCGAGCAGGCTACCAGCGGCAATCACGTGGTATTCCGGCGTGCGCTCGCAGAAGTACTTGAGCGAGGTGAGTGCGCGGGGGCATGCCTGGACCTCGTCAAAGAAGATGAGCGTGGTCTGGGGGTCGATGGACATCCTGCATGCGGCCTCAAGCTGGGGGAGGAGCGTCTCAGGTGTGATGTCACCATCGAACAGCGCGCAGAGGTCCCTTCGGGCGGAGAAGTCGATGTGGAGCATCTGAGCGAAGGAGTCGTGCCCGAACTCGAGCACGGAGTAGGTCTTGCCCGTCTGCCGTGCGCCGTTGAGGACAAGCGGCTTGCGGGTGGGAGAGTCTTTCCAGGCTCGTAGGGCATCAGAAACCTTGCGTCGCATAGGGCTCACCTTCTAGCCAATCCGGAAATAATGTCGTCATAATAACATTATTTCCGGAAATAATGTTATATCTAGCACGGAATTACCAGTTCGTGAGCCAGTGAAGCCACCTGCCTCGCTGCCGCACATCTCCGAACAGCATGACGTGAGAATGGCCTGGATAATGCCATGCGTGCCCGCCCAAGAGCAGAGGTGGTCCGGCTCAGTGTCCCACGTGGATGCGCTTCGGGGCCTTCCTGGGCACGAAGCGTGCGACGCGACCGTGGCCGTGGACCATGCGGTCCCAACGGTGACGGATGCTCTCTTGATGGGAGCTGCGCAGACCCAGCAGCAGGCCCGAGATGGCCGTGGGCATGATGAACTCGGGGAAGCGCCAGACGATGAAGGCGGCGGCAGCCTGGCCACCGAGCATGGGACCGAAGAAGAAGGCGAAGCCGCCCTCTGCGCCGCCGGTGCCGCCAGGAAGGGGCACCGCGTTTGCCAGGAGCTCGACCATCGAGCCGGCGGCCAGGCACGACAGGTAGTCGATGCTGTGGTTGCCGAAGGCGTTCACCACGAAGAAGCCGATGGAGTAGAGGCACCCCAGCTGGATCATCGTGACCAGGCAGGTGAGCAGCATGCTCGGCACGTGGCTCGCGGCGTTGCGGAAGGCTGCCGAGAACTCCGAGACCTGCGTGTTGGTCATCTCATACAGCTCGGAGTAGTTGAGCTGCTTCTTGAACCAGCCATGCTTCTCGAGGAAGCGGATGCCGGCGTTGCCCACCTTGGTGACGAACCTGGGGCACAGGCAGATCACGAGGAAGCAGGCGAGCTGCAGCAGGTGCAGGCAGAACACGATGAGGTTGAGGTAGAGGATGTCGCCGTAGGTGTCGACGAAGAACTGGAAGCGCAGGCCCAGCATGAGGGCCGAGAAGAGCACCTCGGCGAACTGGAACATGAGGAAGCGTGTGAGCTGCGTGGCCGTGGCCTCGCCCACGTCGAGGCCGGCGCGCATGAGGCGGAAGATCTGGGCGGGGACCGAGCCCGCCATGAGGGGCGTGAGGTTGCCGAAGAACAGACCTGATGCCTCCACGCTCATGAGGTCGCGGATGCCCACCGGCGAGTCGGGGTCGAGCCACACGGCGATGACATAGGCGAGCACGCCGAACACGTAATAGAGCGCACAGCAGACGACGGCACCTGCGAACCACCCGCCGTCTACGTTGCCGAGGGCGTCGACGAAGCTGCCCATCTGACCGGTGAGGACGAGGTAGAGCACGTAGGCAAGAAGGACCACCCCGATGAAGGCGGCGCCCTTGCGGGCCTGGCCCCTGCGTTGGTCCTCCTCGTCACCGACCTTGACCTTGGGAGCATGGTGTCTCGTTGCCATGACGTCCATGCACCTCCTCGGTCATACGTCATCGTGCGCTGCTGTGGTGTCCCTGATGATACCCCTGGGAGTTCAGGGAATACGTACGAGTCGGGTGCCGACCGTCCGAGTTGCGTCCGTAGGCGCCCTCCTGGCACGCGTCTCCCTGATATCAGGCGGAATCATCTGGTGCAGGGGACGTGAAAAAGGGATAATAATATATTGTGACCATTGGACTATCTGATTCTGAGACGAGGGCTGGCCATGCGCAGGCAGGACAGAGGTGGGGCGAGGCGTACGTCTGCCCTTCCTGTCCTGCTGTTCCTGCTTGCCCTCGTCATCGGCCTCACCTCGGTCGTGCTCGTGCCTGTGGCAGCCCAGGAGTCCGTCGACCCCTCCTCGTCGCAGACGGTCCTGACATCGGACGCAGCCATCACGGGGGAAGGGGCGGCAACGACTGCCGTCGCATCATCGGAGACGCTCGCCGCTGCCGTCACCGAAGCCGATGGAACGGCGACCACGGATGCCGCCGAACAGGCCTCGACCCCTCTGCTCCAGGTCCAGTCCGATGACGAGCTCACACCCCAGGCCGACGCGGTGTGCAAGATCGGGACGACGACATACGAAACGCTGGCAGCGGCCTTCACTGCTGCTGCTGACGGCGACACCATCGAGATGTTGGTGGCCTCGTATGACCTACCCTCATGTATCACGCTTGCGAGCAAGGCCGTCAAGCTCACCACTGACCTGACGGCCACGGGCAACGTGAAGTGCCAGATTAACCGCACCAGTGCTGTCGGAGCGGGAAACCCGATGATGAAGGTCACCACCGCGAACACCCTCACGTTGGACAACCTGGTGGTCGATGGCGGCGGGACGGCCATGGGAGCCCAATGCTATGCCTTCGGCATGACTGCGGCCAACTCAGCGATAACGGTTACGAATTGCACCTTCCAGAATATCAACAACACAAAGATCAGCGGTGGGGATCAGCGGCGAGGTGGCGTCTTCTATGGCCAGCCGGGCGTGAATACGCTCTCTCTCACCGGTTGCTCCTTTGACGGCTGCTCTGCATGGTTCGGTGGCGCTGTCCTCTCGTACGGCACCGTCACGGCGACCGACTGCAAATTCAACGGATGTGTGACGACGGGTTCGGCGGCCGGTGCGCTTTATGTTGGCAATGGCGGGTCCCTCACGGTGCGGAGTTCCGAGTTCTATGGTTGCACCGCCGCCACCGGAGGTGCCATTAGCTGCGAGCAGACCACTTCCGTGAGCGTGGACGGCTGCACGTTCGGCAAGGAGGGCTCGGGTTGCTCGGCCGCGAGTGATGGTGGAGCCATCTACATTCCATCCGATTCGAGCTCGCTTGAGGTGACCAACTCTGCGTTCAGCTACTGCACGTCATCCGGAGGCAAGGGAGGAGCCATCACAAGCGGCGCGCCGATCAATACGATCAAGGGGACAGCCGAGAGGTCGCTGACGATAGAGAACTGTTCCTCGAGTGGCAACGGCGGTGGGGTATACCTTGGCACGTCTGCCGCATCGGCGACCATGGCCGATGTGACTATCTCGTCATGTACGTCGGGCAACAGCGGTGGTGGCCTGTTTGTGGATGGTACGACCGGTGGCGTTGACCGTCTCAAGATGACCGACGTGACGATAAAGGACAACGTTGCCACGAAATATGCTGGAGGAGCTTATACCTGCGGTGCCACTCTGACCAACTGCACCATCACCGGCAATGAGGCCAAGACGGCCCGTGCCGGCGGGCTCGAGACCTATGGGCGGCCCACTGCCATCAACGGTTGCACGATCTCGGACAACGTCTGCGCCGCCGGTGGAGGTGGCATCGACACCAACAACACCGCGTCTCTCACCATCACCAACACGACCATCTCTGGCAACACAGCTACGTCTTCGACCGCCGATGGTGGCGGCATCCTGCTCATGGGCAACTATGGGACCCCGTACCTCCACCTCGGTGACGGTGTCACCATCACAGGGAACGTCTGTGGCCGCCAGGCGCTGGGTGGTGGCATCGGTATGACGAAGTCCGGCTCGCACATCTATGTCAGCGGCAAGGTCGTCGTCAAGGACAACAAGACCGCTGCCGGCCTCATCTCCAACACCGAGGTCTACAACAGAAGCAACCTCCTCTCCACCTATTCGGTCGAGGTGGAGGGAGCGCTCGTTGACGGCAGCTCCATCGGTATCATCACTCGCGATGGTGCCAAGGGCGAGCTCTGCGTGAAGGGCGCTGCGGAAAGCACGACGACGGGGTCGACCGCCTATACCCTCACCGAGACGAGCGACATCGCCTACTTCTCACATGACCGCGTGACACGCGGGGAGGACAATGCCCGCCTCATCGTCTGGAACTCGACCGATTCCACCTATGTGCTGGGCGGATCCCAGTACCAGGTGCAGTATTGGTTTAAGGGGACGTCCGACTATGCCGAGGACGAGACGCTTCGTACGGATGACGTCGATTACGCCGGCACCGTCATCGACCAGGCTGGCATCGAGAGGTCCTTCTCGGGCTATAAGTTCAACAAGCTGCAGTACAGCACCGATAGTGGGGTCACTTGGACTGACATGCCTAAAGGCTATGCCCTTCCCGACGCGGACGGCACGCTCATCCGCGTGCTCTACGACCCGATCACCTACAAGGTCACGTTCGTCTCGGAGGATGCTGCACGAGGCACCGTGGGAGGGACCACGACACAGGATGTCGCCACCGGCCAGGAGGTGGCTAGCGGTACCGTGACCGTGACCGCCGAAACCGCCGATGACTGGTTCTTCACGGGGTGGAGCTACGTCACGACCTATGATGACGAGACGACGAGCTCTGGTTATGCCTATGACTACTCGACCGTCCCCATCGAGGGGGCCACGGTCTTCACGGCCCGTTTTGCCAAGCAGCCCTTCGCGAGCATCATCACCTCCGGCGGGGGTTCCGTCTCCGTCACCTCGGGGGCCACGGCCGAGGACGTGCCCGACGGCCAGCTGAGCGACGTGTACGAATGGACGGCTGGGACACAGACGTCCTTCGCGGCTGCAGGTGCCTTCCGTGCCGAGCCCCATTACCACATCTCGGGCATCTCGACGGTACGTCCGGCGGCGTCCGGGGACACCAACGTCACGGATGTCACCGTCGCCGACGGGACGGTCACGACCCTCAACCCTGATGACAGCTCGGGGGCCCAGGCCACGCTGTCGCTGAACGCCGACAGGACATACGGCACGCTCCTGGTCACCAAGCTCCCGAAGGCGGTGAGCATCCGTGTCACCTTCGAGAAGGACCCCTCGTACAAGGTCTCCTTCCGTTCCTACGATGGGACGGACACCACGCTCTACGAGAAGCATGACGACCTCTATGACGGCGACGTGATAGGTTCCGCTCCCACGGGCGTCCCCACCCGTGATGGCTACACGTTCATGGGCTGGACCACCGTCGCCCCTGCCTACCAGACGAGCACCACCCGTCCCGACTACGATGCGGGTGCGCGCATCGCCGCGGCGGACCAGACCTACTATGCGCTGTGGCAGGAGAATGCCAGCTATTCCTATCAGGTGGAGATCTACCTCCAAGACGTCGATAGCACGAATGCCGAGGACAAGACACAGTACTCCCTGACAAGCGCGAGCTCCTACCCGGTCAACGTGAGCGAGCTCCCCGCCTCGGTCACCGAGCTGCCCACGGACCCGGTGACCCATCCGTCCTATGCGGGTTACGAGTACAAGGGGTTCTACGCGGATGGCGTCACCGCGTTCTCCAACGACTCGGGCACCATCACCACTGCCGATGACAACCTGGTGCTGTGCCTGTACTACACCCGTACGAGCGGCACCCTCAACATGTATGACTCTGACGGTTCCACGAAGCTCTTCGAATCGAAGGACCTCCTCTACGGCGAGCCGCTCGCCTTATCCACCCCGGTGAAGGCGGGCTATACCTTCGTGGGCTGGTACTACGACACCGACTTCACCAAGCCGGTGGGTGCCACCGACACCATGCGCGAGTCGTCGGCCCTCGTGGACGGCAACCTCGACGTCTATGCCCGATGGGCCGTCGACACGCGCAAGGGGACCCTTGTCATCACGAAGGCGACCACGGGGGACTATGCCGACAAGACCAGGGAGTTCCATTACGCCGTGACGGTCACGCGGGATGGCATCGTCGAGAACCTGACCGCAGACCTGGCAGATGGCGGCACCGCGACCTTCGAGAACGTCGACCTCGGAACCACCTATACCGTCACGGAGACCGCGGTTGACGGATATACGGCCTCGCCTGTCACGACCCTGCCCGATGGGGGGTCGGCGAACGTCAGCGGCGATGGCCTCACGGTGACGGGCACGATGGCCTATGGGACTGACACGCAGGCCGGGAAGACCACCGTCGCCTACACGAACACCAAGGTCGACGTCGTTCCGACCGGTGTCGACCTAGGCAACTCCAACCTGTGGTCGGGCGTCGTGGTGGGCGCGTCGGCCTTCCTGCTCGCGCTGCTCATCGGCCGGCGGCGGGCCCGTCGATAGGGCTCTCCCCTCCATGACATGCATCCCCTGCTCCTTTTGAACGAGTATCAGGCCAGGGTCAGGATCAGTGCGATTCCAAGGAAGCCAGCCACGAGCGCAAGCACCGGCTTCGAGGTCTTCCTTCTCGCATCGAAGGCCATGCAGAGCAGGGAGAGCCCTAACGTGATCGCGAAGAAGAGCGCCCATGCCCAAGGCGTCGGCAGCCCTGGCAGCCAGAGGTTCATGGCAGTCATGACCGTCCAATGGAAGAGATAGAGATAGAGCGAGAGCCGGCCAGCCATGGTGAGGGCACGCACCATATGGTGGTTGAGCAGGTGGGCCAATGCGGTCTTGTCCCAGAAGCCCAAGACGACGATGCCTGAGAAGACGAGAACATAGAAGAGGGCGTCCTCGTCGGTCGTGAAGTCGAGCTGCGTCAGGAGGAGAATCGCGGCAAGCCAGAGGAGGACCTCCATCGTGGAGAGCGCCCTGAGCACGGACTCACTTGGCTCCCAATCGCGTAGCGCCTGCAGGCATTCCCAACAGAGGGCCCCGAGGCAGACCCCGGCGACTCCTCGCATGATGGCGAGCGTGACGATGCCCAGGTACTCGCTGCCCACATCGAGGGTGCCATAGTACTGGATGATGATGGCATAGAGCAGGATGACCAGGACGGGGGCGATGAACCCCTTGAAGAGCTTGCGGTACCCCTTCGCAAGGGGATACACGAAGACGAAGGCGAGCATCATTGCCGAGAGGTACCAACTCGTCCCGAGGAGATAGTCAGCGTTGAAGGCCGGGTCTTTGATTGCGCCAGAGCAGTGCAGGAGCAGGGCCTCCCACTTGAAGTGCAGGAGGGAGTGAAGGTAGCCATCGAGGCCCTGGACCTGGTTGGTGATCACGAACAGGACGAACTGCGCTGAGAAAGCGATGATGAAGACGCTGTAGAAGCCTTTGACCTTGTGCAACAGGAAGGCCCCAGTACTCATGGGCTCCGAGGCGGTCTCGAGATGTCTCATCATGAAGAAGCCGCCGAGGATGAAGAAGAGCTCCACGAACACATACGCAAAGGGTGCCCAGATGTGATTTGCTCCGAGGTAGATGCTGCCAAAATGGACAATCATGATGCCAATGGCCGCGATGAGGCGCATGAGCTCTATCGAGGTGGTCCTCTGCTTGGTCATGGCGGCTCCAGTCCGGGAGTGTCGTGCCGGTCCAGGTCTCATGCTTCTACCAGAAACGGGATGGTACCGATATTCTGCTGCCACGACTCGCTGGTCGACCGATGCGATGAACGAGCGGTCAGACATGCTCCGGAGCCGTCGTGTCATCGGCGATAGCCTCGCAGGTCCCGTCCTGCCCCTCGTACCGCTTTGGCAGCACATCCACGCGCACCTTGGTCGCCAACGTGACACCCGAGAGCACCATCGTGATGCCGTTGGCCACGGCCAGGCTCGGCTGTGCCGTGACGAGGCCATAGACGAACCAGCAGGTGACCCCTGCCACGAACATGCCGTACATGACCAGGTTGATCCCGGCGACGTCCTTGTGGACGATGGCACGTGCGGCGTCGGGCACGAACGAGGCGCAGCACAGCACGGCGGCGATGACGCTGACCATCTGGATGTCTGGCATGGGGTCCCTCTCCTTCCCGCCGACGTCTGTCGCCCGCGGGGCTGCTTGGGGTATCGATGGGACCATCCTATGGTGCGGGCACCCTCCTTTCGGGGATGGCGCCCGGGTTCGGATGGATGTTACCGAGGCGGGGCATCCATGCCTGGCATCGCGCGTGACGTTGCGCCAGGCCACCCCAGATGACGGATAATGGCAGGGGGCAGGCAGGACCAGCCTGCTCCTCCGTGCTTCTCGTCAGGAAGGGTCCCATCATGGATTCGTTCGAGCGTCTGCGCACCAGCCAGGACCTCACCGAGGGCGAGCGCGCCATCGTGGCCTATGTGCTCGACCATCCCGAGGAGGCGGCGCGCGTCTCTTCACGTGAGCTGGCCCGTCGCACCCTCACGAGCCCGACCGCGGTGCTGCGCCTCTCGCGCAAGCTGGGCTACGAGAACTACAACGCCTTCAAGGTCAACATCGTCTCGGACCTCAAGCGCTCCCGCATGGGTGATGTCGCCATCCATGAGCGGGACTCGGCGCCTGCCGTCCTCAACAAGATGGCCGAGCTCCAACATACCGTGATCGACCGCACGCGCGAGAAGCTCTCACCCGAGCAGCTCCAGGAGGCTGCCGACCTGGTGGTGAGGGCCACCTACGTCGACTTCGTGGCACAGGACGCGCTTGCCTCGCTTGCGTCGTACTCCTCGCACATCCTGGCCCAGGAGGGTCGTCTCGCCACGGTCTATTCCAGCATGGACAAGATGATCTACCTCTCGTTCGTGGTGCCGAATGATCATGTGGTCTTCCTCTTCAGCAGGAGTGGGACTGACAAGACCGTGGTGCAGACGGCGCTGAACCTTGCCGAGAGGGGTGTGGCAACCATCGCGGTGACGGCGAACGGCTCCTCTCCGTTGGCCGATGCCTGCTCCATGACGTTCGAGCTCTTCTTCGACCACGAGGCCATGAGGCAGGGCGACATCGTCTTCGCGACCTCGGCAAAGTATCTCTTCGACACCTTGGCCGCACTCGTGCTGTCCGGGTCCTACCTCGACGTCTCTCAGCTCGCCAGCCGATACGCCGACCTGTATCGCACCAGGCTCGACCGCGCCCGTCTGCTCGAGGACGAGAACGCGTCCCAGCACCAGGTGAGCGGGCTCTAGGTGGGGCGACATCTGCCGGGTGCGAAGATGGTGCATAGGACGAGGGGCGGGGCGTTCGCTCTGGCCTGCGGCTCGACCGGTCGGCACCATGCCCTGTTACATTGCGCCAACTCCTGGCATGGGGTGGGGCGCACCTCCCCATGCCGCCTAGACTTATGGGCGAAGGCATAGGCTGCTCCCGACGAGGTCGGGCGCATGAGAGGAGAGACGCATGCTCAAGAAGGACTTCCTGTGGGGCGGGGCCGTGGCGGCGCACCAGCTCGAGGGTGGGTACGACCAAGGTGGCAAGGGCCTCTCGGCGGCCGACGTCATGACGGGTGCGCGGCACGGCGTGCCCCGTCGCATCACGGACGGCATCGAGGAGGGCGCGTGGTATCCCAACCACGAGGCCATCGACTTCTACCACACGTACCGCGACGACATCGCCCTCTTCGCCGAGATGGGCTTCAAGTGCTTCCGCACCTCGATCGCCTGGAGTCGCATCTTCCCTCATGGCAACGACGTCGAGCCTTGCGAGGAGGGCCTGGCCTTCTATGACGACCTGTTCGACTGCTGCCTCGAGCATGGCATCAAGCCGGTCGTGACCCTCTCGCACTTCGAGATGCCCCTCGCCCTGTGCCAGCGCGGTGGCTTCAAGCACCGTGAGGCCATCGACGAGTTCGTGCGCTTCGCCACCACCTGCTTCACGCGCTACCACGAGAAGGTCGAGTACTGGATGACCTTCAACGAGATCAACAACCAGGCCACCTATGACAACGACTTCTTCACCTGGACCAACTCGGGCTTCCTGGGCTCGGCGGAGGACGATCCCGAGCGCACCATGTACCAGGCGGCCCACTACGAGTTCGTGGCGAGCGCGCGCGCCGTGGCCGCGGCGCACGGGATCGACCCGAACCTCAAGGTCGGCTGCATGATCGCATCACGCCAGTACTACCCGCTCACCTGCAACCCGGCCGACGTCCGCCTGGCCGATGACACCGACCACGAGACCTACCTCTTCGCGGACGTCCAGGTCCGTGGCGCCTACCCTGCCTATGCCACCAGGTACTTCGAGCGCCGCGGCTTCGACCTCGACATCACGGACGCGGACTTGGCCGACATCGCGGCCGGTACGGTCGACTACCTCGGATTCAGCTACTACATGACCAACACCGTGGACCATGCCGCCGACGCCGCGGACCCGACCTCCATGGAACACAACAACTCGTACGTGGTCAAGAACCCGTACCTGCCCGAGACCGCATGGGAGTGGACGATCGACCCTGAGGGCCTCCGCATCCAGCTCAAGCGCTTCGACGAGCGCTACGCCGGCATCCCGCAGTTCATCGTGGAGAACGGCATGGGCATCATCGAGGACCTCGACCCCGAGGCCGCAGCCGGCAAGGGCGTCTATGCCGTCGAGGACGACGACCGCATCGACTACCTCAAGGCCCACATCGAGCAGATGGAGCTCGCGGTCGAGGAGGACGGCGTGAACCTCATGGGCTACACGCCCTGGGGCTGCATCGACCTGGTGAGCGCCGGTACCGGCGAGCTCCGCAAGCGCTATGGCTTCATCTATGTCGACAGGAACGACGACGGCTCGGGTACGGGCAAGCGCTTCAAGAAGAAGAGCTTCGACTGGTACAAGCAGGTCATCGCCACGAACGGCGAGGACCTGGGATAGGGGAGGACCTCGCGGGAGCGTACGGGCCAGGCCGTCCGAGAGGATGGACTGGCCCGACCTGGTCCCACCGGTGCCGGGACCTATGCCTTTGCGTGAAGGATCTGGTCAAGCTCGGCGTCGAGGTCGGTCAGGTGCCGCACGTGGGGGCGCTCGATGAGCTTGCCTCCCATGCAGACCATCCTGACGTCGCGCAGGGCCTCGAGGTCGTCGAGCGGGTCCTTGTCGACCACGACGAGGTCCGCGGCCTTGCCTTCGGCGATGGTGCCGCAGGTCTCGCCAAGACCCAGGAGCCGGGCGTTCACCTCGGTGGCGGTATGGAGGGCGAACGCGTTGGTGACCCCCACGAGCTCATGGAAGTAGACGAGCTCGCGCCAGAGGTCGTACTGGGTCACGTAAGGGCAGCCGGCATCGGTGCCGAGGCCGACCGGGATGTCGTTGTCGAGCGCCTGGCGAGCGCACTCCACGATCCCGTCGAAGACGACCTTCGCGTTGGTCATGACGACGTCGGTGGAGTGGGTCCTCTCGGCGTCCATGCGGGCGAGCGGGATGGCCGGCGAGATGGTCGTGGTGAGGCTCGAGGTGCCGCCGACCCCGTTGTGATGGAAGAGCTCGATGATCTTGGGCGTCATGGGTGCGCCGTGCTCGATGGTGTCCACGCCGGCGAGGAGCGCGCGCTCGACCCCGGCCGTGCTCTCCACGTGTGCGGCGCAGGGCAGCCCGAGCCTGTGCGCCTCGTCGACGGTGGCCTGTGCCATCTCGAGCGGCATCCGCAGCACGCCGGGCTCGCCTGCGACCGTGGCATCGAAGACGCCTCCGGTGATGAAGAGCTTGACGAGGTCGCAGCCATGGGCGAAGACCTCGCGCACGAGGGCGCGGGCGTCGTCGGGCGTCTCGCAGACCTGGGCGATGAGGCCCACGCCATGGCCGTCGGGTGGTGTGACGCCCCAACCGGGGCAGAGCATGCGCGGCCCCGTGAGGTTGCCGGCGCGTATGTGGTCGCGGATGGTGACGTCGGCCCAAGAGGGGTCTCCCATGCCGCGCACCGTCGTGACGCCGCTCATGAGGTCGGTGTTGGCACTGCGCTCGATGACATGGCGGAGGTAGGCACGCCCCAGCGGGTTGCCCGTGACCTTGCCGATGATGTCGGAGGCACCGCCCGCGCTATGTGGCTTGCCGTCACCGCAGAAGTGCACGTGCATGTTGACGAGGCCCGGCAGGAGGTAGCTGCCGGCGAGGTCGACCTCCCGGACCCCTGATGGCACGGTGACGTCGGCCGAAGGGGCGACCTGGCCGATGGTACCCGAGTCCGTGACCAGGAGGGACATCTCTGGCTGGGCCTCCATGTGCTCCGTGCCGTCGAGGATGGTCGCATGCGTGAGGGCGATGGTCATGGTGTCTCCTTTGTGGGCATTTGTTGCGTCACGTTTCGAGATTGCTTCGATTGTATTGCTTGAAACACATCGGTTACGTTACGCGACTAGCATTTGTTCCCCAGCGGGCCCAAAGCCTTGGGGGCACGCATCCTTAGAGGAGGAACAACGTGGAAACGACCACTCATGGTCTGTATCGTCCCGAGTTCGAGCACGACGCCTGCGGCATCGGCGCACTGGCACAGCTCAAGGGCGAGCGCTCCCATGCCATGCTCGACGACGCCCTCTCGGTGCTCGTGAACCTCGAGCATCGTGGCGGCAAGGGACTCGAGCGCAACACGGGCGACGGCGCCGGCATCCTCTTCCAGGTCCCGCACCGCTTCTTCCGCAAGGAGGCGCAGAAGTGCGGGCACCTCCTTCCCGACGAGGGCGACTACGGCGTCGCCATGCTCTTCATGCCGCAGGACCCGGACGGGGTCGCGGTGGCGCGTCGGATCTTCGAGGAGGGCTGCGCCGAGATGGGGCTGCCCATGCTCTTCTGGCGTGAGGTGCCCATCGATGCGCATGACCTCGGGACCACGGCCCGCTCCTGCATGCCCACCATCCTGCAGGCCTTCGTGGGACGTCCCGACGACGTGCCCGCCGGCCAGGACTTCGAGCGTCGCCTCTACGTGTGCCGCCGCACCATCGAGAAGCGTGCCGACGCCGAGCCGGCCCTCACCGACAAGATCTTCTACGTCTGCTCCATGAGCGCCCGGACCATCGTGTACAAGGGCATGCTCGTGGCAACCCAGATGAGGCGCTTCTTCCGCGACCTCAACGACGCGGCCGTCGAGACCTCGATCGCGCTCGTCCACTCCCGCTACTCGACCAACACCACGCCGTCCTGGGAACGCGCCCACCCCAACCGCTACATCATCCATAACGGCGAGATCAACACCCTGAAGGGCAACGTCAACTGGATCCGTGCCCGCGAGCCCAACCTCTACTCTCCCGTGCTGGGGTCTGACCTCGAGCGCGTGATGCCCATCATCAACCGCGAGGGCTCCGACTCCGCCATCCTCGACAACGTGCTCGAGTTTCTCACGATGAACGGGCGCGACCTCGCCCGTGCCGTCACGATGCTCATCCCAGAGCCCTGGGACCACAACAAGGACCTCTCCGAGAAGCGCCGTGCCTACGACGCCTACCAGTCCATGCTCATGGAGCCATGGGACGGCCCGGCCGCGATCGCGTTCACCGACGGCCACACCATGGGCGCGGCCCTCGACCGCAACGGTCTCAGGCCTGCCCGCTACTACGTCACGCGTGACGACCGCCTGATCCTCTCGAGCGAGGTCGGGACCATCGACGTCGACCCTGACGACGTGCTCCGCACGGGGTGCCTCGGGCCCGGCGAGATGCTCCTGGTCGATCCCGACCAGGGCCGCGTCATCTGGAACGACGAGATCAGGGACACGTTCGCCAACGAGAAGCCCTACCACGACTGGCTCGGCGACGAGACGCTCGACATCCATGACCTCTCCGAGCCCACCGACCAGCCGGCTCCCCGCGACAAGGGCATCTCGCTCACGAGGCGCATGGCCAAGCTGGGGTATCACTGGGACGACGTCGACGAGGTCATCCGACCCATGGCGTCCACCGGCAAGGCCCCGCTCGCGTCCATGGGCCAGGACATGTCGCTGGCGTGCCTGTCGCTCCACGCCCGCTCGTTCTTCGACTACTTCAACGAGCTCTTCGCACAGGTCACCAATCCGCCGATCGATGCCCTGCGCGAGAGCCTCGTCACGAGCTCGGTGCTCTACCTCGGCAACCACGGCAACCTTCTCGAGGACGCCCGCGACACCTGCCGCCTGGTGCGCCTCCAGGGGCCGATCCTGTCGAAGGATGCCTTCGAGCGCATCTGCGCCGTCGACCGTGCCGGCTTCAAGACCGTGCGCGTCTCGGCGGTCTATCGCAGGGCTGCCGGCAAGGACGCCCTGAAGGCCGCCCTCAACGCCCTCAACCGCGAGGTCGAGGCAGCCGTGCGTGACGGCGCCAACATCATCGTCATCTCCGACCGCGCCGCCGAGGGGGAGGTGCCCATCCCAAGCCTGCTCGCGGTGGGCTCCGTCCACAACCACCTCATCCGTCGCGGCCTGCGCATGTTCGCCGACCTCGTGGTGGAGTGCGGGGACGCCATCTCGCCGCACGACTATGCCACCCTCGTGGGATACTCGGCCTCGGGCATCTATCCCTACATGGCCCACGAGTGCATCGCGGACCTCGTCGACCGCGGCGAGCTCAACATGAGCGTGGACGACGCGATCTCTGCCTACGACAAGGGCATCACGACGGGCATCATCTCCATCATGTCCAAGATGGGCATCTCCGCCATCCAGGGCTATCATTCCGCGCAGATCTTCGAGATCGTGGGCTTCTCGCAGGAACTCGTGGACACCTGCTTCACCGCGACCACGAGCCGCATCGGCGGGCTGGGCCTGTCTGACATCCAGCGCGAGGAGAACCAGCGTTACGACGAGGCCATGGACCTCGCGTCCACGCCGGCCCCCGACCAGCTGGCAAGCTCGGGCATCACCAAGTGGCGTCCCCTTGGCGGCGAGGAGCACCTCATCGACCCACGTACCATCTATCTGCTGCAGCATGCCTGTCAGGAGGGCAGCTACCAGACGTTCAAGGAGTACTCCGCCTACGTGCACCGTCCCGGCCGGGCCATCCTCCTGCGTGATCTCCTGGACTTCGTCCCCACCCGCGACCCCATCCCCTTGGAGGACGTCGAGCCTGCATCCGAGATCGTGAAGCGCTTCAACACCGGCGCCATGAGCTACGGGTCCATCTCGAAGGAGGCCCACGAGTGCCTGGCCATCGCCATGAACCGGCTGCACGGACGCTCGAACACCGGCGAGGGCGGCGAGGACCCGGTCCGCGAGACGCCGCTTCCCAACGGTGACTCCAAGCGCAGCGCCATCAAGCAGGTGGCCTCGGGGCGCTTCGGCGTGACGAGCCGCTACCTGGCGAGCGCCGACGAGATCCAGATCAAGATGGCCCAGGGCGCCAAGCCTGGCGAGGGCGGTCACCTCCCCGGCAAGAAGGTCTATCCCTGGATCGCCACGGTGCGTCAGTCGACGCCCGGCGTGGGACTCATCTCGCCCCCGCCCCACCACGACATCTATTCCATCGAGGACCTGGCCGAGCTCATCTTCGACCTCAAGAACGCCAACCCGGGTGCGCGCATCTCGGTGAAGCTCGTCGCCGAGGCCGGTGTGGGCACCATCGCCACGGGCGTCGCCAAGGGCGGTGCCGACAAGATCCTCATCTCCGGGCACAACGGCGGCACGGGCGCGGCACCACGTGACGCCATCTACCATGCCGGCCTGCCGCTCGAGCTGGGGCTCGCCGAGGCCCAGCAGACGCTGCTCCTGAACGGCCTGCGCTCCCGCGTGGTCGTGGAGGCCGACGGCAAGCTCATGTGCGGCCGCGACGTCGCCGTGGCGGCGCTGCTCGGTGCCGAGGAGTACGGCTTCGCCACCTGCCCCATCATCGCGATGGGCTGCCTGATGCAGCGTGACTGCCAGCAGGACACCTGCCCCGCAGGCATCGCCACGCAGAACTGCCGCCTGCGCGGGCACTTCGCAGGCAAGCCCGAGTACGTCACCAACTTCATGACCTACGTGGCCGAGGAGCTCCGCGAGATCATGGCGAGCCTCGGGTTCGCCACGGTCGACGACATGGTGGGGCACCCCGAGTGCCTGCGCCAGGTGGGCTGCGAGGGCAACTGGAAGGCCGACCTCCTCGACCTCTCGCCGGTCCTCGTGAACGGCACCAACGAGTTCGGTCGTGAGATCCCGGGTGCCGAGGGCCGTCATTTCCTGCCGAGCATGGCCTTCGACCCAGAGCTCGACCGTACCCTCGACTCGACGCTCTTCATCCCCTATACCGCCGATGCGCGCGACCACATGAAGCCCATCCGCTTCCATGCCGACGTCGCCAACGTGAACCGCTGCGTGGGTACGATGCTGGGTTCCGTCGTCACCAAGGCGCATCCCGAGGGGCTCCCCGAGGGGTCGGTCACCATCGACTGCGACGGCTCCGGTGGCCAGAGCTTCGGCGCCTTCCTGCCAGCAGGCATCACGCTCAACGTCTCGGGCGATGCCAACGACTACTTCGGCAAGGGGCTCTCCGGCGGCATCCTGTCGGTGCGTCCGGCCGAGGGTACCACCTTCAAGTACGACGAGAACGTCATCATCGGCAACGTCGCCTTCTATGGGGCCACGAGCGGACGGGGCTTTGCCAACGGGCTCGCCGGCCAACGCTTCGCCGTACGCAACTCCGGGGCCACGCTCGTGGTCGAGGGCTGCGGCAACCATGGCTGCGAATATATGACGGGCGGTGTCGCCGTGGTGCTGGGCGAGGTCGGCCTCAACTTCGCGGCAGGCATGAGCGGTGGTGTCGCCTATGTCTACGACCGGTTCGGCACGCTCGAGAGCCGCTGCAACCATGACATGGTCGACCTGATGGATCCCACGGACGAGGACCTCGACCTCATCCACGACCTCATCGCCGAGCATGTGGCGCGCACCCAGAGCCCCCGCGGCATCAAGCTGCTCTACCGCTTCGACGTCCTCAAGGGCCTCTTCGTCAAGGTCATCCCGCGCGACTACCGCAAGGTCCTCTCGCTCGTCGCCAAGGCGGAGCGTTCGGGACACACCCACGACGAGGCCGAGAGCATCGCATTCGAGTCCATGAGGAGGGGGATGTAGCCATGGGAAAGCCAGGTGCGTTTCTCGAGCATGACCGCCGCGCCCACAACGAGCGCAGCAGCGCGCAGACCGTGCACGACTTCGATGAGTTCGCCGTCATGCTGCCCGAGTGCGAGCAGCGTGAGCAGGCGAGCCGCTGCATGATGTGCGGCGTGGCCTTCTGCCAGACGGGCTATGGCTTCGGCCATGCGCGGACGAGCGGATGCCCCCTGCACAACCTCATCCCCGAGTGGAACGACCTCGTCTATCGGGGCCTCTGGGACGAGGCTGCCGCACGCCTCTCGCTCACCAACCCGTTCCCGGAGTTCACCGGCCGCGTGTGCCCGGCACTCTGTGAGGCGGCCTGCAACCTCGGTCGTGACGAGGAGGCCACGACCATCAAGGACGACGAGCGCGCCATCTCCGACCACCAGTGGTCGAACGGCGGACCTGCCGTGCTGCCCCAGGCGGACGATGCCGCACCCAAGGTCGCCGTGGTGGGCTCTGGCCCAGCCGGGATGGCCTGTGCCTGGGAGCTCGCCCGCAGGGGCGCCCGTGTGACCCTGCTCGAGCGTCACGACCGCGCCGGCGGCCTGCTCATGTACGGCATCCCCAACATGAAGCTCCCCAAGGACGTGGTCACACGTCGTGTCGAGCTCATGGGCAAGAGCGGCATCTCGGTCGAGTGCGGGGTCGATGCGAGCGACGAGGCCGTCGCCAAGCGCCTCGTCTCCGAGTTCGATGCCGTCGTGGTCGCGGTGGGTGCCGCAAGCCCCCGCTCGCTCAAGGCCGACGGCATGGATGCCGACGGCGTCTGCTTCGCCGTCGACTACCTCACGTCCTCGACCAAGTCCGTGCTCGACGGTGGCGACCCTGCCGTGAGTGCCAAGGGCAAGGATGTGGTGGTCATCGGCGGTGGCGACACCGGCACCGACTGCGTGGCCACGGCCCTGCGTCAGGGTGCTGCGAGCGTCCACCAGCTCGAGTTCATGCCCGCGCCTCCCGACGAGCCCCGTCCCGACAACGCCTGGCCCGAGTGGCCCAACGTCAAGAAGACCGACTACGGTCAGGTCGAGGCGACGCAGATCCAGGGCGAGGACCCGCGCTCCTGGGGTGTCGACACCCTCGAGGTCGAGAAGGACGAGGCGGGCCACGCCTCCGCACTCCGGGTGGTCGACCTCGACTGGGCCAGCGGCAAGCCGGAGCGCATCGAGGGCAGCGAGCATGAGCTCCCAGCCCAGCTCGTGCTTATCGCCTGCGGGTTCAGCGGTCCCGAGCAGGGTGTCTACGATGCGCTCGGTGCTGATGTGACGAGCGTCCGCGGCGGCATACGCCCGGTCGCCGAGAAGGACGGCTCGCACCGCGTGAGGACGTCTGCCGGTCCCAAGGGCACGCCCGTCTATGCGGCAGGGGACGCACGAGATGGTTCGACGCTCGTGGTCACCGCGTTTGCCGACGGTCTCGCCGCGGCCGCTGAGGTGGCTGCTGACCTCAAGCTCTGACGGATGACCTGATGGCCCACGACGACGCCCCCATGACCCGACGGTCATGGGGGCGTCGTCTCTCGGTCGGTCGGATGGGTCGGTATCCTACAGTGCGAACAGGTCGTTCAGCGCCTCGCACATGACGGGGTGCGTGTAGATCCGACTGGCGAGGTCGCCTGCGGTGAGGCCCTGGTCGATGGCGAGCGAGACCAGGTTCACGACCTCGTGCGCCTCGGGCATGAGCAGCGCCACGCCTAGTATGCGGTCGGTCCCATCCTCCACGACCGCCTTGAGGAGCCCACCGGTCTGGCGGAGCACCTGTGCCTTGGGGACGGCGGCCGTGGGCATCTTGAGCACGTGGAAGTCGAGGCCGGCGCGGGATGCCTGTGCCTCGGTGATGCCGGCTCGCCCCAGGGGCGTCGCCATGAAGACCGAGTAGGGGACGTTCGTGCGCTGGGACGTGGTGCGCCAGCTCGTGTCTGGCGTGCCCCATGAGCCGTCCGTGGTGCCTGCGGCCAGGGGGTCGCCCGTCTGGAGCTGCTGGGCGACGATGCGGAAGTCGTCGAGCGAGGCATAGGTGAACTGGGGGCTCCCGGCCACGTCGCCCATCGCCCAGACGTCAGGGGCCGTGGTGCGGAGGAGCCCGTCGACCTTGATGGCGCCGCGCTCGGTGAGCTGGATCCCGGCGGCGGCGAGGTCGAGGTCGGCCACGTTGGGCCTCCTTCCCGTCGCGACGAGGACGGCGTCACCGGCGAGGACGTGCTCCCGTCCTGCCTCGTCCGCCTCCTCGCCGGCGGGATGGCCACCGCGGTAGCGCACGTTGCCGCCCTCGATGGCGGTGATGTCAGCCCCAAGCACGAACCGTACCCCCTGGCCCTCGAGGAGCCCACGTATGGCCTCGGCCACGTCGGCATCCTCACGGGGGAGGAACGTCTCCCCTTGCTGGAGCACGGTGACGGTCGAGCCGAAGCTCGCGTACATCGAGGCGAACTCCATGCCGATGTAGCCGGCCCCCACGAGGGTGAGTCGGGAGGGAAGGACGTCCTCGTCCATGAGGGTCTCGCTGGTGTAGGCATGGGGGTTGCCCTCGATGCCAGGGATGCCAGGGTCTGACGGGCGGGCGCCCGTGTTGACGAAGACCTGCCGTGAGCAGACCCGCTCGCTCGTGCCGTCGGGCCGTGTGACCAGGACCGTGCCTGGGGCGACGAAGCTTGCGGTCCCGTCGATCACGTCCACGGTGTCGAGGTCGGCGAGCTTGTGATAGTTCTTGCCGCGGAGCAGGGAGGTGACGCGGCGCTTCTCGGCGATGGCGGCGGCGTAGCGCTCCGCCTTGGCCTCAACGGACTCGTCCGCGTGCCGTGCCGCCTCGGCGGCGCTGCCTACGAGGGACTTCGAGGGGATGCATCCCACGTTGATGCAGGTGCCGCCATACATGTCGGCGTCGCGCTCGATGAGGGCGACCGTGCGCCCCCGCTTGGCGAGAGATCCTGCCAAGGTCTTGCCTGCCTTGCCGAACCCGATGACGATCGCGTCGTAGCTGGTCATGGTGCTCCCTTCCGGGGTCGCGTCCGGGTCATGCCCCAGACGTGTCTGCCTGCCATGCGTGCGCGAGGCCGACATCGTGCCGGTCGGCCTCGGTGGGGCCTGTCGTGAGGCCTGCCTCCCGCTCCTCGAGGGTGTGCAGGACCTGTCCGATCGAGATGCTGGCCAGCTCCTCGAGGCACCGCTCGTTGAGCCTGTCGTAGACGTCGTCTATGACCTCACCCATGCCCGAGGAGACGAGGCAGGGACGGTCCACGTCACCGGGATGCCAGGAGGGTGAGACGGGACTCTCGCCCAAGGCCTCGATCACGTCGCGGAGGGTGATGCGGGCCAGGTCGTGGTCCTCGGCGTCGGAATAGCCGCTTGCCCGGCCAGCGCCGGAGCTCACGAGGCCGGCCTTGCAGAGCTTTGCCATGATCTTGCGCACGCGTGCCGGGTTGGTGCAGATGTTGTCTGCGAGCTCGTCACTTGTGACGCAGCGTCCTACATGCAAGAGATAGACCAAGGCGTGGGTCGCGGTCGCGAACTCTGCGTTCATGGCATGACCTCCCCTCCCGATTAACTGTAATCATAGCAGACACAGTTATAGATGGGAAGGGGACCATGGAGGATCCTCGTCCGACGGTGGTGGATGGTCCTCGTGGTGCATGCCCATCAAGGCCCTCTGGGTGCGCTGGCCGCACCATCACCTCTGATGAAAGCGGTTCTTCTTCCGGTAGAGGTCGGCATCCGCCCTCTTGAGCAGCTCGTCGGGAGTCGCGTCGGTGGGTCCCGTCTCCTCTGCCATACCGATGCTCAAGGTGAGTTCATAGGGCAGCTCATGGGACTCGCTCAGGTCCAGCATCGCGGCGTCGATGAGGCCGGGCAGGTCTGCGGCGTCCTTGCGCTTCGGTCTCCAGATGACCTCGAACTCGTCCCCGCCGAAGCGGCCGACCACGGTCCTGAGGTTCCCGCAGGTGCTGGTGAGTGCCTTGGCCACGAGCTTCAAGGCTCGGTCCCCCTCGGGGTGGCCGAACGTGTCGTTGATGACCTTGAAGTCGTTGACATCGATCATGAGCAGGACGAGGCGCTCGCCCATGCCCAACGACCCCAGCTGCTCCTGGAGCTTCGACTCGATCCGTCGGCGGTTGTTGATGCCGGTGAGGTGGTCGTGGAGGATCTCGGCGCTCTGGAGGTTCATGAACACGAGGAGGATCGCCGCGGTGATGAAGGCGATGTCGAAGGGATAACCCGGCAAGACCACCTGGAGCAGCAGGCCCAGTATCGGCGGCAGCATGAAGCTGGACAACGTGAGCGCGGCCTGGCGGTCCCAGCGGTTCGCAGCCGACCGGGCGGCGCGAAGGCACATGACGAGGTTGGACAGGAAGTAGAAGCCAAGCACCAGGAACTGGAGCGGGTAGATGGGGCCTCGATGGTAGGCCCCCTCGCTGACGTAGAAGAGCCATCCCGTCCAAGGCGACAGCACGGCAGCGACGGCCAGGATGCCACAGGGCAGGCCCAACAGGACCTTGGTGGGGACGCGACCACAGGCGGTGCCAGCCAAGGCGCTTGTGGGCGAAGAGCAACCAGGTGAAGCACATGATCCCAGGGGAGAGGAAGTAGAGGGCATTGATGAGCAGGTCGGCCGCGACGAGGGATTCCGGGATGGTCTGGGACTCGAGCACGCGGGTGGCCACGTCGCATACGACGATGAGGCAGGCGGAGGCGACGACGACCTTGAAGTCCAGGCGCTCGCCCTCGGAGCCGAACCCCTCGGTTACCTTGGTCAGGACCATGATGAGGATGAAGAGGCAGAAGGCGCCGATCTCGATGTCGAGCACGTCTGTGACGGTGCCATACATCTTGGGTCCTCTCCCCGTGATGGACGTCGCGATCGGAGCAGGCGCCTCCCCATGAGTGGTTTATCCCCGATTGGAAGGTACGTGTTCATGGGATTCGGCGGGGTGACATGGGATGGCGACAAACGTGGTGGAGGGGCCGACGCACCCTCCTGGACGTGCCTCGGGCCTGGCAGGATGGGGCCCTCTCTGCTGGGCCTGAGCTGATGGGTGCGCCTCGGCAGGACGGGCCCCTGCCTGTCGGCATGCGTGCTAGGCTGGATACGGTTACCTGTCTGGGACCTTCATGGGGCAGGGGAGAGGAGCCGGGATGGCTGCGAACGAGGCATGGCCGGTATGGGGGATCGCCCATGGGCATGGGGCACTCGTGGCCTGTGCCGCCCTGTACCTCGTCTGGTGGTGGCTCTTCTTCGACCCGCGGCGAGAGAGGCCGACAGGCGTCCTGTACGGGGTGGGCGTGGCGTGCATCCTGGGGGCTGTGGCATGCGGCGCCTGGGGGGTCTATCGCATCACCGACGGCCTGGGTGCGGTCGACGCGGCCATCACGTCCAGCGGGGTGACCTCATGGGCGCTCCCGGGCTGGGTCTTCTTCGTGGGTGGCGCGCTGGTCTATGTGGTGGCCCTGGTCGTGACCAATCGGGTCTTCTCCAGGCAGGTCACCACGGAGCTGCTCCTCATCGTGGCCTGGTTCGCGCTCGAGCTCGACATCCTCGACTGCCTGGCGGGGGTCGGTGCCCTGACGCCCGGCGCAAGTGCCGTGCTGCTCGTGCTGGTGATCGCGCTCTTCGCGGGGAGCATGGTCTGCTACGTGCTGTATTACCGGCTCCCTCCCGTGCCTGCCTTCCTCGATGGATGTGCGCCGCTCGTGGCCGTGGGCGTGTTCTCGCTGGCCATGGCCATCGTGCTCTCGGTCTGACGGGAATGCCCCCGCTCGTTCTCCCGACCGTGGGGGTGGCCTGTCCCCACAGGCTGTTGGGAACCTGAATTAATGTCCTGGGCGTTCCTAGCATGGTCCCTGACGGCGTGAGCCGCCATACGACCAAAGGAGATTCCCATGGACAGCAACGACCACCAACCCATTCCCCCTGACGGCGCGACCGACGGCCAACCCTCTGCCAGGCGGGAGGTGCCTGGCCAGTCCCAGGCATCCGAGTCGCCACAAGGCCAGCAGCCGAGCCCTCCGTCCACGCCTGCTCCGGCGGTGCCTCCGAGGAGGAAGGCGTCCGTCCTCGACAGGACCTGGTTCCTGGTCCTCATGTGCATCTTCCTCCCACCGGTGGGAATCTGGCTCATCTGGCGTAACAAGGTCCCCGCTGGAACGGTGGGCCGCGTCATCGTCACCGTCCTCATGGCGTTCTGGACCATCAGCTGGCTCTCCTCGGTCGCGCTGGCATGCTCGGGCGGCCGCTCTGGCAGCACCTCGACCTCGGCGACTACCCAGGCGGCACCCGTGGCTGCCCAGACGTCTGCGGCATCGAGCGAGGCACCCTCATCGGCATCCGCGGCATCGAGCGAGGTGGCCGTCTCGGCACCTGCGGCGTCAAGCAGTGCCGCGGCTGACGTCCCCACCGAGTATCGTTCGGCGCTCTCGAGGGCTGCGTCCTATTCCTCGCGTATGCACATGTCGAGGCAGGGAATCTACGACCAGCTCACGTCCGAGTACGGTGACCAGTTCTCGACCGATGCGGCCCAATATGCGGTGGACAACCTGCAGGCCGACTACAACGCGAATGCCCTTGCCAAGGGCAAGAGCTACTCCGACCAGATGCACATGTCGAGGCAGGGAATCTACGACCAGCTCACATCGGACAACGGCGAGAAGTTCACGGCCGACGAGGCGCAGTATGCGGTCGACAACCTCCAGGTCGACTATGACGCCAACGCGCTTGCCAAGGCCCGTAGCTACCAGGAGCAGATGAACATGTCACCTGATGCGATCTACGACCAGCTCACATCGAGCTATGGCGAGAAGTTCACGGCCGACGAGGCCCAGTACGCGGTCGACAACCTCTGACGAGGGCCCCTCGCGTGTGGATGAGGTCGGATGACCTGCCTGCGGCGGATGCCTCCTCGGAGGGTCCGTCGCAGGCAGGTGCGGACATGGGTGCCTGCTAGGCTTGGGTGTCGGCGTCAGGAGCGTCCTCCGAGGGGGTCACGACATCCTCGGACGTGGTCGGGTCGGGCGTGTCAGCGGGCGGCTCCGAGGCCGTCACCGGGGATTCGCCCCCGTCGGCAGAGCCCTCCTCGAGCGCCTTGCCCTCGACATCGCCGAGCCCGTCCTTCTCGTCGTCCTGGGAGTTCTCGAACCCTTGCGAGAACTGGTCCCGTGCGGTCGAGAGGAGGTCGCCGGCCTGCTTGGCTGCCTCCTCGACCTTGGGCTTGGCCTGCTCCGCCATCTCCTGGGCCTTGGTTCCCGCCTGCTCCATGAGGGGCTTGGCCTTCTCGGCGGCGTCGTCGAGGAAGGGCTTGGCCTTGGTGCCGGCCTCCTCGGCCGCCCGCTTGGCCTGACCGGCGAGGCTGCCGGCCTTCCTGAAGAGGTCGCTCGCGTCGAATGCCATGTCGCTCCTTTGCGTCGTACGTGCATCATCTGTCTAGATAGTAGTACCCCATGCCGGCAGGTGGAATGCGCAGAGGCCTGCGCGTTCGTACTGCCGAGAAACACCACCATGACCTGATATGGCTATAATGACTGAAAACTTCGACCGGGAGGCATGCCTTGGACGCGAAGCATTTCAGCGAGCACAGCAAGAAGCTTGACCGTGACATGGACTATGAGGTCTATGGGACGAAGGGCAAGATCTGCCTTGCGTTCCCGCCGATGGGCGGGCGTTACACGGACTTCGAGAACTTCGGCATGGTCGCGACCGTCATGCCCTGGATCGAGTCCGGCAAGCTCCAGCTCGTGCTCGTGGATGCCATCGACAACGAGTCCTGGTGTGACGACGATGCAGACGAGCTCGACCGCATCAACCGCCAGGAGGCATGGTTCTCCTACGTGACCGACGAGCTCCTCCCCACGCTCGAGAGGCGCAACCATCAGTTCGACAAGGCCATGGTCACCGGCTGCTCGATGGGAGCGCTCCACGCGGCCAACTTCTTCTTCCGTCGCCCGGACCTGTTCGACACGGTCATCGGCCTCTCGGGCATCTACAACGCGGACTACTTCTTCCCGAACTACCAGGAGCCCCTGGTCTATGACAACTCGCCGTTGGACTTCCTGCCCAACATGCCCGAGGACCATGACTGGATGAGCCTGTATCGTGACTCCGACATCATCTTCTGCGTCGGTCAGGGTGCCTGGGAGGATGACCTCCTCGCCTCGACGCGTCGTCTTGACACGGTGCTTGCCGAGAAGGGCATCCCCGCCTGGTTCGACTATTGGGGAACCGACGTGGCACACGACTGGCCATGGTGGCAGAAGCAGCTCCCCTACTTCATGGAGGAGATCCTGGGCGACCCCTCTGCCAAGACGTCGTACGCGGAGGAGAAGGCCGCGGCCAAGAAGGCCACTGCCAAGAAGCCTGCCGCAAAGAAGGCCGCACCCAAGAGGTCCGCTGCAAAGAAGCCGGCAGCCAAGAAGCCGGTAGCAAAGCCGGCATCCAAGCCAGCGGCAAGGACGGCCGCGAAGCCCGCGACCAAGCCCGCCGCGAAGCCTGCGACCAAGCCAGCCGTGAAGCCTGCCGCCAAGCCTGCTGCGAAGAAGGCCACGCCCAAGCCAGCCGTGAAGCCTGCCGCCAAGCCTGCTGCGAAGAAGGCCACGCCCAAGCCAGCCGTGAAGCCTGCCGCCAAGAAGCCTGCACCCAAGCCTGCAACGCGGAAGCCGACCAAGTAGGGGGTCGGCTGAGCGGTAGCACGTGGTTGCAGCTGTGGGGGTGGTGCCATGAACTTCGTCTTCGTGTCTCCGAACTTTCCGTTGAACTACCGTCGGTTCTGTGACCGTCTCAGCCGCGACGGCGCCACCGTGCTCGGCATCGGGGACGCCTCCTACGACAGCCTCGGTGCTGACCTCCAGGCATCGCTTGCCGAGTACTACCGGGTCGACTCCCTCTCGGACTATGACGAGATGCAGCGTGCCGTCGCATACCTCATCTCGCGCCATGGCGCCATCGACTGGCTCGAGTCGAACAACGAGTACTGGCTCGAGCAGGACGCACGTCTCCGCACCGACTTCGCCATCACCACCGGGGTCGATACGGCTGGGGTCGCCCGTTTCAAGAGCAAGCGGGGCATGAAGGCCTTCTACGAGCGTGCGGGTGTGCCGTCGGCCCGGTCCTGCAAGGTCTCCACGCAGGCGGCGGCCGCGGACTTCGTCCGCGAGGTCGGGGGCTATCCGGTCTTTGCCAAGCCTGACGTGGGCGTGGGCGCCGAGGGGACGTTCAAGATCGAGGACGACGCCGGCCTCGCGAGCTTCTTCGCGGCCAAGACGATGGTCCCATACGTGATGGAGGAGTACGTCACGGGGGACATCTACAGCTACGATGCCATCATCGACCAGGACGGCACGCCCCTCTTCGAGAGCAGCTGCTGCTTCCCACCTTCCATGGCGAGGATCGTCGAGCAGAGGCTCGACTTCACGTACTGCACGCTGCCCGAGGTCCCCCAGCAGCTTCGTGAGCGCGGGCGCGCCACGGTCGCCTCGTTCGGCGTCCGTGCCCGCTTCGTCCATATGGAGTTCTTCCGCCTCGAGCAGGAGCATCCGGGCCTCGGTGGGCCGGGGGACTTCGTGGGGCTCGAGGTGAACATGCGGCCGGCCGGAGGCTACACACCTGACATGATGGACATCGCGCATTCGACCGACGTCTACCAGATCTGGGCCGACATGGTCTGCCACGGGTCGCGGACGCTACCGAGGAGCGGCGACGACCAGTACTGCGTCTATGTGGGCCGCCGTGACATCCATACCTACCGGCATTCCTTCGACGACGTCCTTGCCCGCTTCGGGGGAGACGTCCGGATGTCCGGGCGTATGCCTGATGCCATCTCCGATGACATGGGCAACGAGTTCTTCATGGCCCGCGAGCCCGACGAGGCTGCGATGGAGGCATTCAAGGGATACGCCCTGGCCTAGGGCCGAGCTGGCCCGTCGTCGTGTTCCAGGAGGGACAGGACGAGGTCCTTCGTCATGGGGTAGGCCTCGGGGACCTTGGAGGCGCGGGGACCGGCAACGTTGAGCGTGATGCCGCGTCCGACGCCCTCGAGCCACTTCCGTGCGCCGGCGAGGTCCTCGGGCTTGGTCGCGACGAACACGGGCCTGCCGTAGTCGTGCGCGTACTCGACCGTCATGGCCGTGCCGCTCTTGGGCTCGAGCCCGTCGGGGGCCACGATGAGCGTGGCATGGCTGTCGCGCACGTTCCAGGCCGTCCGCTGCACATAGCCGGCCGACGGGGTCTCCCTGAGCTCGGGGTAGCCCGACATGACCCCAGGCTCGTCGGGGAGGTCCTCGGCAAGGCCCCCCTTCGGGCACCATCCGCAGATGGGAACCCCCGCCTCGCGCGCGGCATCGAGTCCCGCCCGGTCCGCCCCGGTCTGCCCGCCGCTGCGGACGAATGACACGAGCTCGACGTTCGCCTCGATGTCGTCCTTCTCGGCCTGCTGGGCTGCGATGGTCGCATCGTCCACGGGGTCAGCGGCACGTGCCGCCGACCACTCCTCGCGGGTGAGCCTCGTGAGGTACTCGGTCCTGACGTCGCCCATGATGGGCCGCACGCGGTCGTGGAGGATGTGGTGGGGCTTGAGGCCGACCTTCTCCTGGACGCGTCGACTCCTGTCGTTGCCCTCGTCATAGCCGCACCACACGGCCTTGATCCCGAGGTCGACGAAGGCATGGCGCATGAGCTCGACCACGGCCTCGGGCATGTATCCGTGACCCCAGTGGCTGCGTCCGATCCAGTAGCCGATCTCGGCCTCGTCGGGAGGCAGCCCGATGTCCGACGTGTCGCCCATCATGAGGCCGATGCTGCCTACGGGGCGGTCGAGAAGGGCGTGGCGCTTGATGACGATGGCATAGCTCTCGGGGGCGGCCAGGACGTCGCGGATGACCTGGCGGCTCTCGGCGACGTCCTTGTGGGCGGGCCAGCCGGCGACGGGGCCGACGGCTGGGTCCTTCGCATGCGAGAAGAGCGCGGGGGCATCTGACTCGTGCCAGGGTCTGAGGATGAGACGTGCGGTCTCGAGCTGGGTCATGGTCACTCCGTTTGCGATGGGATGGGTCTAGTCGCGACGATAGGTCGCGCAGTTGAGCGGCGTCTCGTAGACGTCGACCTGCGAGACGGGCAGGCCCTTCTCGGCCAGGCGGTCGAAGAAGTGGCGTGCGAGGTTCTCGGCGGTGGTCCGGAAGGGCAGGATGGTGAGCGAGAAGCCCTCCTCCTCGAGGCACGCCATGGTCTGGGGCTTGAGGGTGCCCTCCTCCACCAGGAAGGTGTGGTCATACTCCGCCGTGAGCTCTCGCAGCGTTGCCTTGAAGCGGCCGAAGTCGAGCACCATGTCGCGCTCGGTGCCGGCATCTCCCAGGTCGTCCTGGCTTATGTAGGCGACGACGCGCCAGCGATGACCGTGGAGGTTCTCGCACTTGCCGTGATAGTCGGCGAGGAAGTGCGCGCTGTCGAAGTAGCTCTCGGTCTTGAGTCCGTACATGGGGCCTCCTTGGGTCAGGGTGCCTCTCAGGGTAGCGCAAGCGATGGGGTGGTGATGGGCTAGCCCCTCGGCCTCGCGTCCTCGGACAGGCGGTCGCTCACGGCCGCCTCCCAGGTGCTCATGAGAGCGCCCGTGGGGCAGGCCGACTTGCAGGCCCCGCACCGCACGCAGTCGCGGCTGTTGGGGGTGGCGTGGGCGTCGATGTCCATGGGGCAGGCCGCATGGCAGGCCCCGCAGTCGGTGCAGGCATGCTCGTCGACCTGGTAGCGATAGAGCGCGATCGGGTTGAACAGGCCGTAGACGGCACCGAGCGGGCAGAGGTAGCGGCAGAAGGGGCGCCAGAGCACCACGGAGGCGAGCAGGCACGCCACGAGGATGGCGACCTTCCAGTCGAAGAGCCAGCCCAAGGCTGCCTGGAGGCCAGGGTTGGCGGCGACGAGGGGGATGCCCGCGAAGAGGGTGCCGGACGGGCACAGGTACTCGCAGAACCAGGGCTGGCCTTGGCCCGCCAGGTCGAGCACGGTGAGCGGCAGCACGATGACGAGCAGGCCCAGGACCACGTAGCGCAGGCGTCTCGCCCAGCGCTCGCCGGGAAGGACCTTGAGCTTGTGGGGGAAGGGGATCTTGTGGAGGAGGTCCTGCACGAGCCCGAACGGGCAGAGCCAGCCGCAGACGAGGCGGCCCAGCAGCGACCCTACGAGGACGAGGAACCCCGTCACATAGAACGAGGCCCACCGGCCGCGGCTCGCGAGGACGGCCTGCAGCGACCCTATGGGACAGGCGCCCACGGCCCCGGGACATGAGTAACAGTTGAGGCCCGGTACGCAGACGGCCTTGCTCGGGCCCGTGTGGATGGTGCCCTCGGCGAATCCGGCGAGGTCGGCATTCGAGAGGAACGTGGCCGCAGCCTGGACCACCAGGCGTGCGTGCCCGTGCAGGAGCGGTCGGCGCCCGTCTGTGTGGGATGTCCTAGCCAAGGCCGATGCACTCCATGCAGACCTGGGAGGCCTTGCGGAAGACGACCTGGGCCTCCCCACCTTGCACGCCGATCACGATGAGCACGACACCAGCGGCGGCGACCACGAGTGCCAGCGGGCTATGGCGGACGAGCGAGATGATCCTCCTCATGAGGTCACCGCCGCCAAGGTCTCGTCGATGATGGCCGCCCAGGCGTCCTTGCTCTTGGCACCCGTATAGGTCCTGCCGACCTGCGTGCCCGTCTCGTCGACGAAGATGGTCGTGGGTACGGCCGTCGCCGTCCTGATGAGGGGATAGAGGTCGGACGAGGGGACCAGGTGCAGGTAGTCGGCCCCGGTGGCCGCGACGATGCTCTTGGCGGTGCTCACCTGGTCCGAGCTGATCGAGCCATCGGAGTTCAGTGTGTCGGACACCACGCCGATCACCTGGAGACCCTTGTCGGCATAGTCGTCCGAGAGCTCGCCCAAGGAGCCCATCTCCCTGATGCAGGGGCTGCAGTAGGTGGCCCAGACGTTGACCATGGTGAGCCTGTGGCCTTGGAGGGCCGACTGGTCATGCGTGATGCCGTCGAGGTCATCTGCCGAGAAGGTACCCAGGATGGCCGAGTCCGCCTTGGTCACGGCCGAGGTCGAGGTGGCTTCTGACGAGGTGGTCGCGGTCGAGGCGGCACCTGCCGAGCCGCAGGCCGTGATGCCGAGGGTGGCGAGGGCGAGGGCCGCGACGAGCGTGATGCCGGGCAGTGACGTGCGGGGGCGTCCGTGGGACATGGTCGTCTCCTATCATGGGGCATACCATATGATTACCTACAAGGTAACATATAGTATGCCCCACGGGGGAGGAACGCAAACATGCGCGGTGGGCGGCCTTAGGCTGCGCTCGAGGACGACTTCTGGCCAGGGGCCTGCCCGCTGCCCATGCCACCAGAGGTCTGTCCGCCGCCCATGTTGGTGCCGCCGCCCGAGATGCTGCTCTCGATCGTGCTGTCGAAGGTGACCTGCGTGCTCGTGCTGCCGTTGCTCACGGTATAGGTGGAACCCTGGGTCAGGTCGGGCGAGCTCACGATGACGCAGCCGTACGACGCGGCGACCGTCGTGCGTGCGATGGTGGTGCCGGACGAGTCACTCACGGTGATGGTGTCACCCGCCGAGCCGGAGAGGGTCACGAGGCCCGTGCACTGCGTGCCGTCGGTGAAGTTCTCGGCCATGCCGGTCGAACCCGCGGCGAGGAAGGTGCCGCCCGAGATCGTGGCCCCCGTGCCATAGTCCAGCGAGCTGTTGCCACCGCTCTCGGGGCCATAGACGTAGGTCGTGCCTCCGGTGACGTCGACGGTGCCGTTGGAGTCGATGCCATCACCCGAGGCCGTGATGGTGAGGGTGCCACCCGAGATGGTGACCACGCAGCTGTCGTCCGTGTCCATCATCATGCCGCCGCTGCTGGCGTTGGCGGAGTCGTTGGAGTGGAAGTCCTGCATGGCACCACCCTGCTGGCCACCCTGGCCCGAACCCGTGGAGGTGGTGGTGTTGCCGGCCGCGACCTGGTCGGTGCTCGTGTCGCCCGAGGCGTCGGAGGATGCGGCGTTGATGCCGTCATCGCTCGAGACGACGGTCACGTCGCCTCCCGTCAGCGCCACGGTCGTCCCCTCTATGCCCTCGTAGCTCCTCTCGACGTCCACGGTGCCGCCGGCCACGAGGGTGGCCCCGTCGGCATGGATCGCGTCATCGCCCGCGTCCAGGGTGAAGGTGCCGTCCTGGATGTAGACGAAGCCGCCGACGGTGTCGTTGGAGTCGGCATGGATGGTGTCGTCGTCAGAGGTGAGGGTGTAGGTCCCGCTTGCGATGCGCACGCTGTTGTTGGCCTTCAGGCAGGCTCCCGAGGCGTCGGCCTCGAGTGTCACGCCGGCGCAGACCAGGTCGTCCTTCGAGACTATGCCATGGCCCCCCTGGGCGCTGACCTTCAGGGCGCCGGTCCCGTTCACGGTCAGGTCGTCGTGCGAGAAGACCACGGCGTCGGCCTTCTCGTCGGACGGGTCGGCCACGGTCCCGCTCACGGAGAGCGCGTTGGTGGTCCCGTCGGCCATGGTGAGGAAGACCTTGTCGGCCGTGGCCACGCGGATGGCGGGCAGGGTCGAGTTCTGGATCGTGGCGCCGTCGAGGACGAGCTGGACCTTGTCGGTGTCCTCGGCTGCGACCACGACCTGCACGTCGGTGCCGGAGCCGGTGATGACATAGGTGCCCTCGTCGGTGATGGTGATGGTGCTCCCGTCGATCGAGACGCCCGAGCTCGAGGTGCTCGTGGCGCCTGAGCCCGAGAGGGTGATGGTGGCCGAGGTGCTGTCGGTCTTGCCCGAGAGGTCGCGGTCGGTGAACATGCTCGTGGTGTCGAGGTCGGTCGCGGCGACGGTCGTGGTCGTGCCGGTGTCGGTGGTGGCATCGGACGACGTGGAGGCCTCGGTCGAGGATGCGGTCGTCGTGGCAGCCGTGGTCGTGCCGCTGCCCGAGCAGGCGCTGAGGCCGAGTGCGAGCACGCAGGTGAGGGCGAGCGCAGGCGCGGTCCTGGTCCTAGAGCTCATAGCCGACCTCCTCCTGGGGATGGGTGATCGAGATCTCGAGGTTGCCGTTGCGGCAGCGCAGCTGGTCGATGAAGGCCTGCTGGGCATCGTCGTTGTGCATGACGATGGCGTAGGTGAGCTTGTACATGCTGCCCATGTTGGTGGTCTTGACGCCCATGAGCTCATGGGCCGAGGTGAACGTCTCGAAGAGGTCATCGAACTCGCCCACGTAGTCGAGGCCCTCGGGGATGGTGATGGCAAGGGTGAGCTTGCCGGACCCCTCTCCTCCCAGGCCGATGCGGTTGTAGAAGAGCATCACGAAGCCCAGGACGACGGCGAACAGGACCGCATAGCCCAGGTATCCCATGCCACAGATGAGGCCGGTGCCCATAGCGAGGAAGATCGAGCAGATCTCGCGGGCGGTGCCGGGGGCCGAGCGGAAGCGGACGAGGCTGAAGGCGCCGGCCACGGCCACGCCGGCACCGATGTTGCCGTTCACCATCATGATGACGACGCAGACGATGGCAGGGAGCAGGGCGATGGTGGTCGTGAAGCTCTTGGAGGCCCTGCTCGACCGCGCATGCACGTAGGCGAGGAAGAGTCCGATGAGCAGCGCGACGCCGACGCAGGCGAGGAACCCACCTACCGAGAGCGTCTCGGTGGTGGTGGACGTGGTGGCGAAGACGCTCGAGAAGAGGTCAGGCATAGCGAAGGCTCCCTAGGTGGTCAGGATGGGTGTCATGGTCAGACTCGGCCCCCATGTTCGGGAGCGTGGCAAGGTGGAGGGCCGCCGGGGCAAGATGTGCCGCCTCGTCGGCCATGAAGGCACGGCCTACCTTCGAGAAGGACGTGGGGCGGACCCGGAGCCGGTCGAACAGGTGGGTGAGCCAGAGGGGGGCCGCGAAGGCGGTCTTCAGCTCGAGGAGGCCCTCGCCGGTCCCGAGCAACGGTGAGCCCTGGGGGGAGGCGAGGCCCTCGGTCCATGAGCTTCCGCCGTCCGGGGTGCAGGCATACCAGCGGATGTCGGTGTCGAGGGTCATCCTGAGGTCGGAGCCGTCGCTGGCGAGGAAGGCCTTGCGCAGGTAGGTGATGCAGAAGGCAGGGGACATCCCGCGGTAGCGTCCGAGGAGGTAGTCGATCTCGGAGAGGATCTGGCGGTCGGTGGGACCTGCGTCATGGCCGTCGGGGGGCAGGAGCCTGTCACAGCGATGGTCGGTGAGCGCCGACAGGGTACCTGCGGCCCTCACCGCCACGCGGCGCTTGTAGACGATGCCGCGGCACTTCTTCTTGATCTCGACGAAGGCCGACGAGTCGGGCATGACCGGTCCGTAGGCGCGCACGCGGAGCTTCTCCTTGTAGGGGCCACCCTCGAGGGAGCGCCGGCAGAGCAGGCCCGTGGGCGTGTCGAAGTAGATGCTCGTGACCATGGATTGGCCATGCTCGTCCAAGGCCATGCGGTCCTCCATCGCGCCCTCGAGCGCGCCGCGCTCCTTGGGGCCGAGGAGGTACTTCACCTCGTTGCGCTTGAAGACGAGCTGGTTCGGGGGAAGGGTGTCTGCCATGTCCGTCGCTCCTCGTCCGGTGGGGTGTGCGTGGCACGGGGAGGCACGTCGAGATGGGGGATGCTGCCTTCCCATCATCAGAGTAGGGGGTGGAAGGGCAGGTGAGAGGACAGTTCCCCCGAATGCTCGCCGCTTGCGCAACGTTTTTGGGGAGCTGAATTCAAGGTGCCAGGAAGCTGAAGGGGCAAGGTCGTCCACCGGTCTGAAGAAGGGACCCGCAGCGGCCCCGGATGGGCTGCTGCGGGTCCCTTTGGAGGACTGTGACCAGGGTGCTAGTCGGTGAAGTACGCGACGCCACCCTCGATGAGCGGCTGGAAGCAGTCACCGGGGACGTTCTCGTAGAGGCCGTGGCCGCTACGCTCGGTGTGACCCATCTTGCCCAGCACACGACCGTCGGGGCTCGTGATGCCCTCGATGGCGTCGACCGAGCCGTTGGGGCACACGTCGAGGTCGAGCGACGGCACGCCGTCGGCGTCCACATACTGGGTCGCCACCTGGCCTGCCCCCTCCAGACGCGCGAGCAGGTCGGGGCTTGCGACGAAGCGTCCCTCTCCATGGCTGATGGCCACGGTGTGGATGTCGCCGACCTCGCACTTGCTGAGCCACGGTGACAGGTCGCTCGCCACGCGGGTGCGCACGAGTCGGCTCTGGTGACGTCCGATGGTGTTGAACGTGAGCGTGGGGCAGGCGTCGTCCATGGGGCGGATGTCGCCGTAGGGGACCAGCCCGAGCTTCACGAGCGCCTGGAAGCCGTTGCAGATGCCGAGCATGAGGCCATCGCGTGCCTGCAGCAGGTCACGTACCGCCTCGGTGACGGCCGGCGCGCGGAAGAAGGCCGTGATGAACTTGGCGGACCCGTCGGGCTCGTCGCCGCCCGAGAAGCCGCCGGGCAGCATGACGATCTGGCTGCGACGGATCTCGGAGACGAGGGCCTCGCAGCTCTCGGCCACGCTCTGGGGCGTGAGGTTCTTGATGACGAGCGTCGAGACGTCGGCGCCGGCACGCTCGAAGGCGCGCGCGGAGTCGTACTCGCAGTTGGTGCCGGGGAACACGGGGATGATGACGTGCGGCCTGGCCACATGGGTGGCGCTGTGGCGCTCATGGCTGCCCGACTGCTGGTGGTTGAGGGTGGTGACCGTCTCGCCGGCGGCGCGGTACGGGAAGACCTCCTCGAGCGGTCGTGCCCAGGCCCCCTCGAGCTTGGCGAGGTCGATCGTCTCGCCGGCAGCCACGAGCTGGTAGGACTCGGTGGTGTGGCCGATCTGGACCACGGCGACCCTCTCGGTCGCCTCGGGCAGCGTGGCACCGTCGGCAAGCTCGACGACCATGGTGGCATAGGCCGGGTCGAACAGGGCGTCCGCCGGGAAGTCAGCGGCCAGCTCGATGCCGATGCGGTTGCCAAGGCAGCTCTTGAAGAGCGCCTCGGCCATGCCGCCGTAGCCTGGCGTGGTCACGGCACGTGCGGAGCCGTCGGCGATGAGTCCCTCGACCATCGAGAAGGCCTCGAGCACGCCGGCCGCCTCGGGCATGAGGCCGCCATGGGCGTAGCGGGGGACGAGCGCCACCAGGCGCGAGCCGGCCTGCTTCCACTCGGGGGAGGTCACGTGGTCGACGGTGCCCACGGCGGTGGCGAAGCTCACGAGGGTCGGTGGCACGTCGAGCTGCTCGAAGCTTCCGCTCATGGAGTCCTTGCCGCCGATGGCGCCCACGCCCAGGTCGACCTGGGCCATGAGGGCTCCGAGCACGGCCGCGCAGGGCTTGCCCCAGCGCTCGGCCTCGTCGCGCAGGCGCTCGAAGTACTCCTGGAAGCTGAGGTAGGCGTTCTCGTGCTCGAAGCCCGTGGCCACGAGCTTGGCCATGCTCTCGACCACCGAGAGGTAGGCGCCTGCGAACTGGTCGGCCTCCATGAGGTAGGGGTTGAAGCCCCAGGCCATGCCGGAGCAGGTGGTCGTCTCGCCGTCGACGGGGAGCTTGGCGGCCATGCCGAGCGCCGGGGTGAGCTGACGTGCGCCGCCGAAGGGCATGAGGACCGTGGCGGCACCGATGGTGGAGTCGAAGCGCTCGGAGAGGCCCTTGTTGGAGCAGACGTTGAGGTCGCTCACGAGGGAGGTCATGCGACTCTCGAGGGTGTCGCCCTCCCACGTGCGGGAGTAGGGCTTGGCCGCCTCCACGTGGACGCGCTGGTGCTTGGGGGCGCCGTTGGACGAGAGGAACTCACGGCTCACGTCCACGATGGTGGCGCCGTCCCATGTCATCGTGAGACGCTTCTGCTGCGTGACCGAGGCGACGACGGTGGCCTCGAGGTTCTCGTCATGGGCATAGCCGATGAAGGTGTCGACGTCCTCCGGGGCGAGCGCCACGGCCATGCGCTCCTGGCTCTCGGAGATGGCGAGCTCGGTGCCGTCGAGGCCCTCGTACTTCTTGGGGACGCGGTCGAGGTCGATGGCCAGGCCGTCGGCCAGCTCGCCGATGGCCACGGACACGCCGCCTGCGCCGAAGTCGTTGCAGCGCTTGATGAGGCGGCAGGCATCCTCGCGGCGGAACAGGCGCTGGAGCTTGCGCTCGACCGTGGGGTTGCCCTTCTGGACCTCGGCACCGCACTCCTCGAGGCTGTCGAGGTTGTGGGCCTTGGAGCTTCCCGTGGCACCACCGATGCCGTCACGGCCGGTACGCCCGCCGAGAAGCACGATCACGTCGCCGGGCGCCGGCTCCTCGCGGCGCACGTGGTCGGCCGGCGTGGCTCCCACCACGGCGCCGATCTCCATGCGCTTTGCGGCATAGCCCGGGTGGTAGAGCTCGTCGACCTTGCCGGTGGCGAGGCCGATCTGGTTGCCGTAGCTGGAGTAGCCGGCCGCGGCCGTGGTCACGAGCTTGCGCTGGGGGAGCTTGCCGGGAAGGGTGTCGGCCACGGGGACCGTGGGGTCGGCCGCGCCGGTCACGCGCATGGCCTGGTAGACGTAGCTGCGGCCCGAGAGCGGGTCGCGGATGGCCCCGCCGATGCACGTGGCGGCGCCACCGAAGGGCTCGATCTCGGTGGGGTGGTTGTGGGTCTCGTTCTTGAAGAGGAAGAGCCAGTCCTGGTCCTCGCCGTCCACGTCGACCTTGACCTTGACGGTGCAGGCGTTGATCTCCTCGGACTCGTCGAGGTTCTTGAGGACACCCTGGTGCTTGAGCCACTTGGCGCCGATGGTGCCCATGTCCATGAGGCAGACGGGCTTCTCGTCACGCCCGAGCTCGTGGCGCATGGCCAGGTAGGCGTCGAAGGCCTTCTGCACGATGTCGTCGTCGATGGCGACGTCGTCGAGGATCGTGCCGAAGGTGGTGTGGCGGCAGTGGTCCGACCAGTAGGTGTCGATCATCTTGATCTCGGTGATGGTGGGGTCGCGCTGCTCGCCGGTGAAGTACTCCTGGCAGAAGGCGAGGTCGGCGAGGTCCATGGCAAGGCCGCGCTCGTCGATGAAGGCCGCGAGCGCCGCCTCGTCCATGGTGCGGAAGCCGGTCAGGGTCTCGACGGTGGTGGGCACGGCCACGTTCATCTTGAGGGTCGCGCGCGTCTCGAGCGAGGCCTCGCGGGCCTCGACGGGGTTGATCACGTAGGACTTCACGGCCTCGACGTCTTCGGGCGTGAGGGTGCCGGCGAGGTAGTAGAGCTTGGCCGAGCGCACGTCGGGACGGGCTCCCTGGCTGATGAGCTGGATGCATTGGCTGGCGGAGTCGGCACGCTGGTCGAACTGCCCAGGCAGGTACTCCACCGCGAAGACGGTGGCGCCGGCAGCGTCGGGCTGGTCGGTGGTCGCGACGTCGACCTGGGGCTCCGAGAAGACGGTGGGGACGCAGGTCGAGAAGAGCCCCTCGTCGATGCCCTCCACGTCGTAGCGGTTGACGATGCGGACCTGCGTGAGGCCCGAGATGCCGAGGATGCCCTTGAGCTCGTGTGTGAGCTGGGATGCCTCGACGTCGAATCCGGACTTCTTCTCAACGTAGATACGGGAGACCATGGCAAGACCCTTCCAGGTGGGCGTGCTCCGATGCGACCCTCTTATGGTACGACGGGGGCGCGCCTGCGGGGAGGGCAAATCGGCCTGATGTGACCGGCCCGTTACGTGACGGCGCCATGAGGCATGGCACGATCTCATCACCGCCGAGAAGGGCCCGCCGGCGTTCTGCCGACGGGCCCCCGATGCCTCGTCTCGTCTCGGCGCTACTGCATCGAGAGGTACCTCTCGCCGGTGTCGGGCAGGATCGCCACGATGGTCTTGCCGGCGAACTCGGGGCGCTTGGCCAGCTGCACGGCAGCCCACACGGCGGCACCTGACGAGATGCCCACGAGCAGGCCCTCGTTGTCGGCGAGCGTGGCCTTGGTGGAGACGGCCTCGTCGGACGGCACGGGCAGGATCTCGTCGACCACGTCGCGGTCGAAGTTGCCTGGCACGAAGTTCGCGCCGATGCCCTGGATCTTATGAGGTCCGGCAGCGCCTCCGGCGAGCACCTGGCTCTCTGAGGGCTCCACGGCCACCACGTGCACGCTGGCCTTGTGCTCCTTCAGGAAGCGGCCGGTACCAGAGACGGTGCCACCCGTGCCCACGCCGGCCACGATGGCGTCCACGGCACCCTCGGTGTCGCGCCAGATCTCGGGGCCGGTGGTCTCGTAGTGGGCCTGGGGGTTTGCGGGGTTGTCGAACTGCCCGGCGATGATGGAGCCGGGAGTGGCGGCCTGGAGCTCCTTGGCCTTGGCCACGGCGCCGGCCATCCCGTCCTTGCCGGGGGTGAGCACGATCTGGGCACCATAGGCGGCAGCGAGCTTACGGCGCTCGATGCTCATGGTCTCGGGCATGGTGAGGACCATCTTGTAGCCGCGGGCTGCCGTGAGCATGGCAAGGCCCACGCCGGTGTTGCCGCTGGTGGGCTCGATCACGGTGCCGCCGGGCTTCAGCGTGCCGTCATTCTCGGCGGCGTCGAGCATGGCCTTGGCCACGCGGTCCTTGACCGAGCCGCCGGGGTTGGTGGCCTCGTACTTGCCGAGCACGTGGGCGGCGCCGTCGCAGAGGTCGGACAGGTCGATGAGTGGGGTTTGCCCGATGAGGGCCTCTACGTGGTTTGCTACGTGCATGATGACCTCCCTGGTCGTTGCTTCCGGACGAGTGTACGCCAGACCATGGCCGAGTCGTGTCGTGGGCCGTCGCCGTCCGTTGGTGAGACAGTGTGCCACTTCAAGACCTAGTAAACAAGTAGGAATTAAAGAGTTTCTCTTTCGGACGGGCCAAGACCGGCTGATGCCGACGCTCGGAAGGTGGAAGGTGGAAGGCAGGGCATGGGTGGGGACGGCCAGGCCCCTCGGCCCACCTGTGCCATCTCGTGTGACCGTGGCCTAGAGGAGGTCCATCTCCCGTGCGGCCGTCTTGGCCTGTGCTCGCGACGAGACGTCGAGCTTCTGCATGATATGGCTTACGTGGGTCTTGACGGTCGGGAGCTTGATGTCCAGGACCTCTCCGATCCGTGCGTTCGACATGTCGCCGGCGAGCAGCCTCAGGACCTTCTGCTCGGTAGAGGTGAGCGGTTCCAAGAGCTTATGGCGAGGTTGCAGATAGCGCGGGTAATAGGTTGCCCTGAGCCGGGTGTCTGACATGACGTCATCGAACCATTCGGGGTCCCCTCCGTAGCCGCAGCGCTCGAGGAGCGGGAGGATCGCGATGCCATACTGCGAGATGGGCCGAACGTATCCGAACTCGTGCGCCCCCTCCAACGCCTTCGCCAGTTCCATCGACCAGCTCGACGGGACGGGGCCTGGAGCATATGGGGACCCTTGGTGGGGGACCTGGTCCGGAGAGGGGGCGTGCATGTGGGCATCGGACGCGCCCCGTGCCTCGCTTGGGCATGCCGCCCTGTAGAGGGCGATTGCGGTGAGCGCATGGAGGCCGATGAGGTCGATGGTGCGATTGCATCTCTCGAAGACGGTGCGCCAAGGGGCCATCGCCAGGAGTACTGCCTCGTTCTTGCCTTCGGCAAGGTAGGCCAATGCAAGGGTCTGATAGAGGTACCGATCCATGCCATAGGGGCTGAGCGTCACCTTCGGTGCCCGTGTCGCCAGCCATCTCTTCCACGTGGCGCCATCTCCTTGGTAAAGGGCGATACGGACGATGCTCGCCTCGATGTTGGGGAGGAAGGCGCTGTCGCCATCGGCGAGGAACTGCCTTTGAAGGTCGGCTACGAGGGAACGTGCCTCCTGTGGGCGATTCCGAGCGATGTGGATGCGAGCGAGAAGTCCGACGATGGCATACTCGATGTCGGGCGTCCCCCTGAGCCTTACGTCCGGGACGCTTGATGCGAGGCTCACGATGTACGGACTGACCTCCTCGCCCTTCTCGAAGAGGCTCTCCGTGATGGCGCAGAGCGGGAGTCCCGCCCCGTCCTTGCCGAGGAGGCTCACGATGGGCTTGGCCATCGTCTTGTAGAGCAGTCGGTCCCGACCGACCCAGGCGCTGAAGTCCCTTCCCCCGTTGAGAATCGAAGGCAGGCCGCTCGTGACCGAGAACGAGAAGGACTCGCGGTCGAGCAGCCCCGAGGCGATCGCCTTGACCATCGAGATGATGAGCCCGGTCTCCTGGCCGGAGGTCCTTTGTAGGAGGGCCATGTCAAGGTAGTAGAGGTCGGACTGGGCCTGCTTGCGATCTTGGGGAGTGGTATCAGCCGAGCTCACGCATTCGCTTAGGACGTCATACCAATGGTCTGACCTTTCATAGTTCCCGAACAGCATCTCGGCCATGCTGAGTCCGGACATGAGGTCCGGAGACACACGGGCCTCTTGGTCCGTGAGCGAGAAATAGTAGGGCGCAAGCTCGCGATAGCTTCCCATGCGAGGGTTCTTTCTGGAGTGTCGTGAAAGGAGCTCGATGACCTTCTCACGGTTCTCGTAGAGGTCGTAGCACTTGACGGCATCGACGATGTCTCCCGATGCCTCGAAGTACCCCGCGGCGTTCGAGTAGACCTCCTCGCGCTCGTCCGACGACCAGTCCTTACGCATCCTCCAGAGGAGGTACGACTGGAAGACGGACCAGAATGAGAGGGTCGACAATGAGTTGGTACGGAACATGCGCGTCTCGACCCGTAGCCTGGCTATCATCTGTGGGGCCCGGGAGTCGCCTGTCAGCGCGACTGCGAACCCATCGTCGAGGTGGTCGAATGGCGCAAGGCACAGGAGCAGGTGCCTCTCGTCCGCGGTGAAGGCCCGATAGACCATCTCGTCGTAAAAGGAGTAGAGCCGGAGCATGCTCCGTTCCTTGAGCTCGTCCGAGAGGACGAGGTCGTTTCCCCTTGCGTGCTGCTTGCGAAGACCCTCCATGAGGATGCTTGTCAGCAGGGGATATCCCTTTGTGTATCCAATAATCTCATGGAGCAGATCGTCCGTATGCTTGGCATGACGGCCATCGAACAGGCGCCTGAGCGACGCCTCGTCGAGGACGAGATCCTCTGGCTCGATGGTCAGCGTCTGGCGGGCGGCCTCGAAGGAGGACAGCCATGCCGGCAGAGGGCAGCGGCCGCAAAGGACGAACAGCGTCTCTGGATGAGTGGCGATCAGCTCGGCAAGGACGCGCTGGTCGGATGGTGATGCAAGGAGCTGGAGGTCGTCAACCAGGACGGCATCGCGACGACAGGTGCCCCTGCGGACGCCCCTGTCCCCAGGGGGAAGAGTCGTCTCGCCCCGGTCGCTCACGGCGTGGCCGTCTCTTCCGATGCCGCTCTCTATATGTTCGGCCAGGTCGGCCTCGGAACCATGGCATTCCACAAACGGGATGCCGTATAGACGAAGGAGCCCCCGTGACTGGACGGACTTGCCGCAGCCAGTGGGCGCGCTGAACATGATGATGCGGCACCCCTCGACTGCGTCACCGAACAACTCGCAGAGGTCGTCAGTGAGGTATGTGCTGGTGGGAAGGGGAGACATGCTGGTTCCTCGCAAAGAAGCACCGACACAGCCAGCGGCGTGTCGGTGCTTCGGCGTACGATGGACGACAAGGCCATGAGCGAAGAACCATGGTACATCTTTCATAAAAGCATGTTGTTTGTATTATGCAATCATGTTTGCATACTCGCTGACGCCTTGGAGGATCGAGAACGCCTGCGAGATGTCGCATGGGACGAAGGTGGTGTTGAAGTCTGCCGTCGCACCGTCGGTCGTCGCGACGGAGCCCGTGACCGCGATGCTGCCGTCGTCATTCGTGCTCACGCCGATGGCGCAGGCGTTGCCGGTCACGGCGTCGGTGACGGTGATGATGTTCCCGTCGACCTCGGTCGGCCCGAGGAAGCTCACATAGTCGCCCGAGCTCGTGATGATGAAGAGCCCGGCCTTGCTGCCGTCCGCGTTGCAGATCCAGTAGACGGCCTCGCCGGCCTCGTCGGTGCCCACATAGGCCTCGGCGATCTCGCTCTCGCTGATCGAGAACTCGGTCGTGTCGCTCTCGGTGGACTCGCTGGTCTCGCTCGTCGTCGTAGCCGAGGACGACTTCGAGGTCGTCGCCGCGCTCGTCGAGGTCCGCCGCGCTCGTCGAGGCGGTGGTGCTGCTGGTGCCCGCTCCCGATGCGTTGCTCTGCGTGGTTGAGCCGCAGCCGGCAAGCGGGAGGCCCATCAGGGTCAGGGCGACGCCAAGGACGGATGCCTCATGGATGATGTGCTTGTTCACGCTGGTTCCTCTCATTCTTGTACAGGCATCTTGTCAGCCTGTAATTGCTGGGTTCCGACTTGGTCAGAGGCCAAGGGCCTCAAGCTCGTCGGCAGTGGCCACGACGAGCTGCTCGATGTGCTTCGCATTCTTGCCCATGATCGACTTCATGCCGAAGATGCCCCCGGTGACCTGCTCGAGCACCTCGTTGGCCGCCATGTTCCCGGCGCCCACAAGCTCCGACTTCTGAACCTGGATCTTGTTCTTTCCGGCCATCATGACCCAGACCTGGTTCTGTCGGTCGAGCGGCGGGAACACGATGATCTCGGTGAGGCCGTTCTTCGCGAGCTTCGGTGCCCCCGCCTCGAACTCCTCGTCCTTGATGCGCTCGAAGAGCTCCTCGTTGCTCGCATAGGAGTTCTTGGTCCTTACGGTCTTGAGCTTGAATCCGAATGCCATCCTGTCCCCTTTCCTGGTCGAAGCCTCCTTGGCGGGAGACTAGCCGAGGGGCTCGCAGGGAGCCTCATACCAAAGTATTTGAGAGGGGGGTTGTGCCAGAAGGTACGCATCCGTTGCTGTGGAACGGTACCCCTCCATAATCCTACCAAATAGGTGTTGTTATCTGTCACATGCTGGATTAGAATCCCATACGACAAGTAGGATTAATACGCGTGCCGAGAGGCACATTCGGACAGGGAGGCACATATGCCCCAGGAAGTCATCGACGGCGCCATGTCAGGGACCCGATGCCAGGGCGGGGAGGACCTTCTCGTCGTCTCGGGCCTCACGGCCTCGGCGGGCAAGAAGGAGCTGCTCCATGGCATCGATCTCACGCTCGGCCATGGCGAGTGCCACGTCCTCATGGGCCCCAACGGGGCCGGGAAGTCCACGCTCGGCCATGTCATCATGGGCGACCCCGCCTACGTGGTGGGCTCCGGCAGCGTCGTGCTCGACGGCCAGGACCTCACGCATGCCACGCCCGACGTCCGCTCGCTCGCGGGCATCTTCCTCTCGTGGCAGGCTCCCGTGGAGGTGCCAGGCGTCCAGCTCTACAGCTTCCTGCGCACGATCTGCCAGAAGCGCCCCGAGCTCAAGATGGGCGGGCGGGCCTTCCGAGCCCACCTCTCGGAGCTCTGTGCGCGCCTCGACATGGACGAGTCATGGCTCACGCGCGACCTCAACGTGGGCTTCTCGGGAGGGGAGCGCAAGAAGGTCGAGATGCTCCAGCTGCTGCTCCTGCGTCCCAAGCTCGCCATCCTGGACGAGACCGACTCCGGCCTGGACGTCGACGCCCTGGGCGTGGTCTCGGCCGGCATCGAGGCCTATCGCGCCGACTGTGCGGGCACGCTCCTCGTGATCACGCACAACACGCGCATCCTCGAGCGCCTCGACGTCGACCGTACCCACGTCATGGTGGACGGCCGCCTCGTGGCCGAGGGTGACGCGAGCCTCATCGGCCGGATCGACGCGGAGGGCTTCGAGCGCCTCGAGGCATCCGTCCCACAGATGGCGGCCTCGCTATGAGCGCGGTCGCCGAGGTCGACGCGAGCCTCTACGACTTCGTGAAGCCCGAGCCTGCCAGCGCGGGCTACGAGCGCTTCGCCGACGGCCTCACACCCGAGGTCGTGGAGCGCATCTCGAGGCGCAAGGACGAGCCCTCCTGGATGCTCGACCTGCGGCTCGCCTCGCTCGAGACCTACCGCAAGCTCGACATGCCCAGGAACTGGGGCCCCTCCATCGCCGGCCTCGACATGGACCACATCTCGACCTACGTCACGGCCAACGCGGGCGAGTCGGCCGACTGGGACGACGTCCCGGCCGACATCAAGGACACCTTCGAGCGCCTGGGGATCCCCGAGGCCGAGCGCACGAGCCTGGCCGGCGTGGGCGCCCAGTATGACTCGGAGCTCGTGTACCACAACATGCGCGACGAGGTCGCAGAGCAGGGCGTGGTCTACTCGGGCATCGAGGAGGCGCTCCATGGTCCCTACGAGGACCTCATCCGCGAGCGCTTCATGCACCTGGTGCCGGCCAGCGACCACAAGTTCGCGGCCCTCCATGGTGCCGTGTGGAGTGGCGGCTCCTTCGTCTACGTGCCTGCGGGCGTGAGCCTGGACTTCCCGCTCCAGAGCTACTTCCGCCTCAATGCTGCGGGTGCCGGCCAGTTCGAGCACACGCTCATCGTGGTGGAGCCGGGGGCGAGCCTGCACTTCATAGAGGGTTGCTCGGCTCCCAAGTACAACGTGGCCAACCTCCATGCCGGCTGCGTCGAGCTCTATGTGGGGCGCGACGCCCATCTGCGCTACTCGACCATCGAGAACTGGTCAAAGAACATGTACAACCTCAACACCAAGCGGGCGCGCGTCGAGGCCGGCGGCGACATCGAGTGGGTCTCGGGGTCGTTCGGCAGCCACGTGAGCTACCTGTATCCCACCTCGATCCTGGCTGGCGAGAAGGCCACGTGCGAGTTCACGTCCATCACCTTCGCCGGTGGCGGGCAGGACCTCGACACCGGCTGCAAGGTCGTGCTCGCGGCTCCCGACTGCACGGCGTCCGTCTCGACGAAGTCGCTCTCGAAGGACGGCGGCGTCTCCACCTTCAGGAGCGCCGTGGTGGTCACGCCCGAGGCCGCCCATGCCACGGCCACGGTGAGCTGCCAGTCGCTCATGCTCGACGACCGTAGCCGCTCGGACACCATCCCGGCCATGGACGTGCGACGCGGTGACGCCCAGGTGGGCCATGAGGCCACGATTGGCCGCATCTCGGACGACACGGTGGGCTACCTCATGGCTCGCGGCATGACCGAGCAGGAGGCCCGCACCCTGGTGGTCAACGGGTTCGCCAACCCCATCTCGAAGGAGCTGCCGCTCGAGTACGCCGTCGAGATGAACAACCTCATCAAGCTCGAGATGGAAGGGGCCATAGGATGAGCACCGTCACACTCTCCGGCGTGGATGCCACGCCGACCCAGACCTGGAACCGACTCCGCGTGAACGACACGACCCTCGAGGTGCCGGCGCCGGCCTCCTCGAAGAGGGAGGTCGTGCTCGACGGGCGGGTCGCGCGGGTCAGCTGCGGCGCCGGCCCGGAGGCCACGGCCTGGCTCGACGCCATGGCGCCCCGGGCCCGCCTCATCGAGGTGCCCGCGCGCACGACGGCTCACCTGGAGCTCCGCATGGACGCCACGACGCCGGTCCGCTCGTGCGGCATCATCGTGGGCGAGGGGGCGACCGTCCACGTCACCGTGGTGGCAGCCGACGCCCAGGCCTCCAAGACCTTCGGCTCGCAGCTCCGCCTCGTGCTCTCCGCACGTGCCCACGTGGACGTCACGTCGGTCGTCGCCCTGGGCGAGAGGGACCAGTACCTCGACAGCCTCGGCGCGACGCTCGGCACGGGTGCCCATCTGGACGTCACGCAGTACCTGCTCGGCGCGGGCACGTCGGCGCTCGGGAGCCTCGCGGACCTCGCCGGTGACGCCTCGAGCGCGCGCCTCACCATGCGCTACCTCGCAGACGAGGCCCACTCGGTCGACTTCGGCCAGCAGGTCTGGCAGCGGGGGCATGACACGCGTGCCCACATCGAGGCCTCGGGCGTGGTGGGGGAGCATGCGGCCAAGTCGAGTCGCCAGACCATCGACCTGCGTCATGGTTGCAAGGGGTCGCGGGGGCAGGAGTCTGAGGTGGTGGTGCTGGCTGGCGAGGACGTCTCCAACCGCTCGCTTCCCACCATCCTCTGCGACGAGGAGGACGTCGCGGCCGACCACGGCGCCACCATCGGCACCGTCGCGGGCGAGCAGCTCTCCTACCTGGTGGCCCGTGGCCTCACGCGGGCCGATGCCGCCGCGTTGGTGCGCGAGTCGCTGGTCCGTCGTGCGGCCGACAAGACACATGGCCCGGCGCGCGAGGCGGTGGTCCGCTTCGCCGGCACGCTGGATGCCGACCTTGCGGCCGACCTCGTACCAGCCACGTCGGCCGCAGGGGAGGCGACCAGGTCATGAGCCGTCCCACGGATGCCTCCGACATATCGACCAACCCCTACCGGGCGGACTTCCCGCTGCTGGCGGGTCATCCCGGCCTCACCTACCTCGACACGGCGGCCACGGCGCAGCGCCCGGCTGTGGTGCTCGACGCCCAGCGCCGCTTCTATGAGACGATGAACGCCAACCCGCTGCGGGGCCTCTACCCGCTCTCGGTGGCGGCGACCGAGGCCATCGATGACGTCCGTGGCCATGTGGCCCGCTTCCTGGGCGCCGCGGACCCGAGCGAGGTCGTCTTCACCCGCAACACCTCCGAGTCACTCAACCTCGTGGCCTCGTCGCTGGGCGGCTCCGTGCTCCAGTCGGGCGACGAGGTCGTGGTCTCGATCATGGAGCACCACTCCAACCTCGTGCCCTGGCAGCAGGTCTGTGCAGCTACGGGGGCCCATCTGGTCTTCCTGCGCCCCGACGCCCAGGGCCGCATCACCGAGGGCGAGATTGCCGAGAAGATCGGCCCGCACGCACGGGTCGTCTCGGTCGCGCACGTCTCGAACGTGCTCGGCTGCGAGCTGCCCGTCCCGGCCATCGCCCGCCGTGCCCATGCCATGGGAGCCACCGTGGTGCTGGACGCGGCACAGTCCGCGGCCCACATGCCGCTCGACGTCGTCGCGCTCGGGGCCGACCTCGTGGCCCTCTCGGCCCATAAGCTGGGGGGTCCCATGGGGGTGGGCGTGCTCTGGGGCAGGCGCGAGCTGCTCGAGGCCATGCCGCCCTTCCTCACGGGCGGCGAGATGATCGACTCCGTGACGGAGGGTGGCGCGGTGTGGGCCCCCGTACCGCAGAAGTTCGAGGCGGGCACGCAGGATGCGGCGGGGATCTATGCCACCGGCGTCGCGCTCGACTACCTCGAGGGCATCGGCTGGCAGACCATCGAGGCGCGGGAGGCCACGCTCGTGGCCGCGCTCATGGAGGGGCTTGCCAGCCTCACGGACGCCGCCGGCAATCGAATCGTCGAGCTCGTGGGCTCGCCCGACCCGACGGCGCACCATGGGGTCGTCTCGTTCAACCTCCGCGGCATCCATCCCCACGACGTGGCGGGCATCCTCGGCGACGCGCGCGACGTGGCGATACGCGCGGGGCACCACTGCGCGCAACCGCTGCTTGCCTGGCTCGGGCTGGGCACCTGCTGCCGCGCCTCCGTGGGCATCTACAACGACCGGCGTGACGTCGACGCCCTTGTCGACGGGCTCGCCTACGTATGGGAGGTCTTCCATGGCAACGACTGAGAGGAACGTCTCGCAGGGGTCGGCCTCGCTCTATTCCGGTGCCCTCATGGAGCACGTCACCAACCCCGACCATCATGAGGAGCTCGCGCGGTCGTGCTGCAGCCATGAGGGCGTGAACCCCAGCTGTGGCGACGACCTCACGCTCTCGCTCGAGCTGGCCTCGGACGGCACCATCGCGGACGCCGCCTGGCAGGGCACGGGATGTGCCGTCTGCCAGGGATCTGCCGACATGGCCTGCGATGCCATGCTGGGGCGTACCCCCGCCGAGGCAGCCGAGGTATGCCATCTCTTCGGGGAGATGGTCCGCGGCGAGGTGAGTGACCCTGCGGCGCTCGAGCCCCTCGACGAGGCGGCCTCGCTCGTCTCGGTGGCCCATATGCCCGCGCGCGTGAAGTGTGCCGAGCTGGCGTGGCGCACGCTCGAGGAAATGCTCGCGGATGGGGAGCCTGCGAACGTCGCGGCGCCCCGGCTGCGCTAAGCTGGACATACGACGGAAGGGGGCACGATGGCTGGCATGTTCTCGACGAAGGGTCGCTACGCGTTGCGCGTCATGGCGGACCTTGCCGTCCATGACGGGTGGGTCTCGCTCGGCGACGTGTCGCAGAGGCAGGACATCTCACGGAAGTACCTCGAGCAGGTCATGCACCTGCTCTCCCTGGCCGACCTGGTCAGCTCCCAGCGTGGCAAGGGCGGCGGCTACAAGTTGTCCCGTGCGCCCAAGGACTACACGCTGGGCGAGATCCTCCGTGCTGCCGAGGGCGGGAGCCTGGCGCCGGTCGCCTGCCTGGACTGCACCTCCTCAGAGCTCTGCCCCCGTGCCGAGACCTGTCCCACGCGTCCCATGTGGCGTGAGCTCGGCGAGGTCACGGCAGGATATCTCGACGGCAAGACGCTCGCGGACATCGTGGAGACGTCTTGACCGAGCGGCGGATGTGGGACGATCACGTGGCTGCGAACCCCGATGCCGCGGTGGCCGGCCATGGGGCATGGGCCTTCTCGCCCGACATGCCGGTGGTGTGCGAGGAACTCGTGCGCGTGTGGCCCGCGGACGGGGCCGTACGATAGACCGCTCCACCGTCCATTGCCCCTCATCCGTCGGTCTCCTGCCATCCGCGGGGGACCGACGGCCGTTTCGGACTATCCTGTGAGGAACGGCACGCGACCAAGGAGGCCCCATGACACAGGACGACTTCGCGCAGCTCGTCCGTTCCTCTCGCTCATGCCGACGCTTCGACGAGGAGAACCCCGTCACGTCCGAGGACCTCCTCGCGCTGGTGGACGTCGCACGCTTCGCTCCTAGCGCCAACAACCTGCAGCTCCTGCGCTTCTATGTGACAGCCGAGGCAGAAGAGGTAGCGCGCATCGAGGCATCGCACCACTGGGCAGGTCTCATCGCCGACTGGGACGGCCCTGCCGCTGGCGAGCGTCCCACGGGTTACATCGTGATCTGCATGCCGGCGGGCATGGAGGACAAACCCCTCCACAACCTCGACGCCGGCATCGCGGCGCAGACCATCATGCTGGCCGCGACGGCGGCAGGCATCGGCGGCTGCATGATCAAGAGTTACAGCGCCTCTCTCGGGGCTGATCTCGGCCTTCTCGAGAAGGGCTTCGCTCCGGTGCTCCTGCTCGCCTTGGGGCGCCCTGCCGAGACCCCCGTGCTCGAGCCGGTGGACGCCGACCACGGCCAGGCCTACTGGCTTGACGAGGCCGGCGTGAACCACGTCCCCAAGCTGGAGCTTGACGACCTGTTGGTATAGGCGTGGCGTGCGGGGGTATGGCAGATATGCAGGCAGGGGCAACGGGCTCCCTGCGACAGGACGTCGGGGGTGGGCATGTACTCGTTTGACAGCACGGTGCGCTACAGCGAGACGGACGAGTCGGCCCATCTCTCCGTGCTTGGGCTCATCAACTACCTGCAGGACTGCTCGACGTTCCAGGCCTGCTCGATCGGCCGGGGCTTCGACTACATGCGCGAGAACGGCTTCGCCTGGCTCCTGGCCGCATGGGATATCGAGATCGTGGATCTTCCTGCCTTCGCCGACCATATCCGCATCTCGACCTGGGCCAAGTCCCATGACCGCATGTTCGGCACCCGATGCTTCACGGTGACGGGTGACTCGGGTGACGTCCTCGTGCGGGCCGAGTCGCTGTGGTTCCTCCTCGATACCGAGAGGAACCGTCCCCTGCCGATGCGCGAGGAGGAGTTCCAGGCCTATCTCGACCCCGCGGCGCCGGACCTCGGCATGAGGCCCATCAAGCGGCGCATCCCGGTGGAGGGCGAGGGCTCGCCTCGCGACGCCATCCTGGTGAGCAGGGCATACCTCGATACCAACCATCACGTCAACAACGCCCAGTACGTCGAGATGGCCCTTGCGGCGCTTGACGACCAGAAGGCCCATGGCAAGGCCCCCAGGGAGATTGACGTCCAGTACTGCACGGCGGCGGTGCTGGGTGACGTCATCGTGCCGTCGGTCCACATGACCGAGGACGGCTGCGTGGTCAACCTGACCGACGAGGCGGGCAAGTCATATGCGGTGGTACGCCTGCGCGTGTAGGGGCCGGGTTCGTCTCCACCTAGGGTCACCATCGCCAGGCAACGTGCATGTCGGCCCGCGTTGCCTGCCCAGAGTGACCGATGGTGCCCCACATGGCCCCGCCCAGGGTCACCATCGCCAGGCAACGTGCCCACCGACTCGCGTTGCCTGCCCAGAGTGACCGGCGGCCGCCCACCCCGCATCCCCATACGTTGCGACGTGGCCATCACATGCGTCTGCTACCGTCGGTGCCAACAGACGAGGCCGCGTCCGGCCAGAGGGGAAGCATCATGGCAGAGAGCATCCTGATCAAGGACACCACACGCGAGCAGCGGGTCGAGATCATCCGTGCGTCGCTCGATTTCTGCGGCGAGGGCTGCGAGACCTGCAGCGGCTGCAGCCTGGGTGCGGGCGACCAGTTCGACCGCTTCCAGCCCTATGTCGATGGCCTCAAGGAGATCAGCGAGATCAACGCAGAGCAGGCCGCTCGTCACTACGAGCTCGGCGGCGGCATCCGCTAGGTCACGACCCCGCGGCGGGCCCCGGCGACCATGGTGGGCTGCGCCGCCCGTGCCGTGCTGCCCTTGCCAC